>NZ_CP082945.1:3386250-3715000 GCF_019933235.1 Streptomyces angustmyceticus | reverse complement strand
GTGTGCCGGAGGGCCCCTCGTCAGCAGGGGCCCTCCGGCGCGGAAGACGCCCTCGAACATCAGCGCGCGAGCGCATAGCATCCGGCCATGTCGTCCACGACCAACGGCCAGTGGTACCCACCGGAGTGGCCGGACCGCATCCGGGCGCTCGCGAACGGCGAGCTGACCCCCGCCGAGCCCCGGCGGGCCGCCACCGTCCTGCTGCTGCGGGACTCCGCCTCCGGCGGCCCCACCGTCCACATGCTGCGCAGACGTACCTCCATGGCCTTCGCCGGCGGCGCGTACGCCTATCCGGGCGGCTCCGTCGATCCGCGTGACGAGCGCCCGATCGCCTGGGCCGGCCCCTCGCGCGCCCAGTGGGCGGTCCGTATGGGCGTCGACCCGGCCACCGCGCAGACCATCGTCTGCGCCGCGGTCCGCGAGACGTTCGAGGAGACGGGCGTGCTGCTCGCCGGCACCTCCGCCGAGACCGTCGTCACGGACACCACCGGTGCGGACTGGGAGGCCGACCGCGCGGCCCTGGTCGCCCACGAGCTGTCCTTCGCCGACTTCCTGGCCCGCCGCGGCCTGGTCCTGCGCGCCGACCTGCTCGGCGCCTGGGCGCGCTGGATCACCCCCGAGTTCGAGCCGCGGCGCTACGACACCTGGTTCTTCGTCGCGGCGCTCCCCGAGGGCCAGCACACCCTTCCCCAGGGGCCGGAGGCGAGCCCCGGTGCGGGCGAGGCCCCCGGTGCCTCCAGCGAGGCGGACCTCGCGGTGTGGATCCGGCCGGAGGAGGCAGCGGCCGGCTACGACCGCGGTGAGCTGCTGATGATGCCGCCGACCATCGCGACCCTGCGCTCCCTCCAGCCGTACGCCACCGCCGCGGACGCGCTGGGCGCCGCGGAGGCCCAGAACCTGACGCCGGTACTGGCGCAGGCCCGCGTCGTGGGCGGCGAGATCGAGCTGAGCTGGCCGGGACACGACGAGTTCACCAAGCACATCGCCCCGTCCGGCACCGCCGCCCCCGGGGACGGCGACGCGGGCACCCACGGCCCCTCGGGAGGGACCCCCGCATGACCGACGCATCCGCCCTCCCCGGCCGGCCGCGCGGCGGAGTGATCGCCGGACAGGCGAGCGCACGGGCCCGCTGTGTCCTGGCGCCGAACCCGTCGCCGATGACCCTGGACGGCACCAACACCTGGATCGTCGCCGAACCGGACTCCGACCTCGCCGTGGTCATCGACCCCGGGCCGCTCGACGAAGGCCATCTGCGGGCCGTCATCGAGACCGCCGAACGGGCCGGCAAGCGCATCGGGCTGACCCTGCTGACCCACGGTCACCCCGACCACTCCGACGGCGCCGCCCGCTTCGCCGAGCTGACCCGTTCGGCCGTACGGGCCCTGGACCCGGCGCTGCGCCTGGGCGACGAGGGTCTCGAAGCGGGCGACGTCATCACCACCGGCGGCCTGGAACTGCGTGTGGTGCCCACACCGGGCCACACCGCCGACTCGCTCTCCTTCCACCTCCCGGCCGACCGCGCCGTCCTCACCGGCGACACGATCCTCGGGCGCGGCACCACCGTCGTCGCGCACCCCGACGGGCGCCTCGGCGACTACCTGGACTCGCTGCGCCGGCTGCGCTCCCTGACGGTCGACGACGGGGTGACCACGGTCCTGCCGGGACACGGACCGGTGCTGAACGACGCCCAGGGGGCGGTGGAGTTCTATCTGGCGCACCGCGCGCACCGGCTCGCCCAGGTGGAGACCGCGGTCGAGGCCGGCCACCGCTCACCCGCCGAGGTCGTCGCGCACGTCTACGCCGATGTCGACCGCTCGTTGTGGCCGGCCGCCGAGCTGTCGGTGCGGGCACAGCTGGACTACCTGGGGGAACACGGGCTGATCGAGGGCTGAGGGCTCGGCGGCGGGGATCCGGGCCCCCGGGGCGCGGACGGGCACCTGGCCGCCTGAGAGGTGCCGTCAGCCCGCCCCCGGCGGTGCCGCCTTCGCCCCGTGGACGGCCAGGTATTCGTCGGCCAGCCAGGGGCCGAGGCCGGTGAGCAGCGCGTCCAGCAGCTCCGGGTAAGCGGCGGGCGCCCGGGCGGCGCGGGCCGCGGCGCGCATCTGCTCGGCGTGCGCCGGGTAGTAGCGGGCGAACACCTCGGCGGACTCGTCGAGATCGCTCGTCCAGCCGCCCCAGCGCGGCATGACCAGGGTGAACCCGGTGCGTACCAGGCGTCGCGCCACGCCCCGGGTCAGCCGGGTGCGCTCGGCCTCCGTAGTGGCCGTGGCGGCGCGCTCGCGCAGACCGGGCAGGCTGCGGAAGAGGTCCCCGTTGGTCTCGCGGGCCAGGAGCGAGGTGGGGCGGTAACGGGGCAGCTCGGCGGCGAGGTCCGGGCCGCCGAGCGGGGTGCACAGGCAGGCCACGAACCATCCGAGGTCGTACCGCTCCCGCTCGCCGCGCAGCCGGTCCACGCCGAACAACAGGATCCCCACGCCGTTGACCTGCCAGAACGCGGTATCCAGGTCGTGCTCGACGGCGCGGACCGCTGCGTGGTCGGCATCGGTGGGCCCGTCCCGCAGGGCGATCAGCGCATCGAGGTCGGAGACCCCGGGGACGGCGGTGCCCCGCGGGACGCTGCCGAAGAGGTAGCTGCTGTGCAGGCGGCCGGGGCCGAAGTGCGCGCCGGTCCGGGCGCGGAACTCCGCCACGACGGGCGCGAACGGCGCGGACACGCGGTCCAGGGAGCCTTCCCGCACGAAGCAGCCGTCCCGGTCCAGTCCTCTGCCGCGCGTCATGGCGCCACTATGGCGAGGGGGCGGGAGGCACGGCGACCCGATTTCGGGGCGGGGCACACGGGGGAGCCGGTGGCCCCGGGGCCACCAGGCCGGATGCTGGGCCCGCGGGGAGGCGGCCTGCGGCTCCGAGGAGGCATCGGTGGTTCCACGGCCCCATGGGGCAGCATGCGGAAGGGCCCCGCCGGAGCGGGGCCCTTCCAGCAGGTCTGCGAGAGGTCAGCGCGAGCGCTTGGCCAGCCGCTCGACGTCCAGCAGGATCACGGCGCGCGCCTCCAGGCGCAGCCAGCCGCGGCCCGCGAAGTCCGCGAGCGCCTTGTTGACCGTCTCGCGGGAGGCGCCCACCAGCTGGGCCAGCTCCTCCTGCGTCAGGTCGTGGACGACGTGGATGCCTTCCTCGGACTGCACGCCGAAGCGGCGCGACAGGTCGAGCAGGGCGCGGGCCACGCGGCCCGGGACGTCCGAGAAGACCAGGTCGGACATCTGGTCGTTGGTCTTGCGCAGCCGGCGGGCGACCGCGCGCAGCAGGGCCGTGGCCACCTCGGGGCGGGCGTTCAGCCAGGGCTGGAGGTCGCCGTGGCCCAGGCCGAGGAGCTTGACCTCGGTGAGCGCGGAGGCCGTGGCCGTACGCGGGCCCGGGTCGAAGAGCGAGAGCTCACCGATCAGCTCTCCGGGGCCGAGGACGGCGAGCATGTTCTCCCGGCCGTCCGGGGAAGTGCGGTGCAGCTTCACCTTGCCCTCGGTGACCACGTACAGGCGGTCGCCGGGGTCCCCTTCGTGGAACAGGGCGTCGCCGCGGGCGAGCGTGACCTCTCCCATCGAGGCGCGCAGCTCGGCCGCCTGCTCGTCATCGAGCGCCGCGAAGAGCGGTGCGCGCCGCAGAACGTCGTCCACGAGATCTCTCCTTGTCGACATGCTCCGGGGGACTGTGGTCCCCATCATGCCGGAATGCAAAACAGTGCGATCAATCACAAGTTTGCCGGACCGGTGCCGTCCGCCATAAGGCAGGGGGCCGATTGGGGTCACGAATCATAGTGATCAAGCCGGATGTCAGTGGCTGGCCTTAGTCTGGCCGAGTGTCCAATACGCCGGTGGGAGCAGAGGAGTGGGGGGCCGGAAGGGTGAGCGCAGGGCGTGATTCCGCTGTGGGCGAACAGCCGTCCGGCCGCATGCCGGATCCCGGCAAACGCGGCAAATCGCTCCCCGGGGTGACGTCCGGCCCGGAGCGGGCCGTCCGCAGGTCCGGCGCGTCGCGGCCGGCGGCGCAGGACACCGCGCAGACCTCCGTGAAGAAGACCCCGGTAGGCAGGACCTCGGCAGGGAAGAAGGCCGCCGTGAACGAAACCCCGCAGAAGCCGGCGGCGGCCACGAAGGCCGCGGCACAGAAGGCCGTCACGAAGAAGGCCACCGCCCGGAAAGCCGTCGCCACGAAGGCCACGGCGAAGAAGGCCACGACGAAGAAGACGGCCGCGGCCGCCGAGAAGGCCGCCCCGAAGAAGGCGGCCGCCAAGAAGACGGCGACGGCCAAGAAGGCGGCCACCAAGACCGCCCCCGCCAAGAAGACCGCCAAGAAGACCGCCACGAAAACCGCCGCGAAGGCGACTGCCGAGGCGGCCGCCGGGAAGGCCCCGGCGAAGAAGGCCCCCGCGCGCAAGCCCGAATCGCGGGTCGCCATGGTGCGGCGGGCCCGCCGGATCAACCGCGAGCTGGCCGAGCTCTACCCGTACGCCCACCCCGAGCTGGACTTCACCAACTCCTTCGAGCTGCTGGTCGCCACGGTCCTGTCCGCGCAGACCACCGACCTGAGGGTCAACCAGACGACCCCGCGTCTCTTCGCGGTCTGCCCGACGCCCGAGGACATGGCCGCGATGGACCCGGAGCGGCTGGAGGAGCTGATCCGGCCGACCGGCTTCTTCCGGGCCAAGGCGAAGTCGCTGCTCGGGCTGTCGGCCGCGCTGCGCGACCGCTTCGGCGGCGAGGTGCCGGGCCGCCTGGAGGACCTCGTCACCCTCCCCGGGGTCGGCCGCAAGACCGCCAATGTCGTGCTGGGCAACGCCTTCGGCGTCCCCGGCATCACCGTCGACACCCACTTCGGCCGCCTCGCCCGCCGTTTCGGCTGGACCACCGCGGAGGACGCCGAGAAGGTCGAGGCGGACGTCGCCGAGATCTTCCCCAAGAGCGAGTGGACGATGCTCTCGCACCGCGTGGTCTTCCACGGCCGCCGCGTCTGCCACTCCCGCAAGCCCGCCTGCGGCGCCTGCCCCATCGCCCCGCTGTGCCCCGCGTACGGCGAGGGCGAGACGGACCCGGAGAAGGCCAGGAAGCTGCTGAAGTACGAGCTGGGCGGCCAGCCCGGGCAGCGGTTGAAGCCGCCGGCCGACTATCCGGGGCAGCCCGCGCCCCCGATGGCGCCTCAGGTGGCCGCTCCATGAGGGCACCCGCCCAGAGGTGACAGACGATCGAAGCCAGGTCCTGAGGGGGCGCGTATGAGGAGTGCACGGGAGCAGCGGTACGGCGACGACGCGGACGTCCGCGGCGCGGCGTCCGGCTGGGACGCCACGGTCACGGCCGACGGCCTGCCCGAGTGGCTGGCCCCGGTGGCCCGCGCGGCCGCCACGATCGAACCGCGCCAGCTCAGCCGCTTCCTGCCGCCCGAGAGCGGCGGGCGGCAGTCCGCCGTGCTGATCCTCTTCGGCCACGGCGCGCGCGGCCCCGAGCTGCTCCTGATGGAGCGCGCCGGGACCCTGCGCTCGCACGCCGGCCAGCCCTCCTTCCCCGGCGGCGCCCTCGACCCGGAGGACGGCGATCCGGACGGGCCGGGTCCGGTGCGGGCGGCGCTGCGCGAGGCCGAGGAGGAGACCGGCCTCGACCCGTCGGGTGTGCAGGTCTTCGGCGTGCTGCCGCGGCTCTACATCCCCGTCAGCGGCTTCGTGGTGACACCCGTCCTGGGGTGGTGGCGCCGGCCGAGCCCGGTCGGCGCGGTCGACCAGGCGGAGACCGCCCGGGTCTTCACGGTTCCCGTGGCGGATCTCACGGATCCGGCCCATCGTGTGACGACGCGCCATCCCAGCGGCCACACCGGGCCCGCGTTCCTTGTCGAGAACGCCCTGGTCTGGGGCTTTACGGCCGGAGTGATCGACCGGATCCTGCACTACTGCGGGTGGGAGATTCCGTGGGACCGTGACAAGGCGGTCCCACTGGACTGGCGCTCGTGAGACGGTGTCCGGCGTGAACGTCCTGGACATCTTGCTACTGGTCGCAGCCGTTTGGTTCGCGATCATCGGCTATCGGCAAGGCTTTGTCGTCGGCATCCTGTCCGTGATCGGCTTCCTCGGGGGCGGCCTGATCGCGGTCTACCTGCTGCCCGTGATCTGGAACGAGATCACCGGAGAGGCGACACCCGGCACCTTCGCGGCCGTCGCGGCGGTCGCCATCGTGATCGTGTGCGCGTCCGTGGGCCAGGCGCTCACCACCCACTGGGGCAACAAGCTGCGCCGCCACATCACCTGGTCACCGGCGAGAGCCCTGGACGCGACCGGCGGCGCGCTGGTCAACGTGCTGGCGATGCTGCTGGTCGCCTGGCTGATCGGGTCGGCGCTGGCCGGTACCTCCCTGCCCACGCTCGGCAAGGAGGTCCGGAACTCCAAGGTGCTCCTCGGGGTGTCCCGGGTGATGCCCCAGCAGGCGAGCACCTGGTTCGCCGACTTCTCCTCGGTCCTCGCGCAGAACGGCTTCCCGCAGGTCTTCACGCCGTTCTCCAACGAGCCGATCCACGACGTGCCCGCGCCCGACCCCCGGCTGGCCACCAGCCCGGTGGCGGCGCAGGCGCGGCGCAGCATCGTCAAGGTCGTCGGCACGGCCCCCGGCTGCGGCAAGGTCCTCGAAGGCACCGGCTTCGTCTTCGGCCGGCACCGCGTGATGACCAACGCCCATGTGGTCGGCGGCGTCCGCGAGCCGACCGTCCAGGTGGGCGGCGAGGGCCGCACGTACGACGCCAAGGTCGTGATCTACGACTGGCGGCGCGACATCGCGGTCCTGGAGGTCCCCGCGCTGGAGGCGCCGGCGCTGAAGTTCGCCGGCGGGGACGCGAGCAGCGGCAACAACGCCATCGTCGCCGGCTTCCCGGAGAACGGCGGCTACGACGTCCGCTCCGCCCGTATCCGCGGCCGTATCCAGGCCAACGGCCCGGACATCTACCACCGCGGCACGGTCGGCCGCGATGTCTACTCCCTCTACGCCACGGTCCGTCAGGGCAACTCCGGCGGCCCGCTGCTCACCCCGCAGGGCAAGGTCTACGGCGTCGTCTTCGCGAAATCGCTGGACGACTCGCACACCGGCTACGCGCTGACCGCCGACGAGGTCCGCCAGGACGTCCTCCAGGGACGTACCGCCCGGCAGCAGGTCGACAGCCAGGGCTGCGCCATCTAGGTCCCGGTCGGCACCGCCCCGGGGCGGCCCCGGCGGTCATCGGCCGCCGGGCGCACGCCGTGGGGCGTGTCGGGCGCGGGAGACGGGCTCCGCGCGCCCGGCTGGCAGCCGGGCGTCGGGTGTGGAAGCCGTGGGATCAGGTACGCGGATGGCGTAGCCGCGCGCTCATCCAGCGCGCTCTGCGGCGCAGGATGTGAGGGATGCCCATGGGGTGCGCCGGGTCGGGGGAGGCGCCGGATCCGAGGTCCGGGGTTCCCCTGTCCTGAGTACCCACTACAGCGGCACTGCTGCGGCGGTTGCGTGCCACGTCACGGTAGTCGTGCGTCCAGCCCATACTTTCGACTCTGCCCGGGCCCCAAGGTCCGTAACCGCCTCGGGGACCGCCAATTGGCCTATGCGCCGGGCAAGTGGCCGCTCGTCATACGTGCGTTCGGTTGCCGGGCGGGTGTGCCCGGCGGGCGGACCGGGCCGCGCGCCCGGTGGGGTGCGGACGCGCCGGGAAGCCGGTGCGCGCGCCCCGTCCAACGGCCGGACCCCGGGCTCGCGTTGCCCGGGGCCCGCTGCTGCGGCGCGCGGCCGCTCAGCGGTCCGGTTCCGGGTCCTTGAGCCAGTTGATGAGTTCCGTGGAGAACGCCACCGGGTCCTCCTCGTGCGGGAAGTGGCCCAGCCCGTCGAACAGCCGCCAACGGTAGGGCGCCTCGACGTACTGGCCGGAGCCGGCCGCGCTGCGGGTGCGCATCACCGGGTCGAGCGAGCCGTGCAGATGCAGGGTCGGGACCCGTACGGGCATCTTCATCCGTCGGTTGAACTGGATGCCGTCGGGGCGCGCCAGCGACCGCACCATCCAGCGGTACGGCTCGATCGAGCAGTGCGCCGTCGACGGGATGCTCATCGCCCGCTGGTAGACCGCGATCGCCTCGTCCTCCGGCAGCCGGGGCCCGGACCAGTCGCGGATCATCCGGCCCACCAGCGCCGCGTCGTCCGCCGTCAGCCGGCGCTCGGGCAGCCAGGGCCGCTGGAAGTTCCAGATGTGCGAACTGCGGGCGCTCTGCCGGACGTCGGCGAGCATCGCCGAGCGCCAGCGCCGCGGGTGCGGCATCGAGGACACGGCCAGCCGGCGCACCAGCTTGGGCCGCATCACCGCCGCCGTCCAGGCGAGGTAGCCGCCCAGGTCGTGGCCGACGAGCGCGGCGTCCGGCTCACCCAGGGACCGGATGACGCCGGTGACGTCCAGGGCGAGGTTCGCCGGGTCGTAGCCGCGGGGGGTGCGGTCGCTGCCGCCGACGCCCCGCAGGTCCATCGCCACCGCGCGGAAGCCGGCCTCGGCCAGCGCGGGGAGCTGGTGCCGCCAGGTCCACCAGAACTGCGGAAAGCCGTGCAGCAGCAGCACCAGCGGGCCCTCGCCCATCTCCGCGATGTGGAAGCGGGCGCCGTTGGCCGCGACGTCACGGTGCGACACCGTCCCACCGGGGATGTCGATCCGTACGACCGAGGCGGTGCTGTCAGGGGCTGTCATACCGATGAGCGTGTCACAGACTCCAGCGCCGGGTGTTCCACCGGGGCCAGGCGCGGGTGCGGCTTGGCCTTCTGGAGCACGGCCGCGGTCTCCTTGGCCGAGGTGATGGACTTCTCCGGCTTCTTGATCTTCTTGATCTTGGCCATGGCGATGAGCGCCAGCAGACCGGCGAGCACCAGGAAGGCGCCGCCGACGATCAGGAAGGACCAGGCGAGCCCGAGGCCGAGGTTGTGGATGCCGTAGGCCGCCGCGAAGCTCAGCACCGGCAGTGCGAACAGCGCCAGCGCGCCCGCGACCATGAACGCGGCACTGCCGATGCCGGCCCGCTTGGCGTCCTGGCGGAACTCCGCCTTGGCCAGCGCGATCTCGTCGTGCACCAGCGCGGACATCTCGGCGGTGGCCGTGGCCACCAGCTGTCCGAGGCTGCGTTCCGTGCCGTCGTCGGCTGCGCTCATCGCCGTCTCCCTCTTCTCTTCACCCGGATGCAAAGCCTCTCAGATCATGCCGGACCATCGTCTCCGGCATGCCTGCTGGAGGCCACTTCGGCAAGCCGCCGGTGTTCCGCGGCCTTCGCTTCGTGGATCGCCGCCATCCGCAGGTGGTATTCGGGGTTGTCGAGTTCGTAGATGTCGGGGATGCCGTCCTGGTCCTCGTCCCGCTCTTCTTCCTCGCACAGCTTCTTGTACTCGGCATTGCGGAGCTTGAGCAGGATGCCCGCGAAGACGGCCGCCAGCAGCGAGCCGATCAGTACCGATGCCTTGATCTCGTCGGTCAGCACCGCGTTGCCGGAGAAGGCGAGTTCGCCGATGAGCAGCGAGACGGTGAAGCCGATGCCGGCCAGGGAGGCGACGGCGAAAACATCCGGCCAGGCGAGGTCGGGGTTGAGTTCGGCCTTGGTGAAGCGGGCGGCCAGCCAGGTGCCGCCGAAGATGCCGAGCGTCTTGCCCACCACCAGGCCGAGGACGACCCCCAGCGTCTCCGGCCGGGTGAACACGTCGTGGACCGCGCCGCCGGATATGGACACGCCCGCGGAGAAGAGGGCGAACAGCGGCACGGCGAAGCCGGCCGAGAGCGGGCGGACCAGGTGCTCGATGTGCTCGCCCGGGGACCGGGTCTCCCCCTCGCGCCGGGTGCAGCGCAGCATCAGGCCCATGGCGACGCCCGCGATGGTGGCGTGCACCCCGCTGTTCTCCATCAGAGCCCAGATGACCAGGGCGAGCGGCACGTAGACGTACCAGCCCCGGACGCCCTTGCGCAGCAGCAGATAGAAGATCACCAGGCCGACGGCGGCCAGGCCGAGCGCCAGGAAATTGAGCGTCGAGGTGAAGAACACCGCGATGATCAGGATGGCGAAGAGGTCGTCGACGACGGCGAGCGTCAGAAGGAAGGCGCGCAGCGCGGCGGGCAGGGACGTGCCGATGACGGCGAGCACGGCGAGGGCGAAGGCGATGTCGGTGGCGGTGGGCACCGCCCAGCCCTGCAGCGAGCCGCCGCCGACGCTGTTGACGGTGAAGTAGACGACCGCCGGCATCGCCATCCCGCACAGCGCGGCGATCACGGGCAGTGCGGCGGCCTTGGGGTCGCGCAGCTCACCGGCCACCAGTTCGCGCTTGAGCTCGATGCCGGCGACGAAGAAGAAGACCGCGAGCAGCCCGTTGGCGGCCCAGTGCTGGACGGAGAGGTCCAGGCCCAGCGCGGCCGGTCCCAGGTGGAAGCCACGGACCGCCTCATAGCTGCCGCCCAGGGTGTTTGCCCAGATCAGAGCGGCTACGGCGGCGGCGAGCAGGAGGACGCCGCCGACGGTTTCGGTGCGCAGCGCGTCCGCGATGTAGTTGCGTTCGGGCAGCGGCATCCGCCCCAGGAAGGGGTTGCGGCGGTGGGTGGGGGCGCTCACGCGGTGACCTCCGGGCCTCTCGGTAGCTGCGTACGGCTGTTGCAGTTGCCGACCAGACTTCCCGGCGCACCCTGAGTTTCTTAGCGTGTCATTGACGCAGCTCCCACTTTACCGGCCAGGGGCAAGCGGCTATCCGGTGGCCCCACTTTACGGGCAAATCGGGCGTTGGGCTGCTGGAGGAGCGGGGAGCAGGGGCGGGCGATGCCGGAGAGGGGCCGGGCGGCGCCGGAACGGGCGCGGTGCCGGGTCGCGCGGCTCGGGAGCGGCGGCTCTCCCCTGGCTCTCCCCGCGGGAGGCCCGGCGTCGGTGGGAGGGGCGGCGACCGCCGGAGGGGTGCCCGGCCGCGTCGGCCGGGCACCCCTCCGGGCCGGGTTCCGCTCAGTCCTCGGAGGCCGCGCTCGGCAGCTTCGCCTGGATCAGATCCATGACGGAGGAGTCGGTGAGGGTCGTGACATCACCGAGGTCGCGGTTCTCGGCGACGTCGCGCAGCAGCCGTCGCATGATCTTGCCGGAGCGGGTCTTGGGCAGCTCCGCGACCGGCAGGATCCGCTTGGGCTTGGCGATCGGCCCGAGCTGCTGGGCGACGTGCGCGCGCAGCTCCTCGACCAGGCCCTCGTCCTCCGCCGCGCCGCCCCGCAGGATGACGAAGGCGCAGATGGCCTGGGTGGTCTGCGGGTCGGCGGCGCCGACGACCGCGGCTTCGGCCACCTTCGGGTGCGAGACCAGCGCCGACTCGACCTCGGTCGTGGAGATGTTGTGACCGGACACCAGCATCACGTCGTCCACCCGGCCGAGCAGCCAGATGTCGCCGTCGTCGTCCTTCTTGGCGCCGTCGCCGGCGAAGTACTTGCCCTCGAAGCGCGACCAGTACGTGTCGAGGTAGCGCTGGTCGTCGCCCCAGATCGTGCGGAGCATGGACGGCCAGGGCTCGGTCAGCACGAGGTAGCCGCCGGCGCCGTCGGGGACCTCGCGGGCCTCGTCGTCCACGACGGTCGCCGCGATGCCGGGCAGCGCCACCTGGGCCGAGCCGGGCTTGGTGGCCGTGACGCCCGGCAGCGGGCTGAGCATCATGCCGCCGGTCTCGGTCTGCCACCAGGTGTCGACGATCGGCGTGGCGTCGGCCCCGATGTGCTTGCGGTACCACATCCAGGCCTCGGGGTTGATCGGCTCGCCCACCGAGCCCAGGACGCGCAGCGACGACAGGTCGAACTTCGCCGGGATGTCGTCGCCCCACTTCATGCAGGCGCGGATCGCGGTCGGCGCGGTGTAGAGGACCGTCACGCCGTACTTCTGGACGATCTCCCACCAGCGGCCCTGGTGCGGGGTGTCGGGCGTGCCCTCGTAGAGCACCTCGGTCGCGCCGTTGGAGAGCGGGCCGTAGGTGATGTACGAGTGGCCCGTCACCCAGCCGACGTCGGCGGTGCACCAGAACACGTCGGTCTCGGGCTTGAGGTCGAAGACCGCGTGGTGGGTGTACGAGACCTGGGTGAGGTAGCCGCCGGTGGTGTGCAGGATGCCCTTGGGCTTACCCGTCGTCCCGGAGGTGTACAGGATGAACAGCGGGTGCTCGGCGTCGAAGGCCTCGGGCGTGTGCTGCTCGCTCTGCCGCTCGACGATCTCGTGCCACCACACGTCCCGGCCGTCGTGCCAGGCGACGTCCTCCTGGCCGGTGCGGCGGACGACCAGGACGCTGCGGACGTTCTCCGTGCCGGGCCTGGTCAGCGCCTCGTCGACGGCGGGCTTGAGGGCGGAGGGCTTGCCGCGGCGGAAGCCGCCGTCGGCGGTGATCACCACGCGGGCGTCGGCGTCGTTGATGCGGGTGGCCAGCGCGTCCGCGGAGAAGCCGCCGAAGACGACGGAGTGCGGGGCGCCCAGGCGGGCGCAGGCCAGCATGGAGATGACCGCCTCGGGGATCATCGGCAGGTAGATGGCCACCCGGTCGCCGCTGCGCACGCCCAGCTCGGTCAGCGCGTGGGCCGCCTTGGAGACCTCGCGCTGCAGCTCGGCGTACGTGATCGCGCGGGTGTCACCCGGCTCGCCCTCGAAGTGGATGGCGACCCGGTCACCCAGGCCGTTCTCGACATGCCGGTCCACGCAGTTGTACGCGACGTTGAGCTTGCCGTCGGCGAACCACTTCGCGAACGGCGGGTTGGACCAGTCGAGGGTCTGGGTGGGCGCGGTCTCCCATGACAGGCGTCGGGCCTGCTCGGCCCAGAAACCCAGCCGGTCCGCCGCGGCCTGCTCGTACGCGGCAGCCGTGACGTTGGCGTGCGCGGCCAGATCGGCGGGCGGCTCGAACCGCCGCTCCTCCTTGAGCAGGTTGGCCAGGCTTTCGTTGCTCACAACTTCTCCCATTCCCAGGGCGTCCGATGTGTCCCCAGGTCATAGCTCATCAGCCCGCGCACGGCCCTGACAAGGCCTGTGGAAAAATATTGGTGTAGACCTGTTGGCGGGGAGTCAGTTCCAGGGGCGCCGAGGGGTTGCCGCGCAGGTCAGGCCGTCACCGGTGCCGGTTCGCCGCGGACCGCGCAGAACCGCCCGGTGGCCTCGTCGAGCACGTACGCCTGGGCCTCGCCGACGTGGAAGTACATGCCCTGCAAGGTGAGCGCGCCCTCGGCCACCCGGCGCGACACGCAGGCGTGCGCCCTGAGGTGGTCGAGCTGCTGCATGACGTTGACGAGCGCCAGCCGCTCCTGGTCGTCGCCCACCGGGCGCCCGCTCAGGGAGACTTCGCCCCGCCCCCGCCGCCCGATGCGCTGCATACGGGCCAGGCTCGGCCGCCCGTGCCGCAGCCACCGGGAGAGCGAGGTCGGCTCGGCGTCCTCCGGGGCGGGCGCGTTCAGCAGCGCCCCCATGGCCCCGCACCCCGAATGGCCGCACACCGTGATCGACCCGACCCGCAGCACCTCCACGGCGTACTCGATCGCCGCCCCCACGGAGTCGCAGGAGGCGTCCGAGCCGGGCGGCGGCATCAGGTTGCCGACATTGCGCACGGTGAACAGGTCTCCCGGACCGCTCGACGTGATCATGCTCGTGACCAGCCGGGAGTCGGCGCAGGTCAGGAACAGCTGGCTGGGCCGCTGACCCTCGCGTGCCAGCCGCGCCAGCTCCTCGCGCACGAGCGGGGCCGTGTTGCGCTGGAACGCGCTGACCCCGCCCAGCAGTTGGCTGTCGCCGCTCTCGGCGGCCGCCGCCGTTTCCGGGGCGGGCCGGGTGCAGTGGTGGTTGCGCCACGGCGTCCACGGGCGGCAGGAGTGCGCGCTGGCCGGCTCGGCGATCGGCCGCCCCGCGCGGCCGCCGAGGGAGACCTCGCCGCCGTGCGCCCGGTGGGCGGCGGACCAGGACCGCAGCGCCTCGTAGGCGGCATGGTCCATGAACGAGCCGCACAGCTCGATGACGACATCGGTGTGCGCGGGGACCTGCGCCAGCGCCCGGGTCAGCCGCGGCACCGCCAGGAACGTCAACTGGCCGCTGACGCGCACCCGATGCCCCTCGGGTTCCTCCGTCACCGTGATCCCGGTGTGCGTCAGCCGTCGCAGCGCCAGGAGGAGCGCGACGGCGATGCCCGTCACAACGCCCTGGAGCACGCCGAGGAGCACGACGCCGCCCAAGGTGGCGGCGTACACCGGGAATTCGCGGTGCCGCTGTACGTGCCGGATGTGCGCGAAGCTCACCATCCGTACGCCGACGACCATGACCAGCGCGGCGAGCGCGGCCAGCGGGATCAGCTCCAGCGCCGCGGCCAGCAGGCCCGCGCAGAGCAGCACCCATACGCCGTGCAGCACGGTGGCCCGGTGGGTGGCCGCGCCCGCGCGCACGTTCGCCGAGCCGCGCATCGCGCCTCCGGACACCGGCAGCCCGCCCAGCAGCCCGGAGACGGCATTGGCCACGCCCTGGCCGAGCAGCTCGCGGTCGAGCCGGGTCCGCCTCATGGGGGCGTGCGGCCGCTCGGCCGCCAGCCGGTCCACGGCCACCGCCGACAGCAGCGACTCCATGCTGGCGACGAGGGTGACGGTCAGCACCGCGGCGGCCAGCGCCGGAACGGACGCGTCCGGCAGTACCGGCAGCTCGGGCAGCCGCCAGGACGGCAGCTCCACGCGCGCCACCGTCGTCCCCGCGCTGACGGCGGTCGCGGCGAGCACGGCGGCCAGCGGGGCCGGCAGCACCCGCGCCCACCGCCCGATGCGGCCCGGCAGCCGCCCCCATCCGATGAGCACGACGACGGTCACGCCGCCGATCAGCAGCGCGGCGGCGTGCGGGTGCGCCAACTGGCCGGGCAGCGCGGCGGCGTTGTCGAGCGCCGAGCTGTCCGGGCTGCCGCCGAGCACCACATGGAGCTGTCCGAGGGCGATGGTGGCCCCGATACCGGCCAGCATGCCGTGCACGATCGCCGGGCTGACGGCCAGCGCCGCACGGGCCACCCGCAGGGCCCCCAGGGCGAGTTGGGCGAGGCCGGCCAGGACCGTGATGGCGCAGGTGGCGCGCCAGCCGTAGCGCTGGACCAGGTCGGCGGTGACCACCAGGAGGCCGGTGGCCGCGCCGGTCACCTGGAGCGGGGCGCCGCCGAGCAGACCGGCGACGATGCCGCCGGCGACCGCGGCGACCAGACCGGCCTGGAGCGGTGCGCCGGTGGCCAGGGCGATGCCCAGCGACAGCGGGACGGCCAGCAGGAAGACGACGACCGAAGCGGAGAGATCCCCTCGGAAGGCGGCCCGGCGGGCCGCCTTGGAGCGGGAGCCGGCCCCGGAGGGCGTACCGGGCTCGGGAGGCTTCTCGGTGGGGGGCGAGGTGCGCGGCGGCTGCGGCGGCGACTTCTCGATCTGCGGCATTCCCGTCTCCTCCGGGGCGACGCGGTCGCGCGGGGCGCGAGCGTGGGGCGGCGGTGTACTGCGGCGGGACGTGAGCCGGCCGGTGGTTGCCGCTGTGGGGCGACGGTCCGGTGACTCTCAAGCATCGGTAAATGAACCGTAATGACAGGTAAAGGTAAGGAGAAGCTTTTACCGGCACATGCCATCATCCTTCCCCCTATGTAGTGAATAGGGCGATGTTCGGCTTGCTGATTTCCTGCCGCTTCTCGGTGGCGGGAAGCCGGTGTGCGGGAATTCCGGGGGAGGGCGGGCGCCGGAGGGGCGGTCGGGCGGCGTGCCTCTCCGGCGCCCCTCCGGGCTCGTCCCCCTGTCAGGCGGGCTGGGGGGCACTCGCCCCTTCGAAGAGCACGAAGGACGGGTCGACCTGGGCCGCGAGATCGACTCCGGTCTTCGCATTGCCCCAGCTCTCCGCGTTCTTCAAATGGAAGTGCACCATCTGGCGCGTGTAGCGCTCCCAGTCGCGGCGCCCGTAGGCGGCGTCGGCCGTGCGGTGCAGGGTTTCCAGGGCCTGGCGGTTGTCCTCCTCCAGGCAGGCGAAGGGACTCGGGCGGCCCTTCTCCATGGCGCGCACCCAGTCGGAGTGGCCGACGGTCACCAGCAGGTCCTCGCCTGCCTCGTCGCGCAGGAACGCCAGGTCCTCGGGGCCCTGCACCTTGTTGCCCACGACCTTCAGGGGAACGCCGAAGTCCCGCGCGTACTCCTTGTACTGGCGGTAGACGGCGACGCCCTTACGGGTCGGCTCGGCCACCAGGAAGGTCATGTCGAACCGGGTGAACATCCCGGAGGCGAAGGAGTCGGAGCCGGCCGTCATGTCGACGACGACGTACTCCTCGCGGCCGTCCACGAGGTGGTTCAGGCACAGCTCCACCGCGCCGACCTTGGAGTGGTAGCAGGCCACGCCCAGGTCCGACTCGGTGAACGGCCCGGTCGCCATCAGCCGTACGGCGGAGTCGCCGAGCCGCACCGTCCTGGCGCAGGCGTCGTACACGGGGTTGTTCTCGCTGATCCGCAGCAGCCGGGAGCCCTCGCCGGGCGGGGTGGTCTTGATCATCGAGGCGGCGGAGGGGATCCGCGGGTTGCTGCCGCGCAAGTAGTCCTTGATCAGCGGGAGATGGGCGCCCATCGCGGGGAGTGCGGCGTCCTCCGCCTCGTCGAGGCCGAGGGCGGCGCCCAGATGCTGGTTGATGTCGGCATCCACGGCGATCACGGGGAGCCCGGTCGCGGCGAGATGGCGGATGAACAGGGAGGACAGGGTGGTCTTGCCGCTGCCGCCCTTCCCTACGAAAGCGATCTTCATGTTCACCAAGGGTAAGTGGAAGATCGCTTTGGGTGAGAGGGCTGCGTGAGGAAGACCACTCCTTCGAGGGGTCGGCCCCGGTGGTGCGTAGGGTCGTACCCATGGCTGGAAACACCAGGGGGACGTCCCCCGCACCCCCGAAAGCGAGCGACGACCCGCTCGCGACCCTGGCCTCGCTCCCGGGGGTCGCCGACTCGGTGGCCTCCGTCCGCAAGGGCGTCGACCGGGTGTACGGGCACCGGATCATGCGGCGCCGCAGCAACGAGGTGACCTCCGAGGCGGCGCTGCGCGGAGCGCGCGGTTCCGCGGCCCTGTCGGGAGCCGACTGGGCGCTCGAAGAGGTCCGGCGCCGCACCGACTTCGGCGTCGAGGGCGAACCCCGGACGGTCGGCGCCGCGCTGCGGCTGACGGCCGAGGCCGGCCAGTTGCTCAGCGTCTGGCGGCAGTCGCCGCTGCGGGTGCTGGCGCGGCTCCATCTGGTGGCGGCATCGGGTGGCGGACAGGGCTCTGCCGAGGCCGGGGGCCGGCACGGGCCGGGAGGCGCGGCGGACGACACCGTGGGACGGCCCCGGCTGGCCGCCGAGCCGGTGGACGAACCGCTCATCGAACTGCCGCTCCCGGATGCCGACGAGGTCGCCGGGCGCCTGGACGGGCTGTCGCGGCTGCTGCTCACCGGCACCGAGGCGCCGGCCCTGGTGACCGCGGCGGTGGTGCACGGCGAGTTGCTCGCCCTGCGTCCGTTCGCCACGTGCAACGGGCTGGTCGCGCGGGCCGCGGAGCGGATCGTGCTGATCGGCAGCGGACTGGACCCGAAGTCGATCTGCCCGGCCGAGGTCGGACACGCCGAACTGGGCCGCGCGGCCTACGTCGCGGCCCTGGAGGGCTACGTCTCCGGCACCCCGGAGGGCGTCGCGGCATGGATCGCGCACTGCGGACGCGCGGTGGAACTGGGCGTACGGGAGAGCACCGCCGTCTGTGAGGCGCTGCAGCGCGGCGCGGCATAAGGGGGAGCCGGGGCGAAAGCCGCGCCGGCGCCCGGGAATTCCGGAAGCACTGCTTCCTTGCCCCTGAACAGGGTTGCGGCGGTACCAATGGGTGGTACCGCCGCTGGCATGTCCGCCGGGTTACCAAGCGTGCTCGGATATGTGCCCATCAGGTCGGAATCTTTGTCCGGTTACCTGGTGCGGCTGGCCCGTAATCGACGGGTCGGCGTCGCGTGGGTGCCCGACATTCATGCATCGGTCCGTGGGCCACTTCCTGCGTTAAAGGTGTTCCTCTCGGATGTCCTTGGTCTCGCGGGCCGTTAAGTCCTTTGTACTCCTCGGGCCCGACAAGCGGAACCCCCACCTGCAGATCTTTACGTTTGGCTTCAAACGCGTGCATTGCGGAGTGCGCCGCCGGTACGGCCGATAACTCGGATGCGCGGCCCAGTGGTTTTCCGCCGGCTCGTGTACCAGACCAGCGTCGCCGTGGCCATGGCCGCGCCCACCGCTGCCAGGGCGGCGAGCACCGGCCGCGAGGGCATCGACAGCGACGGGAGCCGCTGTTTGAGCGGGACCGGACGGTTGAAGGAGAGCACCGGCCAGCCGCGCGCGACCGCCTCGCGGCGCAGCGCCCGGTCCGGATTGACCGCGTACGGATGACCCACCGCCGAGAGCATCGGCACATCGGTCGCGGAATCGCTGTACGCATAACAGCGCTCGAGGTCGTATCCCTCGGACGCCGCGAGTTCCCGAACGGCTTCCGCCTTGGTCGGCCCGTAGGCGTAATACTCCACTTCGCCGGTGAAGCGGCCGTCCTCGCCGACGACCATACGGGTGGCCACCACCCGGTCCGCGCCCAGGAGTTCACCGATCGGTTCGACGACCTCGGCGCCCGAGGTGGAGACGATCACGACGTCCCGTCCGGCGGCGTGATGCTCCTCGATGAGCGAGGCGGCCTCGTCGTAAATGATGGGGTCGATGAGATCGTGCAGCGTCTCGGCGACGATCTCCCGCACCTGGGCGACGTCCCAGCCGCGGCACAGCGAGGAGAGATATTCCCGCATGCGCTCCATCTGGTCGTGGTCGGCGCCGCCCGCCAGGAACACGAACTGGGCGTACGCGGTGCGCAGTACGGCCCGCCGATTGATCAGGCCGCCTTGGTAGAACGACTTGCTGAAGGTCAGCGTGCTCGACTTTGCAATGACGGTCTTGTCCAAGTCGAAGAACGCGGCAGTACGGGGAGTCGAGTGAGGCACGGAGTGGTTTTCCACGGGGCGAGCATAGGCGCCCACCATTCGGCGTAAGGTGTGGCGCGTGGGTTTGCCTGAGAAGGCTCTCGGGTACACCATGGAAGTCACGGATCGTTCGCGACCGTGCTAACCCGGTCCGGCTCCTCCCCCCCCGAGTCGGCCGTGGGGACGACCCCCGCTCTCCCCCCCGGCGGGGGTCGTCGCATGTCCGGACGCATTTTCTGCCGCCGGGCACCGACCCGCTCCGCCCCTTGCCTGCGCGGCGCCGGCACTCCCGGCGCAATCATCCTATTACGCACCGTAGCGGAGCGGCTCCTTCAGGGAAGAGTCTCTTGAGCCCCACAAGTTGCCGTTCGTCGCTGGAATAGGTGACAGGGATATTCACAACCCTCGGAGTTGTCCACAATTTCGGGTCAAGATCCACAAGATTTTCCCGATCGCTGCACCGTGAAAAGCCGCGAGTTCGCGGATGTGCGAGTTGCGTAGCGACAGGGGGACAGAACGTGGCCGAAACCACGCCATCGAAAGGAACGGTCCGGACCGGCGGAGAGCCGGGCGGGCCACTGATCATCACCGAGGACGAACGACTCCTCGACGATCTTCTGCGGCTGTGCGCGGCGGCCGGTGCGCTGCCCGAAGTGGCACACGGTCTGCCGGCCCGCCGAGGCGACTGGGAAGCACCGCCCCTGGTGATCGTCGGCGCTGACTGCGCGCCGCGGCTGCTCGGCGCCGCACGCCGCCCGGGCGTCATCCTCACGGGCGGGGACACCGACGATCCGGCCCTCCTGCGCCGGGCCGTCGCCCTCGGGGCCGAGCGTGTCCTCGTCCTCCCCGACGGCGAGCGCTGGCTGACCGACCGGATCGCCGACGCCGTCGAGGGCGTCGGGCCCCCGGCCCTGACGGTCGGGGTCATCGGCGGCTGCGGGGGCGCCGGCGCCAGCACCCTTGCCGGTGCGCTGGCCGTCACCGCGGCCCGCACGGGGCGGCGCACCCTGCTCGTCGACGGAGATCCGCTGGGCGGCGGCCTGGACGTGCTGATGGGCGGGGAGAAGGAGAAGGGGCTCCGCTGGCCCGCGTTCGCCGAATCGCGCGGCCGGGTGGCCTGCGGCGCGCTGGCGGAGTCGCTGCCGCGGCTGCACTCCCTGCGCGTCCTCAGCTGGGACCGGGGCGCCGATGTCACCATCCCGCCCCCGGCCATGCGCGCGGTCATGGCCGCGGCCCGGCGCCGCGGCGGCGTGGTGGTGGTCGATCTGCCGCGCAGGGTCGACGAGGCCACGGCGGAGGCCCTCGCACAGGTGGACATGGGCCTGCTCATCGTCCCCACGGAGCTGCGCGCGGTCGCGGCGGCCGGACGGGCGGCCGCCGGGGTGCAGCAGGTGCTCGGCGATCTGCGGGTGGTGGCGCGCGGGGTGCCCGGACGCCACGGGCACGGACTGCCGCCGGACGAGATCGCCTGCCTCATGGGGCTGCCGCTCGCCGGCGAAGTGTCCTGGGAGGCCGGCCTGTTGCTGGATCTTTCGCGTGGCGTGCCACCGGGGGCCCAGGTGCGGGGGCCGCTGGCGCGGTTCTGTGCGGGGTTCTGGGGGCGTGTGACCGAGGACGGGAGCGCGGGCGGCGGGTCGGAGGGCGTTGAGCGGGCGAGGGGCGGCGCCGAGTGGCCGGGGGCCGTTGCGCGGGCGGGCGCCGTCGAGCGGCCGGAGGCCGGGTCGGAGCGCCGGCCGGTGTCGGGGGCGGGGGAGCGTCCGGGGACCGAGGCAGGTGGTTGTCCGGGGCCGGAGGCGGGCGGCGGGCCGGGAGCTGCGCCGAGTGCTGCTCCGGGGCCGGGGGCGGCGAGGGGGGCCGGTGCGGAGTCGTGGCCGGGGGCCGGTCCCAGAGGGCCCCGTACGGCCCGCCGGGACGGTGACTGGTCATGAGCCAGAGCCAGGTTCTCCTGGAGGCCGTGCGCAGACGCCTCGCCGAAGCCGGTGCGGAGCCCACGCCCGCCCGCGTGGCGGTGGCCCTTCGCGAGCAGGGGCGGCTGCTGGGCGATGCCGAAGTGCTGGGTGTGGTGGCCGCGTTGCGGTCCGAGATGGTCGGCAGCGGGCCGCTGGAACCCCTGCTGGCGGCGCCCGATGTCACGGACGTCCTGGTCACCGCGCCAGACGAGGTGTGGGTGGACCGCGGCGGCGGCCTGGAACGCACCGGTGTCCACTTCCGGGACGCGGCCGAGGTGCGCAGGCTCGCCCAGCGGCTGGCGGCGGTGGCCGGGCGGCGGCTGGACGATGCCCGGCCATGGGTGGACGCGCGGCTGCCGGACGGCACCCGGCTGCATGCGGTGCTGCCCCCGGTGGCGGTCGCCGGCACCTGCCTGTCCTTACGGGTGCTGCGGCCGCGGGCCTTCTCCCTCGCGGAACTGGTGTCGGCGGGCACCGTCCCGCCGGGCGGCGACCGGCTGCTCGCCGCGGTGCTGGCGGCCCGGCTGTCGTTTCTGATCAGCGGGGGCACGGGCTCCGGGAAGACCACCTTGCTCAGCACCCTGCTCGGACTCGTCGGCCCGGCGGAGCGGATCGTCCTGGCCGAGGACTCGGCGGAGCTGCGGCCGGACCATCCCCATGTGGTGCGGCTGGAGACCCGGCCCGCCAACCAGGAGGGCGTCGGCCGGGTGACGCTACGGGATCTCGTACGGCAGGCGCTGCGCATGCGCCCGGACCGGCTGGTGGTGGGGGAGGTGCGCGGCGCCGAGGTCACGGACCTGCTGGCGGCGCTCAACACGGGTCATGAAGGCGGGTGCGGCACGGTCCATGCCAACGCGGCGTGCGATGTCCCCGCGCGCCTGGAGGCCCTCGGTTCGACGGCGGGCCTGGACCGTGCCGCGCTGCACAGCCAGTTGGCGGCCGCGCTCTCGGTCGTGCTGCATCTCGTGCGCGACCGGACCGGCCGCCGCCGGATCGCCGAGCTCCATGTCCTGGAGCGGGACCGCGACGGGTTCGTGGTGACCGTGCCGGCGGCCCTCTGGGGCGCGGACGGCTTCCAGGAGGCGCGCGGCTGGGGGCGGTTGATGCGGCTGTGCGAGCGGGGCGAGGGCGGAGTCCGATGAGCGCGGTCGCGATGACGGTGGTGGCCGCGGTGCTCTGCGCGGCGGGGGCGGGCCGGCTGGCCGGTGGCCGTCGGGACGTCGTACGGCGGCGGGCGCGGGCGCTGTTCGGGGGCGTCGGAGAGGCGGACCCGGAAGCCGGGTGGCGGGCCTGGCCGCCGGGCCGGGCAGTGCGGAAGTGGTGCGCGGGGCGGCTGGTCGAGGGCGAAGCGGGGCGGCGCTGGAGCCTCGGACGCCTGGGGGACTGCGGGCGCGAGATCTGGTGTCTGCCGGCGGGGCTGGCGCTGGCCGTGCTGGGCGGGTCCGTGCTCCCGGTACTCGCCTCCGTGGTGGCCCTCTTCCTGGTCCGCCGATGGCTGGCCGCCCGCGGAGCGGTGCAGGCGCGCGACAGGCGCTGTGCGGCGGTGATCGGGCTGTGCGCCGCGGTGGCGGGCGAGCTGCGGGCCGGCCGGCAGCCCGCCCAGGCGCTGCTCGCCGCGGGGGCGCCGGGGCTCGGGGCGGCCGGCTCGGCGGTGCTGGCGGCCGCGCGATACGGCGGAGACGTGCCCCGGGAGCTGCGGGCCGCGGCCCGGCTGCCGGGGGCCGCGGGACTGACCGGTATGGCCGCGTGCTGGCAGGTGGCGGTGGAGGGCGGCGCCGGACTGGCCTCGGGACTGGAACGGATCGCGGCCGGCCTCAGGGCCCAGAGAGATCAACGCGACGAACTACGGGCGCAGTTGGCGGGGCCACGGGCCACCGCGTTGATGCTTGCCCTGCTGCCGGCCGGTGGACTCCTGATGGGCGGCGCGCTCGGCGCCGACCCGCTGCGGGTGCTGCTGCACACCCCGGCCGGGTGGGGGTGCCTGGCGGTCGGCGGGCTCCTGGAGTGGTGCGGCGTGTCCTGGACGGCCCGGATCGTCGCCGCCGCGGAAGACGCGTAGGGAGGGGATCGGTGTGAGCGCGGAAGTTGTCCACAGGGTGGGGATGGCGGTTGCCGCGATGGTGGCACTGCTGTGCATCGTGGCACTGGTGCGGGAGGCGCGGCGGGCGCGAGTGTTGCGGCGGCGGGTATCGGAGATGTGGGCCGCCGTGCCCGGCCACGGCGGTGGGCCCGGTGACCAGCGCAGGACGTTCGCCCGGCTCCGGCGTCGCAGCCGAACGTCGGGCTCGGAGGACAGCGGCCCACGGAACGGCCTGCTGAAGGAGTGGGCCGGGCCGCTCGGAGCGGCCGGATTCATGGTCATTCTCATCGGTGGCGTCACAGGCGTTCTGACGGGACTCGCCGTGGGATACGGGGCGCACCGCCGACTGGCGCAACAGCGGGGCGCGGAGGCGGCCCGGGCGGCGGCCGCGGAGGTACGGGCGGAGTTGGCGCCGGCGGGCGACCTGCTGGCGGCCTGCCTCGCGGCGGGGGCCGGGCCGCGGGAGTCGGCCGAGGCGGTGGGCCGGTCGCTCGACGGGCCGGTCGCGGAGCGGCTGCGCCAGGTGGCGGCGGAACTGCGACTGGGAGGTGAACCCGCTGTCGTATGGACGCGGCTGGCGGACCTTCCCGGCGCTCGAGGGCTGGCGCGCTGCATGGAGCGCGCCGGGATATCCGGGGTGCCGGCCGTCGAGTCGGTGTCCCGGGTCGCCGCCGAACTCCGTGCGGAACACGCTCGATCGGCGACCGCACGGGCCCGGCGGGCCGGGGTGCTGGTCACCCTGCCGCTGTCGGCGTGCTTCCTGCCGGCGTTTCTGGCACTCGGGGTCGCGCCGGTCCTGATCGGCCTGGCCAGCGGCGTGCTGGGACGCAACTGAGCGGAAGAAGAGGCGAGTTCGAGGGGAGGCGGGGGCGGGTTCGAGCGGCAGGGGGATCAGCGGACGAGGTCGGCGGAAGGGAGACGGAGCGGCCGGGATCGGCTCACGGGCCAGGTCAGGAGACGCGCATCGAAAGCCAAATGCCAGAGGCCGCGCATCAACGACGGCGCATCAACGACGGCGCATCAAGGGCCACTCAACAGATGCCAAATGCCAGAGGCCAGAAGCCATGGGTCAGAAGCCATTCATCAGGTGTGGTGAAAGGGGGACGGAATGTTTCGGGGTGGAGTGTTTCGAGAGGGAGCTTTTCGACGGTTGAGGCGGTGGAGGGCTGGGCGGCGTCCGCTCGGGGGTGACGACCGGGGGATGACCACGGCGGAGTACGCCGTGGGGACGCTTGCGGCGTGTGCCTTGGCCGCGGTGCTCTACAAGGTCGTGACGAGCGGGCCCGTGAAGGCGCTGCTCCAGGCGGCGTTGGAGCGGGCGATCAATGTCCAGTTCTGACGGCCGGCCCCCGGGCCCTCGGGCCCGGGGTGCCCCGCGTCGCGCCCGTGACGGCGGGTTCGTGACGGCGGAGACCGCAGTGGTCCTGCCCGTCCTGGTGGCGGTGGTGGCTGCGCTCATCTGGGGGCTGATGGCGGTGTGCGCCCGTATCGAGTGTGTGGATGCCGCGCGGGCCGGGGCGCGGGCCGCCGCGCGGTCGGAACCCCGGGCGGCGGTGATCTCGGCGGCGCGCAGCGCTGCTCCGAGGGGAGCGCGGGTCGCGCTGGCGCGGGAGGGCGACCTGGTGCGCGTACGGGTCGAGGCGGAACTGCCCGGTGTGGGGCAGCTGACCGTGCAGGTCGGAGGGGAGGCGGTGGCTCTTGCTGAGGAGACGGTGCGGCGATGAGGGCTCAGCGACGGTCTGGACGGTGTTCGCGGCGGCGGCACTGTGTGCGGTCTTCGTGGCCCTGATGGGTGTGGGCCAGGCGGTCACGGCGCGGCACCGAGCGGGTGGCGCCGCGGACCTGGCGGCGCTGGCCGCCGCGGGCCACGCCCTACAGGGCCCGGCCGCGGCCTGCGCCGCGGCCCACCGGGTGGCGGCCGCGCAGCACACCCGCCTGGTGCGCTGCGCGCTGACGGGGCCGATCGCCGACGTCTCCGCCGAAGCGGGCCGCAGCCCGTTCACCTCCCGCGTACGGGCCCGAGCCGGGCCGCCGGGGCCTGCTGACCGGTCACCGGCCCGCGCCGGTCCGCCGGCCGGGACCGGAGACGAGGTCCGGGCCCGGGCCGGGCTGCGGGGGCGGGCTGCCGCAGTGACGAGCGACGTGGTGTCGGACCGGGATGTGCCGATGGGGCGTGCTGTCACCGCGAGTTGGGCCGGGCCGAAGGGGCGAGCCACCGCAGCGTCGAACCGGCCCGTGCGGCCAGGACGAGCCGCCCCGCCGCCGAGCCGGGCCGCGCCGACGGGGCGCGCTGACACAGCGAACCGGGCCAGGCCGGCGGCGTCCAGCGCCCCGGCACCAGCCCCATCCCACCCGCACACGACAGCGTCCGTTGCCTGCGCCCGCCCCCACACGGTGGCGTCCGCCGCCCCAGCCAGCCCGCACCCGGCGGCGTCCACCGCGCGCGACCGACCGCTAGGAAGCGCCCTCCCGCGGCACCGCGCGCAGCAGCTCGCCCAGCAAGCGGATGGCGCCCCGCTTGTGGAGTGGGTCGTTGCCGTTGCCGCACTTGGGGGACTGGATGCAGGAGGGGCAGCCGGCCTCGCATTCGCAGGAGGCGATGGCGTCACGGGTGGCGGTGAGCCAGTCGGCGGCCGTGTGGAAGGCGCGCTCGGCGAATCCGGCGCCGCCGGGATGGCCGTCGTAGACGAAGACGGTCGGCAGCAGGGTGTCCGGGTGGAGCGGCACGGAGACGCCGCCGATGTCCCAGCGGTCGCAGGTCGCGAAGAGCGGCAGCATGCCGATGGAGGCGTGTTCCGCGGCGTGCAGCGCGCCGCCGAGCTGCTCGGGATTGACGCGCGCGGCGTCGAGCTGGTCCTCGGTGACCGTCCACCACACCGCGCGGGTGCGCAGCGTACGGGGCGGCAGATCGAGCTTGGTCTCGCCCAGGACCTCGCCGGTGATCAGCTTGCGGCGAAGGAAGGAGACGACCTGGTTGGTGACCTCCACGGAACCGAAGCACAGCCGGCCGTCCCCCCAGGGGACCTCGGTGTCGGTTTCCAGGATGGCGATGGCGGTGGTGTCGCGGGCGGTCGTGGAATAGGGCGGATGGGCCTCCTCGACGAGCGCCACGTTGTCCGCCAGGTCGAGATGCCGCACGACATAGGTACGGCCCTGGTGGAGGTGGACCGCGCCGTCGTGGACGGTGGTGTGCGCGGCGGCGGCGTCCACGGTGCCCAGCAGCCGTCCGGTGCCCTCCTCCACGACCTGCACCGGCGACCCGCCCTGGCCGCGGATGTCCGTGAGGTCGACGGCCCGCTCACGGCGCGTCCAGTGCCAGGCCCTGGCCCGCCGCCGCAGCAGGTTCGCGGCCTCCAGCTGCGGCATCAGTCCGGCGGCCGCGGTCCCGAAGAGCGCGAAGTCGGATTCGGTGAGCGGAAGTTCGGAGGCGGCCGCGCACAGGTGCGGGGCGAGCACGTACGGGTTGTCGGGGTCGAGGACGGTGGACTCGACGGGCTGGTCGAAGAGCGCCTCGGGGTGGTGTACGAGGTAGGTGTCCAGCGGGTCGTCGCGGGCCACGAGCACGGCGAGGGCGCCCTGCCCGGAGCGGCCCGCCCGGCCCGCCTGCTGCCACAGGGACGCCCGGGTCCCCGGATAGCCGGCGATGATCACGGCGTCCAGACCGGAGACGTCCACGCCCAGTTCGAGCGCGGTGGTGGCGGCCAGGCCGAGGAGATCGCCGCTGTGCAGCGCGCGTTCCAGGGCCCGGCGCTCCTCGGGCAGATATCCGCCCCGGTACGCGGCGACGCGCCCGGGCAGCGAACGGTCCACCTCCGCGAGCCGCTCCTGGGCGATCAACGCGATCAGCTCGGCGCCGCGCCGGGAGCGGACGAAGGCGACGGTGCGGACGCCCTGGACGGCGAGGTCGGTGAGCAGGTCGGCGGTCTCGGCGGTGGCCGTCCGGCGCACCGGCGCGCCCTGCTCGCCGTGGAGTTCGGTGAGCGGCGGCTCCCACAGGGCGAACGCCAACTCGCCGCGCGGCGAGGCGTCCTCGGTGATTTCCACCACGGGCAGACCGGTGAGCCGGGTGGCGGCCTGTGCCGGATCCGCGGCCGTGGCGGAGGCGAGCAGGAAGACCGGCTCGGAGCCGTACCGGGCGCAGACCCGGCGCAGCCGGCGGACGACCTGTGCGACATGGGAGCCGAAGACACCGCGGTAGCTGTGGCACTCGTCGATGACGACATAGCGCAGCGCGCGCAGGAAGGAGGACCAGCGGGCGTGTGCCGGGAGGATGCCGCGATGCAGCATGTCGGGGTTGGTCAGCACGTAGTTGCCGTACTGGCGGACCCACTCGCGCTCCTCGACGGGGGTGTCGCCGTCGTAGACCGCGGGCCGGACGGCGGAGCCCAGCGGGGCGGCCAGCTCGCGTACGGCGCGCCGCTGATCGGCCGCCAGTGCCTTCGTGGGGGCCAGATACAGGGCGGTGGCGCCCCGCCCGTTCGGCGCCTCCGAGCCGTCCAGGAGCGTGGAGAGGACCGGCGCGAGATACGCCAGGGACTTCCCCGAGGCGGTGCCGGTGGCCACGACGACCGATTCGCCGCGCAGCGCGTGTTCGGATGTCCGTGCCTGGTGAGCCCAGGGACGATCGATTCCGGCCGAACGGATGGCGGCGATCACTTCCGGCCGGATCTGTTCGGGCCAGTCGGCATGGCGGCCAATGCGCGGGGGCAAGTGCTCCGTATGAGTGATGCGCGCAGCGCGGGTCGCGCCCCGGGCGAGACGTTCGAGAATCATGCCTGGGGAAGAGCGCGCGCCCGCATCCGGCGGGACTGGATTGGAGGCCATCGGCACCGAGTGTGTCACCGGAGTGACGGACAATGCTCAAAGGGCGTCGTGCGCGCCTGCCGGTAAGTGATTGAATGCCATCGCGGCTGCCAGATCCGCCCCTACCTTCGGTGGGGAGGCCCCAGGGGGGCGACCGCTCGATAGCAAGGTGCTGGAGGATCCGTGGACCTGTCCCTGTCGACCCGGACCGTTGGCGACCGTACGGTCGTCGAGGTCGGTGGCGAGATTGATGTATACACCGCGCCCAAGCTGCGGGAGCAGCTGGTCGAGCTTGTGAACGACGGAAGCTACCACCTCGTGGTGGACATGGAACGTGTCGACTTCCTCGACTCCACTGGGCTCGGCGTGCTGGTCGGCGGACTCAAGCGGGTGCGTGCCCATGAGGGCTCGCTGCGCCTGGTCTGCAACCAGGAGCGCATTCTCAAGATCTTCCGAATCACCGGACTGACCAAGGTGTTCCCGATTCACACCTCGGTCGACGAAGCCGTCGCAGCTACCGACTGACGGTTTCGCCGGTCCCCCGCGCCAGCAGGCGCGGGGGGAGGAAGCAGTGGGGGGTTCCGGACACGGTGTCCGGCCCCCTGCGTCGCACGCCCGCAAAACGAGGGGGATGGCATGGCCACCGTCGAACTTCGCTTCAGCGCCCTTCCCGAGCACGTCCGCACCGCGCGTCTGGTCGCGGCTGCCGTGGCACGGCGCGCCGGGGTGGACGAGGCCGTGCTGGACGAGGTGCGGCTCGCCGTCGGTGAGGCCTGCAGCCGGGCCGTCGGGCTGCACGAGAGCCATGACATCGCGGAGCCCGTCCGCGTCCTGCTGATCGAGGACGAGAAGAAGTTCTCGATCGAGGTCGGCGACGGCGTCTCCGGCGACTCCGGTACGTCCGGCGCGCGCGGCGACGAGCCCGAGGGCGCCGCGGACAGTGACGCCGAGGGCGAGGACGAAATGGGCCTCGCGGTGATCAGCGGGCTGGTCGACGACGTCGAGGTGACCGCCGGCAAGGACGGCGGGCTGATCCGCATGACCTGGCCCACCAATACGGCCACGATCCTGCCGTAGCGCTCCGAGAGCTCCTGAGAGGGCCCTGCTCCGTCCCGTAGCGGCTGAGGGCGCCCCGCGATGCTCCAGGGGGCCTGCGAGCTGCTCCCGCCCCTCTTGATCCCTTCCCGCGGCCTTCCTGCTGTGCCCCACCGGCCTCACCCTCCCGCCGTGTGCCCGTGTGCCCGTGTGCCCGTGTGCCCGTGTGCCCGTGTGCCCGTGTGCCCGTGTGCCCGTGTGCCCGTGTGCCCGTGTGTCTGAGGGCCGTGTGCCCGAGCGGGGCGGCCGCCATGCGCTCCCACGACGGCTGTCCCGGCCCGCGGCTCAGGCGCCCCCGCCGGCACCCCACGGGCGCCCCGCAGTCGCCCTCCCGTAAGCCCGGCTGCGCGGCCCCACCGCATGGCCGCGCCGTCGACTCCGCCGCACCGCCGGGCCCCACCGCCCCGCCGGGCCCCACCGCCCCGCCGGGCCCCGCCACGCCGCCGGCGCCACGCCGGGCCCCACCGCCCCCGGTGCTTCTCCGCCGTCTCCCGCGTTGCGATCCGGACTCGATCTGACGGGGGCTCACCGGAGGGCGGGGTGCGGTCCGGGGAGTGTGGGGCACCCGTTCGGCCGAAGGCGGGGGGAGCAATTCTCTCCGGCGTCACGTGGGGCCGTGGCGTCCCGGGTTCCCGGGTGGCGTCCTTGAGCAGCGACGATCAGATGGCGGTCGCGGGACGATCAGTACGACAGAGAGATCATCGGGCGGTGGTCAGCGAATTCGGTGCTTTCCTTCGTCCGGGCGAATTCCGTGCGGCGTCGACCTTTTGATCTTCGCTGCTACCGGCGAATTCCCTTTGACGCGTACTGTTTTGATCAACCGTGGCTCCCTACAATCCGTCCACATCTTGCTCAGGACGCCTGAGCGTGCTTCCGCGCGCCCATGTGCCAAACGTCAAGGAGGACGAATGGCGGGGCCTTACACCCCTCAGTTGCTTGACACCCCCACTTTTCTGGCCGGGCCCTCACTCACGGCGGGCAACCGCGTGATCGTGCTGGTGATCGCCGTCGTCGCCCTGGCGGCGCTGGCCGTCGCGGCGGTGCTGGTCCGCCAAGTGCTCGCGGCCGGTGAGGGAACCGACAGTATGAAGAAGATCGCGGCGGCCGTGCAGGAAGGCGCAAATGCCTACCTGGCGCGGCAGTTGCGGACTCTCGGCGTATTCGCCGTCGTGGTGTTCTTCCTGCTCATGCTGCTGCCCGCGGAAAATTGGACGCAGCGCGCCGGACGCAGCGCCTTCTTCTTGATCGGCGCCGGTTTCTCGGCGGCCACCGGCTATATCGGTATGTGGCTCGCGGTGCGCAGCAATGTGCGCGTCGCGGCGGCCGCACGGGAAGCCACTCCGGCCGAGGGCGACACCAAGAAAAAGGATCTTACGGCCGTCTCCCACAAGGCGATGAAGATCGCATTCCGTACCGGTGGCGTCGTCGGCATGTTCACCGTGGGGCTGGGCCTGCTCGGCGCGTCCTGCGTGGTGCTCGTGTACGCCGTCGACGCGCCCAAGGTGCTGGAGGGCTTCGGGCTCGGCGCCGCGCTGATCGCGATGTTCATGAGGGTCGGCGGCGGCATCTTCACCAAGGCCGCGGACGTCGGCGCCGACCTGGTCGGCAAGGTCGAGCAGGGCATCCCCGAGGACGACCCGCGCAACGCCGCGACCATCGCGGACAACGTGGGCGACAACGTCGGCGACTGCGCCGGTATGGCCGCCGACCTCTTCGAGTCGTACGCGGTGACCCTGGTCGCCGCCCTCATCCTGGGCACGGCGGCCTTCGGCGACGCCGGTCTCGCGTTCCCGCTGCTGGTCCCGGCCATCGGCGTGCTCACCGCGATGATCGGCATCTTCGTCGTCGCGCCCCGGCGCAGCGACCGCAGCGGGATGACGGCGATCAACCGCGGCTTCTTCGTCTCCGCGGGCATCTCGCTGGTGCTGGTGGCCGTCGCGGTCTTCACCTACCTGCCGTCCAGCTACCAGGACCTGACCGGGGTCACCGACACCGAGGTCCTGGGCCGCAGCGGCGACCCGCGGATGCTGGCGCTGGTGGCGGTCGCCATCGGCATCGTGCTGGCCGCGCTGATCCAGCAGCTGACCGGCTACTTCACCGAGACGACCCGTCGTCCCGTCCGGGACATCGGCAAGACCTCGCTGACCGGACCGGCCACGGTCGTGCTCTCCGGCATCTCCATCGGCCTGGAGTCGGCGGTCTACTCGGCGGTGCTGATCGGCCTCGCCGTCTACGGGGCGTACCTGTTGGGCGGTGCCTCCATCATGCTGGCGCTGTTCGCGGTGGCGCTGGCCGGCACCGGTCTGCTGACCACCGTCGGCGTGATCGTGGCGATGGACACCTTCGGGCCGGTCTCCGACAACGCGCAGGGCATCGCCGAGATGTCCGGTGACGTCACCGGTGACGGCGCGCAGGTGCTGACCGACCTGGACGCGGTGGGCAACACCACCAAGGCCATCACCAAGGGCATCGCCATCGCGACCGCCGTACTGGCCGCGGCCGCGCTCTTCGGCTCGTACCGGGACGCGATCGCGACCGCCGTACGGGACATCGGCAGCGCCGCGAACGGGATGGGGCTCAGCCTGGACATCTCGCAGCCCAACAACCTGGTCGGGCTGATCCTCGGCGCCTCGGTCGTCTTCCTGTTCTCCGGGCTGGCGATCAACGCGGTGTCGCGGTCGGCGGGATCGGTGGTCTTCGAGGTGCGCCGGCAGTTCCGCGAGCGCCCCGGGATCATGGACTACACCGAGAAGCCCGAGTACGGCCGGGTGGTCGACATCTGCACCAAGGACGCGCTGCGCGAGCTGGCCACTCCCGGGCTGCTGGCCGTGCTCACGCCGATCGCGGTCGGCTTCTCCCTCGGGGTCGGCGCGCTCGGCTCGTTCCTGGCGGGCGCGATCGGCACCGGCACGCTGATGGCGGTCTTCCTCGCCAACTCCGGTGGCGCGTGGGACAACGCCAAGAAGCTCGTCGAGGACGGCCACCACGGCGGCAAGGGCAGCGAGGCGCATGCCGCGACGGTCATCGGCGACACCGTCGGCGACCCGTTCAAGGACACCGCGGGCCCGGCGATCAACCCGCTGCTGAAGGTCATGAACCTGGTGGCGCTGCTGATCGCGCCCGCGGTGGTGAAGTTCTCCTACGGCCAGGACAAGAGCCTGGGCGTACGGATCGTCGTCGCCCTGCTGGCGATCGCCGTCATCGTCGGTGCGGTCTACGTCTCCAAGCGGCGTGGAATCGCCGTGGGTGACGAAGACAACTCCGAGGACCCGGAGAACGTCGCCAAGTCCGCCACCACGGCGGTGGCGTCCTAGCCGGGAGCGGCCTCCAACAGGGCGCGCGGACCGCTCAACTGGGCGGGTGGACGGTGTGTTTTGCGAGCGCCGGCCACCCGCCTTCCGCGTGCCCGGGTGGCCCCGCGGTCCTTGGTGCAAATGGCTGCAATGAGGGCAGGGCGGGATGCCCGACCGGTGGCCGAGGCCCTTTGGACGTGTATGTTCCGGGGCCGAGAGCCATGGAAGGGACCAATCCGGTGAACAAGAAGCTTGTGGCTGCACTGTCCGGCGGTGCGGCACTGGTGCTCGCGCTGACCGGCTGCAGCGACGACAGCAACAAGAAGCTCAATGACTGGGCGAAGAGTTTCTGCGACCCCGCGCAGGCTCATTTCCAGCAGATCCAGGACGCCAACGGCGCCATGCAGACGGCCGACAACGGCAGCACGGACTCCAAGAAGGTCCAGCAGACCGACTCGGCGGCCTTCCAGAAGATTTCCCAGGCCTACGCCTCGCTGGCCAAGTCCCTGGAGAAGGCCGGGCCGCCGCCCACCGACCAGGGCAAGCAGGCACAGCAGAACGCCGTCAAGGAGCTCAACTCGCTCTCCAAGGGCTACGCGGACCTCCAGAAGCAGGTCAACAACCTCGACACCTCGGACAAGCTGAAGTTCGCGGACGGCCTGCGCGACCTGTCCAGCGGCATCAACAAGCTCAACAAGCAGAGCGAGGCGGCCTTCAAGAACCTGGAGTCCGGCGACGTCGGCAAGGCGATGGCCGCCCAGAAGGGCTGCCAGAACCCGGCCGCGTCCGGTTCCCCGGCCCCCACGCAGTCCAAGAAGTCGTAGGGCACGGCCCTCCGGGCGGGACCCGGTGCCGTGGCCGCGGGTGAGCGGGGAGACCCGCGACGCCGCGGCACGGCAACGGCTTCGTACGGCCCGGCGACGCGCCCGAGCGGGGCGTGGCGCCGGGCCGTCGCCGATTGTCGGTGGCAGGGCCGACAATGGTGGGCGTGAGTACGCACCTCCCCACCGCCGATGTCCAGGACCCCGAGAGCAACGCCCGCACCGCCCGGCTGCGCGAGGCACTCCTGACCGCCGCCTACACCGCCGACGGGCTGCTGGAGCTGCTCGGCGCGCCGGCCTACGCCGCGCTGGCGCGCAGCGAGACCGTCCCCGCCCTGCGGGCGACGCGCGGCGGCAGCCCGTTGGAGACCCTGGTGCGGCTGTTCCTGCTGCAGCGCCCGGTGGAACTGCGGCAGGCGCAGGCGGCGCTTCCCGTCGCGGACTGCCTCGCCGACGGCTGGCTGGTGCGGGACGGCGACGAGCTGCGCGCCGGTGTGGACGTGCGCCCGTACGGCGGCCCCGAGGGGCAGGACTGGTGGATCGTCTCCGACCTGGGCTGCGCGGTCGGTGGCGCCGGCGGCATCCGGGGCGCCGGGGAGGCGGAGCGCGCACAACTGGTGCTCGGGGTCGGCGGCGCGTCCACGACCCTCGCGGGCATCACCGTGCGCAGGCCGGCCGGCCGGGCGCTCGACCTCGGCACCGGTTCCGGCATCCAGGCGCTGCACGCCGCCCAGCACGCCACCCGCGTCACGGGCACCGACCTCAACCCCCGGGCGCTGCGGATCGCCGCGCTGACCCTGGCGCTCTCCGGGGCGGGGCCGGCGGATCTGCGGGAGGGCTCGCTGTTCGAGCCCGTGGGGGACGAGACGTACGACCTGATCGTGTCCAACCCGCCGTTCGTGATCTCGCCGGGCGCCCGGCTCACCTACCGCGACGGCGGCATGGGCGGCGACGACCTGTGCCGGACGCTCGTCCAGCAGTCCGCCGCGCATCTCAACGACGGCGGGTACTGCCAGCTGCTGGCCAACTGGCAGCACGTGGCGGGCGAGGACTGGCAGGACCGGCTGCGCTCCTGGGTGCCGCGCGGCTGCGACGCGTGGATCGTGCAGCGCGAGGTGCAGGACGTCGCCCAGTACGCCGAGCTGTGGCTGCGCGACGCGGGCGACCACCGCGCCGGTGACGAGGCGTACGCCGCGCGGTACGGCGCCTGGCTCGACGAGTTCGAGGCGCGCCGGACCAAGGCCGTCGGCTTCGGCTGGATCACGCTGCGCAAGTCCGGTTCGGACTCCCCGTCGGTCACGGTCGAGGAATGGCCGCACCCGGTGGAACAGCCGCTGGGGGAGTCGGTCGTACGGCACTTCGAGCGCCAGGACTACCTGCGGGCCACGGACGACGCGGCGCTGCTCGCCGCGCACTTCCGGCTCGCCGACGAGGTGGTGCAGGAGCAGGTCGGGCTGCCGGGGGCGGAGGACCCCGAGCATGTGGTGCTGCGTCAGAACCGCGGGATGCGGCGGGCGACGAAGGTCGACACGGTCGGCGCGGGCTTCGCCGGGGTGTGTGACGGCTCGCTCCCGGCCGGGCGGATCCTGGACGCCATCGCCCAACTCGTCGGCGAGGACCCGGTGCTGCTGCGGGACCGTACGCCGGCCTCGATCCGGATGCTGGTCGAGCAGGGGTTCCTGGAGCCGGTGGCCGCGGACGGCTGACGGGGGCCGGGGCGGCAGGACACGGCGGGTGCCGTTCATCCGGCGTTCGCCGGAATGCCGCCCCGGGGTGCCAGGCTGCGCGCATGGAGAGTGGACCCGAGGTCTTTGCCGGTGCGGCGTTCGCGCTGTTCGGCGCCGGACTGCTGGTGTGGACGGGCGTCTGCGCACGGACCGGTGCGCCCGTCGCCGAGGGCGTCAGCCGTCCGGTCGCCACCCTGACGGCGCTGCTGTGCGGGGTGGCGTTCCTGGTCACGGGCGGTTGGTTGCTGGCGACGGTGTAGTCGTGAACAGGGGGCCGTGGCGCGAGCCTTGGTGCGGGGCGGGCCACCAGCCGTGCCGTGGGGTGTGAGCCGTGCCGTGAGGTGTGTGCGTCGCGTGGGGTGCCACGGCAGGCCGGTGCCCCAACTTCCGTTGCGCGCCGCTCCGTTCACTTCCGGCCAGATCTGTGACAGATGGCCGGTGTGTGACGGTACGAGGGAACTTTCCGGCTCGGTTGGACATGTTCCTCAGTGAAGGTCACCCATGACCGGCAGGCTCACCGACCCCTGAGTGAGGAACCCATATGAACCGCGCATTCCGCTACGCCGCAGTCGGCGCCGTCGCCGTTTCCCTGCTCGCCGGCGGCTCGGCGGCGGCCTTCGCCGCTCCCCAGCACCTCCACTCGCCCACGCCGGTCGTGGCCACCGCCCCGGCCGCCGCGTCCCTGACGGCCAAGGCCAGCGTGACCACGGTCAACGCCTGGCAGGAGTTCCGGATCTCCGGCACCGCCAAGGGCATCAAGGCCGGCACCAAGGTCACCGTCCAGCAGAAGCAGGGCACCAAGTGGGTCTCGCTGCCCGCTCAGACGCCGGTCAACGCCAGCGGTACGTACTCGGTGCGGGTCAAGCTCGGCATCAAGGGCGTCAACCAGCTCCGCATGGGCGCCGGCAGCACCGTCTCCCCGGTGGTCACGGTCACCGTCCGCTGACGCCGTACGGCCAGGAACCCGCCCGGACGGTCCGGCGGCCGGGCGGTCCTAGCCGACGAGATTGCGGGCCACCATCCACACCGCGGCGATGCCGAGCGCCACGGCATTGCCGCGGGCCGAGAGCCGTGGCCGGTACACGCGCCCGCCGAGGCCGGCGGCCAGCCAGCGTCCGACCGCGTACGCCACGGCCGGTCCGGCCAGTGTGAGCAGCACGGCGTTGTCGTGGAACGCGGTCACGACATCGCCGTGCATCAGGTCGTACGCCATCCGCGTTCCGCCGCACACCGGGCACAGCAGCCCGGTGGCCCATTTGAACGGGCACGGGATCAGCAGCTGTCCCGGCTGGTGCGGATCGGTGTGCCAGAGATAGACGGCGGCCGCCGCTCCCGTGCCGAGGCCGATCGCCGCCTTCCGGACGGTGCGCGTCCGGACCGACGCCCTCGTGGGCCCCGCGGACTCGGCGGGGCCCCAGGACTCCTCGGTGCTCACACGCTCAGCGACCTGGCGTAGTTGACCTGGTTGAGCACGAACATCACCTGCTCGCGGGACTGCACCGGGATCATCGTGGCGTGGTGCCGCCCGCCGCTGTTCACCGTGACCTGCACGAACCCGGTGGTCACCTTCTCCTTCATCAGCAGGAAGAGCAGGCCGAGCAGACAGAAGAGGAAGAAGACGATGGCCAGCACGACCGCGTGCGTCGGCATCTTCTCCTCGGTCCGCGACATGTCGGTGGCCGTCCACACCGCGCCCCTGAGCGGCATCGGCCCGGCCGGCGTCATGATCGTGTCGCCGCTCACCGCGATATCGCCCAGCGACAGCATCATCCCGCCGGGCTGCGGCCCGGCCTGGAACCCGGCCCCCGCCTGGAAGCCCCCGGTGCCGCTCTGGAAACCGCCGGGCCCCGGCTGCGGCGGCGCACCCGGCGGGAAACCGGGCGGCGGCTGCGGGACGTCGTTCGGGTAGCCGTATCCGGGCTGCGGGGGCGGCGGCGAGGCGGGCTGCGGATAGCCGTACCCGGGCTCCCCGGGGCGGCCGCCCTGCCCGGATCCGGACTCGGCGGGCTGTGGGCCGTCCGGCTTGGCGTAAGGGTTCTGGCCGGGCCGGCCGGGCGGCTGGTCCGGAGGCGGGCCGGGGTACTGGTTCGCCATGGGTGCTGATCCCCCCGAGAGTGCGTGATGGCGGCGGTGCTGGACTCGCACGGCGAGCCGTGTGCGCTCGACTCGAACGGCGAGCCGTGCCGTATCCATCCTGCCAGCCCGCTCACGTGCTGTATCAAGGCAATGACGGGATCCGGCGCCGCCTTGTGACGGACGCCGCTCCGCGGACGGTGCGGTGTGCGGCCGCGGGCGGGCGGCGGGGTGCCGGGGATTCGTCACTGTGTGAAACCGCCGAGGGCGCCGCGGCAGCGGTGCGCGGGGAACGTCCGAGGTGGGCGCCGGGGAACGGTCCGGCGCCGTCATGATCCACAAGCCGGGCCCCGGGCCCGCGGCGAGCGCCTGATGCGGTCCGGGCGGCATGAAGGCATGTAGTCGGGTTACCGTTCGAGTGGCGTTGCGGGGTTTTTCCGTTTGACACGGGGCCGGGAGGTACCGTCACACTCCGCAGCGTCAAGCGTCACCGCAGTGCACCCTCGGCGTCCGGCCGGGGGCACTTCCAGCGTCGACCGGAGAGAAGAGCGAAGTTGTCCCCGACCAGCGAGACCACAGACGGCGGCGGCCGCCGACTCGTCATCGTCGAGTCGCCTGCCAAGGCGAAGACGATCAAGGGCTACCTCGGCCCTGGCTACGTGGTCGAGGCGAGCGTCGGACACATCCGCGACCTGCCCAACGGCGCCGCAGAGGTCCCGGCGAAGTACAAGGGCGAGCCCTGGGCCCGCCTCGGCGTGAACGTCGACGCCGACTTCCAGCCGATCTACGTCGTCAACAGTGACAAGAAGGACCAGGTCAAGAAGCTCAAGGAGCTGCTGGCCGAGTCCGACGAGCTCTACCTCGCCACAGATGAGGACCGCGAGGGCGAGGCCATCGCCTGGCACCTCCAGGAGATCCTCAAGCCCAAGGTCCCCGTCCACCGGATGGTCTTCCACGAGATCACCAAGGACGCGATCCGCGAGGCCGTGGCCAATCCGCGCGATCTGAACCAGAAGCTGGTCGACGCCCAGGAGACCCGCCGGATCCTCGACCGCCTCTACGGCTACGAGGTCTCGCCGGTCCTGTGGAAGAAGGTCATGCCCCGGCTGTCGGCCGGCCGGGTGCAGTCCGTGGCGACCCGGCTCGTCGTCGAGCGGGAGCGCGAGCGCATCGCGTTCCGCTCCGCCGAGTACTGGGACCTGACCGGCACCTTCGCCACCGGCCGGGCCGGCGACGCCAGCGACCCGTCGGTGCTGACCGCCCGCCTGAACAGCGTCGACGGCCGCCGTATCGCCCAGGGCCGTGACTTCGGTCCCAACGGGCAGCTCAAGAACGACGTCCTCCATCTGGACGAGGCGAACGCCCGCGCGCTCGCCGCCGCCCTGGAGCAGACCGACTTCGCGGTGCGCTCGGTCGAGTCCAAGCCCTACCGCCGCTCGCCGTACGCGCCGTTCCGGACGACCACCCTCCAGCAGGAGGCCAGCCGCAAGCTCGGCTTCGGCGCGAAGTCCACGATGCAGGTGGCGCAGAAGCTGTACGAGAACGGCTTCATCACCTATATGCGTACGGACTCCACCACGCTCTCGGACACCGCGGTCGCCGCGGCCCGGTCGCAGGTGACGCAGCTGTACGGCGCCGACTACCTCCCGGACAAACCGCGCACCTACGCCGGCAAGGTCAAGAACGCCCAGGAGGCGCACGAGGCGATCCGCCCCTCCGGCGACCGCTTCCGCACGCCGGCCGAGACCGGTCTGACCGGCGACCAGTTCAGGCTGTACGAGCTGATCTGGAAGCGGACCGTGGCCTCGCAGATGAAGGACGCGACCGGCAACTCCGTCACCGTCAAGATCGGCGGCCGGGCCGCCGACGGGCGGGACGCCGAGTTCAGCGCGTCCGGCAAGACCATCACCTTCCACGGCTTCCTCAAGGCCTATGTGGAGGGCGCCGACGACCCCAACGCCGAGCTCGACGACCGCGAGCGCCGGCTGCCGCAGGTCGCCGAGGGCGACGCGCTGGCCGCGCAGGAGATCACCGCCGACGGGCACGCCACCAAGCCGCCCGCCCGCTACACCGAGGCCACGCTGGTCAAGGAGCTGGAAGAGCGCGAGATCGGCCGCCCGTCGACCTACGCGTCGATCATCGGCACGATCCTCGACCGCGGCTATGTCTTCAAGAAGGGCACCGCGCTCGTCCCGTCGTTCCTCTCCTTCGCGGTGGTCAACCTCCTGGAGAAGCACTTCGGCCGGCTGGTCGACTACGGCTTCACCGCCAAGATGGAGGACGACCTCGACCGCATCGCCCGCGGCGAGGCGCAGTCCGTGCCGTGGCTGCGGCGCTTCTACTTCGGCGAGGGCGAGGCCGAGGGCGCCGCCTCGGACGCCGGCAACGGCGACGGCGACCACCTCGGCGGCCTGAAGGAACTGGTCACCGACCTCGGCGCGATCGACGCCCGGGAGATCTCGTCCTTCCCGGTCAGCGACGACATCAAGCTGCGCGTCGGCCGCTACGGCCCGTACGTCGAGCGCGGGGAGAAGGACGCCGAGGGCCACCAGCGCGCCGACGTCCCCGACGACCTGGCGCCCGACGAGCTGACCGTGGCGTACGCCGAGGAGCTGCTCGCCAAGCCGAGCGGCGACTTCGAGCTGGGCATGGACCCGGAGTCCGGCCGCCAGATCGTCGCCAAGGACGGCCGCTACGGCCCGTACGTCACCGAGATCCTGCCCGAGGGCACCCCGAAGACCGGCAAGAACGCGGTCAAGCCGCGCACCGCCTCGCTCTTCAAGTCGATGTCCCTGGACACCGTGACGCTGGCGGACGCGCTCAAGCTGATGTCGCTGCCGCGCGTCGTCGGCAAGGACCCCGAGGGCGTCGAGGTCACCGCGCAGAACGGCCGCTACGGCCCGTACCTCAAGAAGGGCACCGACTCGCGCTCCCTGGAGACCGAGGAGCAGCTCTTCACGATCACCCTCGACGAGGCGCTGGCGATCTACGCCCAGCCCAAGCAGCGCGGGCGGGCCGCCGCCAAGCCGCCGCTGAAGGAGCTCGGCACGGACCCGGTCAGCGGCAAGCCGGTGGTGGTCAAGGACGGCCGGTTCGGCGCGTACGTCACCGACGGCGAGACCAACGCGACGCTGCGGCGGGACGACGACGTCGAGACGATCACCGCCGAGCGGGGCTACGAGCTGCTGGCGGAGAAGCGCGCCAAGGGGCCGGCGAAGAAGACCGCCAAGAAGGCGGCCAAGAAGGCGCCGGCCAAGAAGACGGCCGCGAAGAAGACGGCTGCCAAGAAGACCGCGGCGAAGAAGACCACCACGGCGAAGAAGACGACCGCCAAGAAGGCCACCGCCAAGACGGCTGCGGCCAAGAAGACGGCGGCGCCGGCCGAGGACTGATCCCTGCCGTCCGGCCCCGCGGCCGGCAAAAGCGCAGGACAGGGGCGGGCACATCGGAGGCGATCCGATGTGTCCGCCCGTTTGTTCGGGTGGGCGCTCGACGGCGTGCACCGTCCGGCTAGGCTGGCGGGATGACGCGTGCCGAGCAGCCAACGGTCGTGACCCCCACATCAGGCGCCCTAGCGGCGGATTCCCGCGAGCGCGCCGTGCGAGCCCTGCTCCGCTTCCCCCCACTGAAGCGGCTGTGGAGCGCCCAATTTGTCGGGGGCATCGGCGATGCCCTGTCCATGCTTGTCCTCGTACTCCTCGCCCTGCAGGCGGCGTTGTACGTCCCCCTGGGCGGCGAGCCCGTCTTCGGCGGCGGTTATCGGGGCGCGGCCCTCGCGGTCACCGCGGTCTTCGCGGCCCGGATGCTGGCGACGCTGCTCTTCGGGGCCGTCCTGCTGGGCCCGCTGACGGCGCTGACGGCGCCCGCGGGGCCGCTGGACCGGCGCTGGACGATGATCGGCGCCGACCTTCTGCGGCTCGCGCTGCTGGTCATCGCCCCCCTGTGGATCGACTGGACGCCGGACGACGCACTGGCCTGGCTGCTGGTCACGGTCTTCGTCACCGGTGTCGCCGAACGCTTGTGGACCGTCGCGCGCGAGAGCGCCGCCCCCGGGCTGCTGCCCGCACCGCCCCCCGAGGGCTCCGCCGTACGCCCCCTGCCCGACAACATGGACGCCCTGCGCCGCCTCTCGCTGCGCACCGGCTTCGTGTCGCTGCCGATCGCGGCCGCCGCCCTGGTGGTCGTCACCCTCGTCAGCAAGCTGCTGGGCACCGGCATCGACTGGTTCCACCTCCATCAGGCCGCCCTCGGCTCGTACGTCGCCGCCGGTCTGTTCGCCGCCTCCGTGTCGATCCTCTACTTCATCGAGTTCCCCGGTGTGCCGACGCCGCGGCCGCGCTCCCCCCTGGAGGGGCTGCGCCGCCCGAAGGCCACGGCAGCGAAGAGCGGAGCGACCGGCTCCGGCGAGCAGCCGGAGAACCACGCCGCACGCGCGGGCGCCGACAAGGGCCGCACGGGCGCGCTCCCGCTGCTGGTGGTGTCCTGTGCCGCGGTGGCCGGGGCGATCGCCGCGGTCGTCGCGCTCGCCGTGCTGCACGGCTACGACCTGGCCGGCGGACCGGCCACCTTCGCGCTGCTGGTGCTCGCGCCGACCGCCGGCACGGCCGTCGGCATCCGCGGCGCCCACCGGGTGCTGCCCGGCCTCTCCCGCCGCCGGCTGCTCGCCCTCGCGGTGGCCGCCACCGGCCTCGGGCTGCTGGCCATGGGGCTGGTCCCGGATGCGACGACGGTGCTGGTGCTCGCGCTGCTGTCCGGCGTCACCGCCGGAATCGCCGCCAACACGGGCCATGTGCTGCTGGAGCAGGAGTCCGAGGAGTCGCGCAGTGCCCGGACGACCGAGCACCTGCACGCCGTCGTCCGCCTGACGGTCGCGCTGGCCGCCATCCTCGCGCCGCTGCTCGCGGCCGTCATCGGCCCGCACCACCTCGGCAGCGGCACCTTCGACTTCGCCTACGGCGGCGCCGCCTACACCCTGATGCTGGCCGGCGCGCTGCTGCTGCCGGTCGCCGCCCTGGTGCTCGGCAAGGTCGACGACCGGCAGGGCGTGCCTCTGCGGCGCGATCTGCGCGAGGCGCTGCGCGGCGGCGACCCGGCCCAGGCGCCCGCCCCCACCGGCTTCTTCATCGCCCTGGAGGGCGGCGACGGCGCCGGCAAGTCCACCCAGGTCGAGGCGCTCGCGGAGTGGATCCGCGGCAAGGGCCACGAGGTCGTGGTGACCCGCGAGCCGGGCGCCACCGCCATCGGCAAGCGACTGCGCTCGATCATCCTGGACGTCTCGACCTCCGGGCTCTCGGACCGTGCGGAGGCGCTGATGTTCGCCGCCGACCGCGCCGAGCACGTCGACAGCGTCATCCGGCCCGCCCTGGAGCGCGGCGCCATCGTCATCACCGACCGGTACATCGACTCCTCGGTCGCCTACCAGGGCGCCGGGCGCAACCTCGCCCCCACGGAGATCGCCCGGATCTCCCGCTGGGCCACCGACGGCCTCGTCCCCCACCTGACGGTGCTGCTCGACGTCTCCCCGGAGACCGCGCGGGAGCGCTTCACCGAGGCACCGGACCGGCTGGAGTCCGAGCCCGCCGAGTTCCACCAGCGGGTGCGGGCCGGCTTCCTGACGCTGGCCGCCGCCGACCCCGCGCGCTATCTGGTCGTCGACGCCGGGCAGGAGCCCGAGGCCGTCACCACCGCCGTACGCCACCGCCTCGACCAGGTGCTCCCGCTGTCCGAGGCGGAGATCCAGGCGCAGGCCGAGGCCCGTAAGGCGGCCGAGGAGGAGGCCCGCCGCAAGGCCGAGGAGGAGGCCGCGCGCAAGGCGGAGGAAGAGCGCCTGGAGCGCGAGCGCCAGGAGCAGCTCGCCAAGCTGCGCGCCGAGGAGGAGGAGCGCAAGCGCCAGGAGGCCGAGGAGACCAGGGCCCGCGAGGAGGCCCGCCAGGCCGAGGAGGCCCGCAAGCGCGCCGAGGAGGCCCGGCAGGCCGCGGAGGCGGAGCGGCAGCGCCGCGAGGCCGAGGAGCGCGCCCGCCAGGCCGAACAGGAGCGGCTGCGCAAGCAGCACGAGGAGGAGGCGCGGCTGCGCAAGGAGGCCGAGGAGCGCCGCCTGGAGAAGCAGCGCAAGGCCGAAGCGGCCCTGCTGCGCGCCGAGGAGGCCAGGGTCGCGGCAGCCGAGGCGGCGGCCGCGGCGGAGGCCAAGGCGGCGGCCGAGGAGGCCGAGGCGGCCGAGGCGCCCACCGCGGAGACGTACGTCGCGGACCTGCGCAAGCGCTATGCGGACACGCCCGACGACTCCGCCGCGTCCGGTTCCGGGCCGTCCGGCTCCGCCGGCGACGACGAGCGGACGCGGGAGTCGCCGCGGCCCGGGACGGCGGACCGCGCGGCCGACGAGACGGCGGTGCTGCCCCCGGTGCGGGACGCGCACGACGCCTGGGGCGGCCGCGGCGCCGGCTCGGACGCCGAGGAGACCGCGGTGCTGCCGCCCGTACGCGGCGTGGACGGCCGGGGCGACGCCCCCGCCGACCGGGTGCCGCCGTGGATGTTCCGCAAGGAGACGCCGCAGGACGGCGGACCCGGCGCCGGCTCGGGGCACTCCTCCACTCCCGCCGAGTCGCGCGTCGAGCGCACCCGCGAACTCCCGCAGATCGACCCGGCGACGGGCCACCCGGTGGAGCAGGCGCAGCCCCGCCGCCCCCGCCCCGAATGGGCGGAGGAGACCCCGCTGGACGATCTGCCGACGCTCGCCGACGAACTGCTCGGCCCGCGCGGCGACGAGGACGCGGACGACGGCGCCGGCGACAACGGCCGCCGAGGCGGCCGGGGACGGCGCGGCTAGCCCATCGGGGAGTCCGGACGAACGGCCGTGGCCGCAGCGCGATCGCTGCGGCCACGGCCGTTTCCGGCTTCCGGACGACCCCCGTCCGGGCGCCCGGAACCGGCTTCCGGATTCGTTTGTCAGTGGGTTGCACCACAATGGGTCGGGCGCGGAGCAATGCGTGCGGTGCGCCCGGCGCGCACGCACCCCGCACGGCACGAGCAGGACGGCACGGACAGGACGGCGGACAGCGATGGCGGTATGGGACGACGTGGTCGGCCAGGACCGGGTGACGGAGCAGCTGGCCGCTGCCGCCCGCGACGCGGACGCCCTCGTCACCGCGGAGCACGCCGAGGCCGGGCACGGCGCGGCCCGGCCGGAGCAGGAGCCGTCCGCCGACCGCGGCGGCTCCCAGATGACGCACGCCTGGCTGTTCACCGGCCCGCCCGGCTCCGGCCGCTCCACCGCGGCCCGCGCCTTCGCCGCCGCCCTGCAATGCGTCAGCCCGGACCGCGCCCTCGGCGGCGCCCCCGGCTGCGGCTTCTGCGACGGCTGCCACACGGCGCTGGTCGGCACCCACGCCGACGTGGAGATCGTCCGTACGGACCTGCTCTCCATCGGCGTCAAGGAGACCCGTGACCTGGTCCGCCGGTCCTCGCTCTCCCCGGCGGGCGGCCGCTGGCAGGTGATCGTCCTGGAGGACGCCGACCGCCTCACCGAAGGCGCCGGCAACGTCCTCCTCAAAGCCGTCGAGGAACCCGCGCCCCGTACGGTCTGGCTGCTGTGCGCGCCCTCCGTCGAGGACGTCCTCCCCACCATCCGCTCCCGCTGCCGCCACCTCTCCCTGCGCACCCCGCCGGTCGGCGCGGTCGCCGACGTCCTCGTCCGGCGGGACGGCATCGAGCCCGAGGCCGCCGACCGGGCCGCCCGCGCCACCCAGGGGCACATCGGCCGGGCCCGCCGCCTCGCCACCGACGAGCGCGCCCGGGCCCGCCGGGCGGCCGTCCTCAAGCTCCCGCTGCGAGTCGACGACATCGGCGGCTGCCTCAAGGCCGCCCAGGAGCTGATCGACGCCGCGGGGGAGGACGCCAAGCAGGTCGCCGAGGAGGTCGACACCAAGGAGACCGAGGAGCTGCGCGCCGCCCTCGGCGCCGCCGCCGGCACCGGCGGTCGCCTGCCGCGCGGTACGGCCGGCGCCATGAAGGAACTCCAGGACAAACAGAAGCGCCGCTCGACCCGTACCCAGCGCGACAGCCTCGACCTCGCCCTGGTCGACCTCACCGGCTTCTACCGCGACGTCCTCGCCCTCCAGATGGGCGCCTCGGTCCCCCTCGCCAACGACGAGGTCCGCGACAGCATCCACCGCATCGCCACCGCCTCCACCCCCGAACGGACCCTCCGCCGGATAGAAGCCGTGATCGCCTGCCGCGAGGCCCTGGACCGCAACGTGGCCCCCCTCCTCGCGGTCGAGGCCATGACAGCGGCCCTCCGCGCCGGCTGACCCACGACCCACCGCCCCGCCGCTCGCCCGGCCCGTCCTTCAAGGAGACGCGCACACACCGTTCCCCTCCGGATACTCTCCGTACGTGCCGGTACGGCGGCCGCCCGCCCCACCAGGCGGTCTCCGGTCACCCCCGGCAGCCGCCGGCCACCGCCCCGAAGCGCCGCACGACACCACGCCGCACCAGAAGAGCAGCCCGCACCGCCACCCGCACTCCAGCCTCCGAGGACCGACTCCGCACTCCACGCCACTCCACTTCCAGGGACCGAGACCAAGGGACCGTCCATGGCCACCAGCCGCCTGCTCCGCACCTCCGCCGCCTTTCTCGCGGCCACCGCTCTGCTGATCTCCGGCTGCTCCTCGGGGAGTTCGTCCCCCGACGACGAGGCGTCCCCGGGCCTCACCACGGAGGCCGGTGCCCAGCGCCCCGCCGAGGAAGCGACCCTGGCGCCCCTCCCGGCCTCGACCCCGGCCGGCCTCCGGTCGTACTACGACCAGAAGCTGACCTGGCACGCCTGCGGCAACGGCTTCCAGTGCGCCACGATGAAGGCGCCCCTGGACTACTCCCGTCCCGAGGCGGGCGACATCAAGCTCGCGGTGGCCCGCAGGAAGGCCACCGGCCCCGGCAGCCGGCTCGGCTCCCTCCTGGTCAACCCCGGCGGCCCCGGCGGCTCGGCGATCGACTATCTGGAGCAGTACGCGCCCCAGCCCGCCTCGATCCGCGCGCGCTACGACATGGCGGCGATGGACCCGCGCGGCGTGGACCACAGCCAGCCGATCGAGTGCCTCAGCAACAAGCAGATGGACCGCTACACCGAGACCGACCAGACCCCGGACTCGCCGGCCGAGGTCAACAAGCTCACCACCGCGTTCCGCGACTTCGCCAAGGGCTGCGCGTCCCGCTCCGGCAAGCTGCTCTCGCACGTCTCCACCGTCGAGGCCGCCCGCGACATGGACATGCTCCGCGCCGTCCTGGGCGACAAGAAGCTCAACTTCGTCGCCGCCTCCTACGGCACCTTCCTGGGTGCGACCTACGCCGGCCTCTACCCCTCCCGCGTCGGCCGCATGGTCCTCGACGGCGCGATGAACCCGGAGCTCGACTCCCGCACCACCAACATCGAGCAGACCGCCGGCTTCGACACCGCCTTCACGGCGTTCGCCAAGGACTGCATCAAGCGCAAGAACTGCCCCCTGGGCACCAAGAGCACCCAGGACGCCGGCGAGCAGCTGTCCGCCCTCTTCAAAAAGCTGGACGCGCACCCGGCCGCCACGGGCGAGGACCGCAAGCTCACCGAATCCCTCGCCGGCACGGGCGTCATCGCCGCCCTGTACGACCAGCGCGCCTGGCCCCTCCTGCGCGACTACCTCGCCCAGGCCAAGGCCGGCAACGGCCGCGGGCTGCTCGCCTTCTCCGACAGCTACTACGAGCGCAGCCCGAACGGCAGCTACAGCAACCAGATGTACGCCAACCCCGCCGTCAACTGCCTCGACCTCCCCCCTGCCTTCACTAGCCCCGAGCAGGTCCGCGCCGCCCTGCCCAGCTTCCGCAAGGCCTCCCCGGTCTTCGGCGAGAACTTCGCCTGGGCCGCCCTGAACTGCGCCTACTGGCCGGTCAAGCCCACCGGCACGGCCCACCGCATCGAGGCCAAGGGCGCCGCCCCGATCCTCGTCGTCGGCACCACCCGCGACCCGGCCACCCCGTACATCTGGGCCAAGGCCCTCGCCTCCCAGCTCTCCAGCGCCACGCTCCTCACCTACGACGGCGACGGCCACACCGCCTACGGCCGCGGCAGCACGTGCATCGACAACACGATCAACGCCTACCTCCTCGACGGCACCGTCCCCCCGAAGCACAAGGTCTGCAAGTGACCCGCCTCACACCTCCCCGCCTTCACTCCGCCCACCCCTGACCAGCTCCTCAGCCAGTTACAGAGCACCCCTCTGTGATGTGTAGACTGGGCCGCGCACCACGCCGCCTTAGCTCAGTTGGCCAGAGCAACGCACTCGTAATGCGTAGGTCTCGGGTTCGAATCCCGAAGGCGGCTCAGTAAAAAGGCCAGGTCACACAGCCCGTGACCTGGCCTTTTGCGTTGTTCGTGGCATGACGCGTCACACGGCCGTGGTGCCGCGAGATGGCTTGCGTGAGCGATGCGTGAGCGGGGGCGCTCAGAGACCTACTTCTTGGGCTTCCGGAGCTCGGCCTTCTTGTCTGCCTTGGGCTGGGCTTTCGCCTTGTTCTTCGGCTTGCCGCCCTTGCCCTTGCCAACGCTCTTCGCCGGGGCCTTCTTGGCCTTCCCCTTCTTCGCGGCCTTGCGGGCCGCCTTCTCCGCCTCGGCCTTGCGCTGAAGCGGGACCAGCTTCGCCGTCGCCTCGGCGGCGCTCTTGCCGACCTGGGGCAGGACGCTCTGGTAGATGTCCCGCGTGATGCGCGTGTCACTGTGCCCGAGGGTGTCCGACACGATCTTGATGTCGATGTCGGCGGCCAGCATGAGCGTTGCTGCGCCGTGGCGCAGGTCATGCAGACGGATCGGCGGGAGGCCGGAGGCGGCGACGAGGCGCTCGAAGAGGTCGGTCACCTTGCCCGGGTGGAGCCAGGAGCCGTCTTCCTGAGTGAAGACGTGGCCGGTCTCGACCCAGGCCGAGCCCCACTCCGCGCGGTCCGCTTCCTGCCGCTCGCGGTGCCGCTTGAGGACGCTGACGGTGTCGTCGTCGAGTGCGACCACGCGATAGCCGCTGTCCGTCTTGGGATCGGACGCCTCGATCTCCCATCCGTCCTGTACGAGTTGGGAGGAGACGGCGAGGGAGTGGGTGTCGAGGTTCGTCTCCGACCACGGCTGCCCGCACGCCTCGCCACGGCGCAGGCCGCGGAAGGCGATCAGGTGCCACATCGCGTACAGGCGGTCCTCGGCGACGAAGTCGAGGAAGGCGCCGGTCTGCTGGGGCGTCCAGACCATCACCGGCGACGGCTTCTCGCCCGTCTGCTCCCACTTGGCAACCCGCTCGTCCGTCCACACGAGCGCCTTGGGCTTGCGTGCGGGGTCGATCTCGACGTGGGCGGCCGGGTTGAACGTGATGATCTGCTGCCCGATCGCGTCGTTCAGGGCCGCGCGGAGAGTGGCCTTGACGTGCTGACGCGTGGCGGGGCCGGTGATGCGACGGAAGCGCGGCATCTCGTCGATCGCGGCCTTCATCGCCTTGCGACGAGCACGGTTCTCCACGCCCTTCCACGGTACGGTCGCCAGCTCGTCGATCGCGGCTCGCCGCTGGGCGTTGTCCTCCAGGATCTGGGCGTTGGCGTCGCGGATGTCCGTGAACATCTCGCTGAGATGGCTGACGCGCAGCCGGTCCAGCCGCCGGTTTCCGATGCGCGGCTTCAAGTGCACGCGAATGTCGGTCTCGTAGCGGTTGAGGCCGGACTTGCGTATGCGCTTACCGGCCAGCCACCGATCGAGCCACTCACTCACTGTCAGGCTGCCGATGAGGTCCTGGCCGGCGTTCAGGCGCCGCCTCGTCTCCTCGACGTCAGGCAGAGGCGACCGCTCGCGGCTGACCTCCGTCAGCATCTCTGCGATGAGTTCCGTGCCCTCGGGGTCGTCCGACTCGGCCAGCCCGAGGAGAGCGCGGACGTGGTCGAGTTCGGCTTGGGCCGACTTGAGGCTTCCGTACCCGCCACGGGCGAACGAGCGTCGGCTGCCGTCTTCACGGGGCGAGAGCTCCTGGCGTATGGAGTAGGTGCAGTGGTTCCTGCTGTTGCGCTTGGGGCAGGAGGTGCCGAGTTCCTTGCCGGTCTTCGGGTCGCGGCAGGAGCAGCGGCGATAGGTGGAGCCCTTCAAAGATCATTCTCCTCGGTGATATCGGGATCGCTCCCGGGTGAATCGATTGCGGCGGCAAGGTCGGGCCATAGGAAGGGAGGCGTGACGCCCTCTTCCTGAATGAAGGCGCGGATCCTGCGCAGACGGTTCGCGGCGCCGTCGGCCGCCTCGGCGGCACGAGCCTGAGCGCGGAGGGCCTCGGCCTTTCGGTCGGCGTTCGGGGCGGTCTCGGCGTGGTAGCGCGCGTACTCCTCATCGCGTCGCGCGCTCTGCAGTTGCTCCTCAGCAGCGTGGTGGGCGCGGAAGTAGCGGAGCATGTCGTCGTCTGTGCCGAGTTCGGTGTCCTCTCCGGTGAACCAGTGCAGGGCATTCAGGGTGGAGGTGGGGTGCTGGAGCGGGAGCCGCTGCACTTGGTCGACGTAGCCGACGGGATAGACGAGGCAGATAGGGGGCGTGTTCAGGGCCTCGGCCAACACCATGACGTCGACCAAGGGCAGGTTGGAGCGGCGTCCGGACTCCATGTTGGCGATCACGTTGCGGGGGATCGGGTGGCCGATCTCCTCGCACTTGTCGGCCAAGTCCTGCGCGCTCCAACCCAGTTCCCTCCGTCGTCTGCGGACCTCGCCGGCCACGGTGGCCATGACCTGGTCCACCCACTCAAGGACGTCGTCCTCGTCTTCGGCCTTCTCGTATCCATGGTCGCTACGGCGTTGTGTCATACAGACACATTAGCTCGCCTAACGTTGATTTCGTGACCTGGAGACGGGCGCGATGGTCGCGTTCGCCGAGGGCTCAGTCGTGGATGGAGCGCGCATGCGCGAGAACGAAGCTGGCGGGCGAGCGAAGGGGATGAGCCGCGAGGAGCTTCTGGAGCTTCCAGCCGCCGTAGACCTGGAGACAGGCAACCGGGCGTTGGGGCTGGGGCGGAGCAAGGGGTACGAGCTCGCCAAGCGTGGTCAGTACCCATGCAAGGTGCTGCGACTCGGCAACGCCTACCGGGTGGTGACCGCGGACCTGTTGGCCCTGCTGGGGCTGGCAGCGTGAAGCGTCTCGTGCGTAGCAGACGCTTCTGCGCTGAGCTGACACAGAAACGCTGGACTGTGGCGTGGCGTGGACGTACTGTCCGTGGTCGCTCGCGGTACCGAGGCGCCCGCGAGAAGGGGGAGAGCCTCCGGCGGTGCAACGCCGGAGGCCCCAAGGCTCCCCAGCAATCCCATGAGAACCGACCCGGCAGTAGGGGCGTGCAAGCCCGACACCGCCAGACGAGGAGCCGCCCAGTGCAACCCGAGAACCCCGAGTCCTATTCCGCCCCCGCCCGAGCGGGCTGGCCCGCCACGGCCATCCCCGGCCAGCCCGGCGCCCACATGCGCGCAGTGCAGGCCGACAGCGCCGAGGCAGACCCGAGCGGGGGTGCGGGCGAACGCAGCGTAGACGAGGCGGATGCCGCGAGCGAGCTGGAGGATCTACCCGACGCGGAGCCGACAGCTGGTTCGAATCTGCTGGACGAACTGCGCTCCCAGGTAGCCCAGTTCGTGATCCCGCCCTCGTCGGAGGCGCTGGACGCGATCACTCTGTGGGTGGCGGCGACGCATCTCCAGCCCGCGTGGCAGCACGCCCCGCGTCTGGCGGTGGTGGGGCCGGCGAAGCGCTGCGGCAAGTCGCGGCTTCTGGACGTGCTGACCGAGACGGTCCACGAGCCGATGTTGACCATCAACACCACACCGGCGGCCATCTTCCGCTCGATCAATGAGGAGGAGCCGCCGACGCTGCTGGTGGACGAGGCCGACACCATCTTCGGCCCGAAGGTGGCGGAGAAGAACGAGGAGACGCGTGGCCTGCTCAACGCCGGTCATCAGCGCGGCCGGTACGTCACCCGAGTCGTCGGCAACGACCACACCCCGCACAAGTTCGCCACCTTCGCCATGGCGGCCATCGCGGGAATCGGTGACCTGCCTGACACGGTCATGGACCGTTCGGTGGTGATCCGCATGCGGCGCCGGGCCGAGGGCGAGAAGGTCCGGCCCTTCCGCTCCCGCCGCGACATCCCCGCCCTGCACGAGATACGCGACCGCATCCACGCGTGGGCCAGGCCGCTGCTGGAGGAGGCCGCGAACCTGGAGCCGGACATGCCGGTCGAAGACCGCGCCGCAGACACGTGGGAGCCCCTGGTGATCGTCGCCGATCTGGCAGGCGGTCGCTGGCCCCGGGTGGCGCGGGTCGCCTGCGTGCGGATGGTCAATGCCGAAGTGGCGGCCGAGGAGGACCACCCCAGTGGTGCACGAATCCTCGCCGACATCCGCCGGGTCTTCTTCGCCCAGCGTGAGGTGGACAGCCTGTCCACAGGGGACCTCCTCCACCACCTGCGCCAAGACGCCGAAGCCCCGTGGGCGGAGCGGGGACGTGACGGCCTAACGGCCCGAGAGCTCAGCAGGATGCTGCGCGACTTCGACATTCGGCCCGGCAACGTGCGCATGGCCGACGGAAGGCAGCTCAAGGGCTACATGCGCAACAAGTTCCTCGACGCGTGGCGGCGCTACTGCCCCACCGTGCACCCGGTCGACGCCGGTCCCACGCCCAGCTCGGGCTGAGCCCCGCCCCTCCGGTTGCCGTCCTTGCCGTCCCTGCCGTGATCCCGCAGGTCAAACGGCATGTCGGTAATACGGCAGCCAGGCTCAAGACGGCAACGCGATGACCAACGGCGCGCTGACCGCCAGGACGTCTCCCACCTCCGTCTTGCGCCGTCCTAGGCGTCCCCGCCGTATCGCCGCAGGTCACAGGAGCTTCGGCCAAGACGGAAGACGGATCCGCCCCGTCCACTGCCACCCCCACGCTCCAACCCGAGGGCGGCGGTGCCGCAATACGTCGGCACCGCCGCCGAGACGGAACGCCAGCACCTGTGCCGTACTCACCCTGACCTGCGGTTTCAACGGCCAAGACGGCCAAGACGGACCACGCCACCACCACAGGAGAACCCCGCTTGACCACCCTCGCACCACTCGCCGACCACACCGATCAGGACACCGGTGGGAGCCGCGCTTTTAGGCCAGGAGGGAAGCAGGTGATGACCAAACAGACCGCCGAGCAGTATGCGCTCGTCGCGGCGGGAACCGTCATCGTCGCCCTGACCGCCGGTGGGTTCTGGCTCTCCTACGCGCACCTCGCCGAGGTCGCCGGGCAGCACGGGCTCAAGAGTTCCCCCGTACGCCAATGGGCCTGGCCCGCGACGTTGGACGCGTTCATCGTCGCGGGGGAGTTGCTGATGCTCCGCGCGGGCCTGCGGCGGCTCACCGATGGGTGGGCCATCGCCCTCACGGCCACCGGGTCGGTCGGTTCCATCGCGCTGAACGTGGCTGGGGTCAGCGGAGTCGGCGGGCCTGGAGTGAAGCCCCTGCTCGACTATGTGGTCGCTGCCGTACCCCCGACCGCCGCGCTGCTGGCCTTCGGCGTCCTGATGCGGCAGATCCACCAGCTGGTCGACCAGCCGATCGGCCGACTGGGAACGGCGTTGGATGAGGGACCGGAGGCAGCGACCAATGCTGCTGTCCGTGCCACTGAGCCACTGGCTGGCAGTTCCGCCCGGTCGCCGGAACCTCAGCTCCGGGAATCGGACAGCAAGCCACGTGGGGGCCGCCCAGCTGGGGCCACGGTCGAGGAACTCGTGGAGATCGGTCGTATCGCCGCTGCAGAGCAGGGCAAAGCCACCCGGGCCCTTGTCCAAAAGGCCATACGGGCCAAGGGACTGACGGTCAGCGGGGAACGGCTGACCGAGGTGATGGAAGTCCTTCGACGCGAGCTCGAAGCCGCTTCCGGCACCGGCCCCGATAGGGACTGACCGCTTGCCCTAGGGGGTGGCCGGAACCCCTTCCGGTCACCCCACCAGCCGGTCACCGTCACGCTCACCGCCCAGTCATCCACACCTGTGGGCGAGGCGGTGACCGCCGGCTCTGCCCAACCTTCCCCGTCAGCCCGCCTGCCCCGCTCGTCCCTTCCGGAGAACACCCATGACGCATGACCCACACCAGGCCGAGGACACCCTCGATGAGCCGCTGCCGCTGACGAAGTCCCCTGGTCTGATGGGGCGTTTGCGGCGGGCGTTCGGAAGGGCGGCCCCTGGCGGAGCCAGTAGTACCCCGAGTCCGACTCAAGGCCGGACTTCGGGGGTCCCCGCCCCAGGGGTGGCGGAGACGGCCCAGCGCCAGGGGACGCCGGGCCAGGAGGGCGGGGCCGAGGGCGGCCCCGCCCCGGACACGCTCCACGCCGTCCAAAGCGAGACCCTTCGCCCCGCCGGTGCCGCCGAGACTGCCACCGGCGAGCCCGCCGTGAAGAGTGCCCAGCCGACGATCCGTCGCTTCGGCGGCAACAAGCGCACCGTCCGCGTCGGCCCGCTGCGGTTCACCGACGACGAGCACGCCGGCCTTCATGAGGCCGCCGCCGAGCACGGCTACAAAGGTGAATCCGGCTTCGCCGCCGATGTCGTCCTGGCCTTCATCGCCGGACGGTTCACCGCCAACCTGCCCCTGTCCGAGGATCGCCGCCGCACGCACATGTTCCGCGCCCAGGTCCTGCGCCAGCTCAACCGCATCGGCGTCAACGTCAACCAGATCGCCCGCGCCCTCAACAGCGACCTCACCCCACCCGACATACGCCACCGCCTCGACGAACTCCACCACCTGCTGGAACTGATCGCCGAGGCCCTGCGCCAGCCTGCCGACCTGGGGGAGGACCTTGCCGCATGATCGCCGCCATCAAGGCGCCCGGCGCCAACACCCGTGGCCTGCTTGCCTACCTCTACGGCCGGGGAACCCACGACGAACACTTCGATCCGCACATCGTGGCGGGCTTCGTGATGCTCGGCATGCCCGATCCCGGCCGCGATGAGATGGCTACCCTCACCGAACTCGCCCGCCACCTCGACGAGCCCGTCCGCCTGCGCAACAGCGAGTTCGGCAAGCCTGTCACCGACCACGTCTGGCACTGCCCCGTCCGTGCCGCACCCGAAGACCGCTACCTCTCTGATGCCGAATGGGGCGAGATCGCCCAGCGCGTCGTCGCCGCGGCCGACATCGCCCCTGCCGGTGATGACCTGGCCTGCCGCTGGATCGCCGTACGCCACGCAGACGACCACATCCACATCCTCGCCACCGCCGTCCGCGAAGACGGCCGCCGCCCCAAACTCCATGACAGCGGCATCCGCGTCGGCGACGCATGCCGCGAGATCGAGAAGGACTACGGTCTGCGCCGCCTGAAGAAGGGCGATCGCACCGGCACCCGGCGCCCCACCCAGGCCGAGATGCACAAGGCCCAGCGCCTCGGCTGGGAGCAGACCAGCAAGGAGTGGCTCCAGGACCGCATCCGCGCCGCTGTCCCCCACGCGAAGAGCGCCGAGGAACTCCTCGCCTATCTCGAAGCCGAGGGCATCCGAGTCAAGGCCAAGCGGGGCCCGTCCGGTGACCTCCTCGGCTACGCCGTCGGACGCCCCGGCGATCTCAACAAGGACGACGAGCAGATTTTCCACCCCGGCGGAAAGATCGCCCCTGATCTCTCCCTTCCCAAGATCAAGGCCCGCCTCGAATCCAGCCAGCCCGAAGAGCACCCCACCGCCCGCCGCACCCAGCCCAGCAGCCCCTGGCACCGCGCAACTGACGCCCTCGACAGTCTCCACACCGACCTTGCCGACGACGCACGAGCCCAGGCACACATCACCGCGCTCGGTGAACTGATCGAAGCCACCGCCCAGAAGGCACCCGCCGACCTGCGCGCTGAACTTCAAGCCGCCTCGAAGGCGTTCGCACGCGCCCAGCGCTCCCAGATCCGGGCAGAAGACCGAGCCGCCCACACTCTGCGCAACGCGGCCCGCGACATCGCCCACACCGCCACCGGCCCCGACGGCAGCGCCCTCGCCGCCCTGGTCGCAGCGCTCGTCTGGGCCGCAATCGTCGCGGGACGCTGGCACGAGGCCAAGGGCCACGCCCACCAAGCCGACGCCGCTCGCCAAGCCCTCCAGCACCTTCAGAGCGCCGCCGACCACGCCCTCACCCCGGAACTCACAGACCTCGCGCAACGGCAGCCGAAGGAGGAGACCCGTCGCTCTCTGGCCAGAGACATACGCGCCGCCATCCCCGAACACGCCGAGCAGATCCTCACCGACACCGGCTGGCCGGCCCTCGCCACCGTCCTCGCCGACGCCGAAGCCCGCGGCCACAAACCCCACCAACTCCTCAAGGAAGCAGCCGCCCAACGCGAACTGGCCACCGCCCGCCAACCCGCCCGCGTCCTGATCACCCGCATCCAGCACACCGGACGCAACCCCATCCCCAACCGCCGCGCCGCAGCAGCCCGCCTCCGCACCACCACCGCGGCCCCGCACCCGCCCCTCGGGCCTGACTTCGCCCAGCCAACGGCGGCAACTACGGCACCGGCCGCGCAGCAGCGCCGCCCGCGTCGCTAGCTGCCCAATACGCCGCTGCATGACCGTGGCTCGCTGCGGCCGTGCAGCGAGTGGTTGGACGTGAGCTTGGTGCATCGCCCCCTGCCACAATCCGGCTGGTAGGGGGCTGCGGTCTTGCCCTGGGCCTACTGCTGGGCGGTGCTGCACCGTGGCTGAAATGCGCTCCCACCAGGGCGATTGTCAGTGCTGTATGCGAGGGTCGCTATCTGTGAGCCGAAGCATTGTCGGCGGATCGCGACGCGTTACGAGTACACGGCCAAGGGGGAGGCACGGCATGGCTGGCGACGGCTTTGACGTAGACACCGACCAACTCAAGTCCGCCGCTCCAACATTCCACCGAGAGTCTGTCGCCTTGGAGCGGGCGGCGACCAAGCTTCGCCACACGCTCGGCGGGCTGGGGGAGCCGTGGGGCGGTGACGAGCAGGGCAAGAAGTTCGAGCACGCCTACGCCCCGCACCGGGCGCAGATCGAGAAGGCGGCCGCGGCCCTGGTCAAGGGCCTGTCCAGCATCACCAAGGCCATGAACGACATGGCAGCCAACCACGAAGACGCTGACCACTCAGCCAAGTCCGGCTTTGAGGGCGGTAAGTGATGGGCGCTGGCGACAAGGCCAAGGAGATCGTCCAGGACCTCACTGGCATGTGGTGGCCGGAGGGCGACGAGGACGAACTCCGGGAGGCCGCCCGCGCTTGGCGCACCTTCGCCGACGACGTCGAGGACTGCACGGCCGCCTGCCACAAGAGGGCCCAGGACGTAATCGACAACAACAAGGGCAAGTCGATCGATTCGTTCGGGGAGTTCTGGCGCAAATACCACGGCGGTGGCAAGGGCTACCTTGACGACGTAGCCAGCGCCGCCCGCGACATGGCCAAGGCCCTGGACAAGTACGCCGACCAGGTCGCCGAGGCCAAGAAGAAGATCGAGCACGAGCTGGAGATCGCCGGTGCGGTCCTGGTCGTCGGTACGGCCCTGGCCGTCTTCACCGGCGGCATCACCGAGGTCGCGGCACTCGGCGCCACCGAGGCGATCGTCGCCGCAGCGAGTACGGCGGGCGTCGCCGTTTCCGCCACCGTCGCCGAGATCGCCGGAACTGTCCTGGCCACCGCCGCCATCGGCGGCATCGAAGCCATCACCGTAGACGTGGTCGTCGCCCAGGGCGGACGCAACCTCCTCGGCGACCAACACGGCATCAACCTTGCCGAGGCCAGAGATGCTGGGGTCACCGGCGTCTTGCTGGGTGGTGCATTTGGTGGCGCGGCCCGCACTGCCAAGGCTGTTGGAGACGCCGGCGGCTTCAAGGCGGTCCTTGCGGATACCAAGCTCGACGGTCTCCGCCTTCGCCCAGCGATCGACCAGATGGGCAAGCGGCGTACCTGGCAGCTCTATCACGCAAAGGAATCGAAAGCCCTGGCCCCTCCTGCCAAAGCAGGTGACGACATACTGCCGTCCGGCCATCCGATCTACCACGGCAAGCAGACGACAACCATCGGCTACGATCCACGTACTCTCTCAAATTTGGAACGGGTAAGACGTGTTGATGGTGTCCACGACGTTGTCGTGCACGGTACGCCCGACAACGTCTTCATCGCAGGACACGTCAATCCAGCAGGCGTAGCGAAGACCACTTACGAGATAAGCCCTCACCAGGTAGTGGAAAGTATTCGCAACAATCCGAACTACACGGGTGGGCCTATTCGCTTGGTATCCTGCCACTCGGGAGCCGGGGCGGAGCCGCTGGCGCAGTCCGTGGCAAATGAAATGGGAGCCCCTGTCTACGCGCCAACCAATCGCATGGGAGTGGATCGCACGCTGGGAATCCAGGAGCCCGTCATCGACAAGGGCGGATACTGGCGAATATTCCTTCCCATCACCGACTGACGCCCACAACTGCGAGGAACGATGATTCGCCGAGTAGGTTTCTTTGTCGAAGGCAACGAGGATGGTGACCCCGCTGTCTACAGCGAGTCTCTGACCCAAGCCATGGACGGCCCGCCCGCACCTGATGAAGATCGAATTCTCTCCTACCTCAAAGGCGGGGAAGAGATCTTCAGCACCATGGGTGCTGAGCGTGATGTCATCTCCGGAGACGAGTGGGTCGGTGGTGCCGGGTCACTGGTGACAGATGGTGAATGGGTCTGGCCTGTTGACCTCGTTCACTACCTTTCGCGTTACCACATTGCCCTTCCAGTCGATTTTCTCGCTCACGTACGGAAAGCCGAGTACCAGGCTCCTGTCGTACCAGATGAGCGTGCGCGAGAAATCATGGTCGAACTCTTCCCTAAGCGCCCTTCCCCTTGGAGTTAGCGACTCCGTGGCCTCATCTCTCACGAGGGTGGAGGTAAAGCGGTGCGATGTGCCTCCGCTCCGGCAGGAGGCCGCACGGAGGCGCCTTTCGCTTCGTGACTGGGCTGCTCGGGAACCTATGAGGGCGTTCCTGCGCCGACGGCAGTGGATACGCCGAAGGCCCGGGGTGTCCTCGGGCAGCGCATCTATGGTCGGCGCGTTGCCCGAGCCAGAAGCCCGGCTACCGGAGTCGTCCAGCGGTCCAGATCCCAGCCTTATCGTCGACCGTGATGCTGGCCCGCTTCGGCTCCAGGACGTTGAGAGCCATGCCAGCAGTACGCCGCCCTTCGTGCACCACGATGGCGGCGACCCTTATCGCACATCGACCTTCTGCCGTGTCATGTCTTGATTGCATTGACCGAGATCGGCTTGGGCTCCATTGATCCGGTGCTACGGTCGCCCGCATGACGCTCTCGGCACCCTCGGCGCGCTCCGTGGACTTGCGAGTTGAACCGGTGGAAAACGTCCTCGATCACGTAGCGCGATCTCTTCAAGTCGACCTGGACCGGGACACGGTGGTACGCAAACGCCGCTCGGTCGGAGCGCGGACGGACCGGCGTACGTGGGTCCGTATCGAACGGCGCGGGCTCGACAGGATCGGGGTGCAGGGCTGGAACGGCACCGAGTGCGCTGCGCGTCTGGAAGGCGTTGCGCAGCCCGTCTGGCGGGGGTGTGTGGTCTGGCGGGACGCGGACGAACCCGTGATGTGGCGGGTCGATGAGACCGATCTCTTGCCGAGTGCGCCCATCGGCAACGCGATCCTCAGCGAGGACCCGAAGCTGCAAGACGCGTGGTGGCAGGCGTTCAACGCTTCCCTGGACGCGCTTGCCGACCAGGACACGAGGCGCGTCGCCACCCCCGACACCGTCACCATTACGCAGGCGCTCGTCACCGAAGCCATCCGCAGCATCTCTCACTCCCACGATTTCGATACGACCATCCAGAGCTGGGTGCCCGCCCACGCGGATCTGAACTGGGCCAACATGACCGCGCCGACGTTCTGCCTCTTCGACTGGGAGGACTGGGGCAACGCGCCGCGAGGGTTGGACTCGGCTTCGCTGTGGGGAAGTTCCCTCGCCGTTCCGGCTCTGGCCGATCGCGTATGGCAAGAACGCAGGCGCGACTTCGAGAGCCGGGACGGCAAGCTGATGACGCTGTTCGTGTGCTCGAAGATCCTGGGGCCGGACGCGCACCCGGAAGACCCCCGTCTCACGCCCGCTCGCCGTGTGGCCGAGCGGATCGTCTCGGAGCTTCAGGCGGGCTGACCGAGCAATCGGGCCCGAAGGAGGTTCCGGTACTCCTCGATTGTTCGCTCGTTGACCTTGCCTGCCAGAGCGTCGATCAGGTCACTCAGGTGGGCGGGGTTGTCGGTTCCAACGGCAACCGTGCCGACCTTGGGCAGCTCGTAGGCAGCCCGGAATGCCGCCTGCACTGGAGAGAGTCCGGTGCTGTCTCGGAGGAAGACGCGGGAGCCGATCCGGTCCCACACTGGGGCGTTCGCGCTGCCTCCGAAGGGGCTCATGCCCCACACCATGCTGCCGTTCAGGCCCCATGCCGCAGTGGCGGCATCCGCTGCATCGAGCGTCCTGATGCCGACCAGCAGGCCGGCGCGGACCATGAAAGCGGACGGCCTCGGCGTGGTCGTGTCGATCAGGCTCGGCAGCGGTGACGGATTCCAGGACGCGACGCCCCAGGCGCCGCACAGCCCGTTCGACGTGGCCTCCTCCAGGGCGGCGCATGCCTGGGCCAGGGCATCCCGGCTATGAGCGGCGCCTTCGTGAAGCGAGTGTTCCGGGTTGTGCAGGAACACCACATCCGGCTCGCGCCCAAGATCCCGAGCTGCCTGCTCCACGGCCACGTACAGCCGCTGGGGAGCCAGGGAGTGCTCCGCCCCGTCCGGTGCCGGGAAGTAGCCCACCTTCGTGGACAGCCGGAACTTCGGCAGCAGATCGCCAGCCGTCCGAGCCAGGACCTCATGGGAGCGGAAGCCGAGGTAGTTCGTGCTGGTGTCGATGGCGGTGACACCGAGGTCGAGTGCTCCGGTCAGGAGACGGCGTTCGTGACGAGACCGGTGTAGCCCGAGGACAACTCTGGGGTCAGCGTCGCGCATATCTCCTCCTCCATCAGGATCTCGGCTACCTCCGCCACTTCCGCTCCGAAAACGGCTGCTGCCTGCTCCACCGGGACCGGCTTCCCGCTCAGCAGGAGACGCAGTGCAGGCACGGCCTTGGGCGTGAAGGTGAGCTTCTTTCCCGAGGCCACGACTTCGACCGCCTCACCGTTTTCCTGGATCTGCGGCGGGAAGTGTGCGGTGCACACCACGGTGTCGAGCGGGCCGAGAACGTCGAGGAACGGAACGTGCCTGGGAAGCGTCGTCGCCTGCTCGTACGCGGCCAGGAAGTCGGCCGGCGATCGCTCGCCGATCAGCTGGGCGGCTGCCGTGGCCAGGGCCTTGGTGTTGGTCCCGTGCACCCGGTCCAGGTCGTGTCGGAAGACCTCGTGTTCGCGGGACCAGTCAGCCAGCCAGGCCATCCAGCTCGCTCCCGTGCGCTGGGTGATCCCGAACGTTACGTGCAGGCTGTTGCCCGATCCGTGGCCGTTGCGGGTCGCCTGGTGCCAGTGACCTCGGGGGATGTGCATCACGTCGCCGGTCTTCATCACCCCCGCCCAGACGATCTCTTCGGGCGGGGTGTTGTTCGGGTCGGAGTCGCGGTACATGGGCGCGGTGCGAGAGGTACCGCGTACTTCCCACTCCTTCTCGCCGGCGAGCTGAATGATCAGCACGTCGTGGTCGTCCCAGTGCAGTGGGAAGCCCGAGGCGTCGTTCGTCGTTAGGTATGCGTTGACCTGCACTCGCTCGTGTGACCACCACTGGAGTGCTCGGCAGGCGACTTCCATCGTCGGGTCGAAGACGTTGGCCTGATCGAGGATGAGCGTCGCGCCTTCGCCCAGCAGCCTGCCCAGACTGCGCATGTTGACCATGGAGATGCTCTGGCCTCGGGGGCTGACCGTGTCGGTGTAGTAGACGGCCGGATGGACTTCGTCGCCCTTCTGGAAACACCGGAACTGCGGGCGGCTCAGGCTCCTGCGCATGGCGATGTCGAGCAGGCGATTCGGGGTCAGGATGCGGGAGACGAGCGCAGGGTGGTCCATGCTTCCCCGCACGAAGCCTTTGCCGAGCTCGTCCACTCCCTTCCACCCCAGTGCGGCCTCGATGCCGTTGATCAACTGGTGTTCCACTACTGCCTCCTCATGAGTACGGGCACGTGAGACGGACGCGGCGGGGGCCGCCGTATCGAACCGTGCGGCCCCCGCCGCCCGGTGCTACTCGGTGTCGGTCAGGTTGCCGTCACCGCCCGGCCACGGAGAGTCTCCGGAACTTCCGGAGTTGTCGGACCGCAGGCTGTCGTACCGGTCGTGGACGGCGGTCAGCTCTTCCACCGCCACCAGAAGGCCACTCTGGGCCGGAGGCGATGTCATGTTCTCTGCCACCTCGTGCTCCTTCCTCTTCGGGTTCCCCACCGGAGTTCCGGCGGGAAGTCAGGGGCCACCCTCACGGCCGTGGGGGATGTAGGGGGACGTGAGGGCGGCGGTCAGTAAGCAGCTCGTCGTGCTTCGGCCCCGCGGTGGAGGCCCGCGGCAGGAGGTCTCGGCGCGAGGTCCGCCGGCAGGGCGCTTGAGTCCCTGCGCATGTTTGCCTGCAGGACGCGCTGGTCCAGTTCGTACAAGCAGGCACGGCAGGCGAAGACGGCTGCATGCATACCGCTGGACTGCACGGGGCCGATCCACGTCACCTCGACGTCGTCGCGCCCGCACCAGAGCCAGCACTCGCCGTGTGGCTGCCACGCGTGGCGATCCCAGAGGGCGTACGCAGTCGGCTCGCCCGTCGCCGGGTCGATGTCCCGGCGGGTCGGCCGGAACACGACGTCGGGGTCAGGCAGACACGTCGGCCGTAGCGCGTGCCAACTCATTACGCGACCGCCAGGACGAAAGCCTTGGGCGCGGCTCTGACATCGGTCTCTTGCTGGACAGCGAAGAGCCTACGGAGAACGTCGGCTCGGACAGCGGGCGCCGGCTTCGGGAGCGCGAGATCTGCCCAAACGCGCTTGCCACGGTCGGAAGACGCCCAGCCAGTTCGGGCCGCGAGAGCGTCGACCAGCAGCAGGCCGCGCCCGCTCTCGTCGTCGGCCCCCGCACAGTTTGGCTGCGGAGTCACTGGACTGGCATCGAGTACTTCGATCACCAAGCGGCCTGGGCGATGGAACAGTGCCACTGTTATGGGCCCCTCCCCGTGGACCACCGCGTTGGTGATGAGCTCGGAGGCGACCAAGCGGATCCCGTCGGCTGTCTCGTCATCGAGAGGGACGCCCCACGCACGCACCTGGTCGATGACCTTGTGCCGGGCGGGAGATACCTCTCCATGCGTACCCGCGAGAACGAAACGAGCGACCAGCGTGCGCATGACCGACACCTTCGAATAGCTGGGGAGCGGCTCCATCCCCCGATGGAGGACAAAGGGGTGGAGGCGCCGAACTGGGAAGCCGCCTGAATGAGCCTGTGCGTCTGGCCAACGGCGGCTGATACTCAGTCAAGGGCCGCAGCGTGCAGATCCGGAACGTTTCTGGGGTGTTCCTCTTGGGGACGCCCCTCCATACGCGCACACGCCAAGTAGCCGCCGAAATACGGAACGGCGGGATGACACAGGAGCGATGACGTGCCCGGTGAGCCGTTAGCAGTGCACCCGCTGACCTTCGTCCGCCAATCGCGGGGTTGGGGGAAAGCCGAGCTCGCCCGACTCATGCAGGCGCGGGGGAAGGACCTGGGCCTCCCACTGGCGACCAATCGCACCACCATGTGGAAGTGGGAACAGGGCCAGGAGCCTGACGCCGACGCGCAGCGTGTCCTCGCCGACCTGCTGCGTATTCCGTACGAACAGGTCCAGGCAATGGGATGGCCGCGGTGGCTCCCGGTGTGGGAAGTCACCGGACTCACTGCCCCCTGGACGGAGGCCGGTACCGTCGAAGCACTGGCTGATCTGGTGGGGAGCGGCCGCATGGACCGTCGAGGGTTTCTCACCATCACCGGTGCCGCCCTGACAGGCGTGGCAGCAAGCTGGGCCGACGCACCCTCCGCGTTCGCATCCGCCCTCAACGGAGACCGCGTCACCGACACGATGGTCTCGACGATCGAGCAGCGCATCAGCACACTCCGCACCCTCGACGACCAACTCGGAGGCGCCCGGCTACTGGAACAGGCACGCGGCGACCTCGCCCTGATCAGCGGCCTCCTGAGCGCCGGCCGGTACACGGACAAGATCCAATTCCGCCTGTACGCACTTGCGGCCCGCGTATCGCATCTGACCGGCTGGATGGCCTACGACACGGGGCTGCGATCTGCGGGACAGCGGTACTACATCGGTGCCATGCGCAGCGCTCGCACCGCCGGAGACGACGCCTTCGGCGCCTTCGTCCTGGCGGAGATGGGGGTCCACGTCTCCGAAGCCGGCCGGACCGCCGAGCGAGTCGACCTTGTCTCGACCGCCCTCGACAACGCCCCCCGCACGCTGTCGCCCTCCACCCAGTCCTTCCTCTACCTGCACAAGGCGGAGGCGCTGTCCCGCGACGGTGATCACCAGAGGGCCGGTACGGCACTGAACCGTGCCGGTGCTCTATGGGAGCGCTACACGGTGGATAAAAACCCCGACTGGCTCGACTGGTTCGGCGAGGCACAACTGAAGTCGACCGAAGGCAAGGTCCTGCTGCGCTCGGGCCAAGTCGAGCGCGCGACCAGTTCCCTGGAAACCTCCGTCACGAAAGCGGCGCCCCGGGACAAGGCCGTGCGGTCCAGCCGTCTGGCCGAGGCCCGGCTCGCCGGTGGTGATCTGGACGGAGCGCTCGACGCCGCGAACTACGGTGCCGAGCTCCTCGAAGACAAGGTCAGCTCTGTGCGGGCCCTGGACCGCTTGAAGGAGTTCTCCGCTCGGCTCGAACCCCACAAGTCAGTGACAGCCGTCCGCGAGTTCCGCGAGCGACTGCAGGCGCTGCCCGTCACAGCCTGATCGGGAATGCCGCATGCGTCGAGAGCGATCCCACCCCGCAGAGCGGTCAACGAGAGTGCCACGATGGGCCGCATGACGACGATCGACGGTGATGTCGCGCCCGGGTTCGAACCTGTACGTGAGGCGTTTGCGGCGAACTTCGCGCACCACGGGGACCTGGGCGGGGCGGTGTGCGTGTACCAGGACGGGCGCCCAGTGGTGGACCTCTGGGGCGGTGTCGCCGACCCCAGCACCGATCGTCCGTGGGTGCGAGACACCCTGCAACTGGTCTACTCCGCGACGAAGGGGGCGACCGCGAGCGCAGTACATCTGCTGGCTCAACGCGGCGAGCTGGACCTGGACGCTCCGGTGGCCAAGTACTGGCCGGAGTTCGCGGGGAACGGCAAGGCGGAAATCCCGGTGCGGTGGCTCTTGTCCCACCAAGCCGGCCTGGTAACCCTGGATCAACCGGTGCCACTGGTCGAGGCGCTGAACTGGCATCCGATGGCGGCAGCACTTGCCGCTCAACGTCCCGTGTGGACTCCAGGCACCGCACACGGATACCACGGCCGGACCTGGAGCTGGTTGGTCGGCGAGGTGATCCGCCGAGTGTCCGGGCGTACTCCGGGTCGCTTCTTCGCCGACGAGATCGCCGCCCCACTGGGGCTGGACTTCTTCATCGGGCTGCCGGCGGGCGAACGCGACCGGGTCAGCCGCATGGTGCACCGAAAGCCGGAGGCCGACCTCACGACCATGCCTCCAGAGTCGATCCCGGAAGAACTCCGCGAACAGGTCGCCGCCTGGCGCGACCCTAGTTCCTTCAGCAACAGGGCGTACGCAGTTACCGACCCGGCCGAGATCGACTTCAACTCCCCTGAAGTGCAGGCCGCGGAACTGCCGGCCTCCAACGGCATCGGCACCGCGCGCGGCCTAGCGCGCATGTACGCGGCGCTGATCGGCGAGGTAGACGGCGCCCGCCTCTTCACCCCGGTAACCCTCATGTCGGCGACCAAGGAGCAGGCCAACGGGAGGGACCAGGTACTGGTAGCGCCTAGCCGGTTCAGCTCCGGCTACATGCTCCCCACCGAGGACAACCCCATGACCGGGCCGCGCTCCTTCGGTCACACCGGCCGAGGCGGCTCACTCGGCTTCGCCGACCCCGCACACGGCATCGCCTTCGCCTACGTGATGAACCACATCATCAGCGGCCCGGACGATGTGCGTGCGGCATCGCTGGTCGACGCGGTGCGCAGGTCGCTAACCTGACGGTAGTCCCAGCGCGACGGGCTCAGATTGCGCGGTGAGCCGTGTCGACGGCCTTCGCCAGGTAGGTATCGACATGCCAGAGGTGTTGGATAGGCAGCGCAGCCGCGCGGGGAGCGCTGCCCACGCGGTACGCGGCCGGAGCACGGTGGCGGGCCTGCTCTTCTGGACAGTCAAGCCCTGCCTGCTGGCCACCGGCCGCTTCACTCGGGCGATCCAGCTACCGAACGATGCGGTGGCCGTAACGCAGCGCGATTTGGGCACCGCAAACGGCGGCCACTCGTTCCACAGCACGGTCCTCCTCCCGGTGCCGTGGCAGTCTCCCGACTCGGGGTCGGGCAAACACGCAGACCCTCCTACGCGAAGCCGACAAGACGGCGGCCGTATCAACGCAGACCACCGTCAGCAGACCACGCTGCAAGCCGATGGGCTCCGCAGCTACGACTTCCGCCACGCCGGACAGCTGTCGGAACTCACCATCCCCCGCTTCGTATGGCCGAGTCACCGCTGGCATCCAGGCCCGCGGGAACGGCCTGGAACACGGGGAGTCGCCGGAAACAGGGGACCAGGACCTGGCTGGTCTCAGCCCGCGCGATGAGCCTGATCGAGTGCCTTCTCCAGGTGGGCGTCGACGAGCCCGGCGAATCGGAGACGATCACCAGGATTTTCCCGGTGCGAATCGCCGTCTGCTTGACGAAACTGCGCTGCTCGCCGACGGCGCAGGTGAGCAGCTGGCTCCACTGCTCATCACCCAGGGCCGGCGCTGTCGTCTCTGGGTGCCCGTCTCGATGACGGTGCTGGCCGGCACCACCTGGTAGCTGGGGCACGAGACCATCGCGTCGAAGATCTCGCAGATGCCCTTGGGCAGCTTCGCCCCCTGTCGCTGTACAGCTCCTCGGCCACCTCGGAATCGCTGCCGCCCACATAGTTGAAGGACGCCTTCGCCTTGCGGGGGAAGGCGAGACTGGGCCCGGTGGCCACGTCGCCGCCGAGCTTCTTCTGCGCAGGGCAGCCGATCACCGCGAAGTCGTCGTGCCGCGCGGCTTGCACCTACACGCCCCCATCCACGGACCGATTCGTGGCTCCGGTCAGACGGGGTGCGGATCAGTGATCCCCGGCTGTCCAGGGCCGCCCTCGGCGGACGCCGGCGGCGTGCTGTGGAGCTTCAAGTGGGCGACCACCGCGGCGTGTAGCGGGGCGGCGCCCCCAGGCTGCCCCGGCATGCCGTCAGCCCATTCGACGCCAGGGTGCAACTCATGCCACTTAGGTCGCAGCTGGTTGCTCTCGCGCCCTGAGCCCTGTCGGTTGACCCCGAACCCCTCCAAGACGACGTTCCAGACTGGTCGGAGCTCGCTGATCATCAGGCGTTCGGCCATGGGGGTGAATAGGTCGTCGGCGGGGAGGAAACGCGCGTGGAAATGCCCTAGTTCGAGGTCCAGAGCCTTGTCGATCTTCCTGGAATGCGCGCGCAGTCGATCCCGGAGTTTGTGGCCTTCCCAAGCGTGCCCGACGGTCTCGCCCTTACGGCTGCCCTTTGGGTCGGCTTTGCCCACGTAGATGGGGATGTGGAACATCGAGGATGAAATGGGCTGGTACAGCTCGTGGTCACCCGTGTAGTAGATGGCGTAGATGCCCGAACCGCGGAAGTCGGGTATCTCTCCGAGCGGGACGGCTTGTGTGGAGACCAAGGCCCAGAGCACGCTTCGTCCAAGGTTCTCGCGCCGGAGCGGGTCGTAGATCGAGTCCCGGCCCGCCGGGGCGGGGGGTATGGCGCCGCTCGATTCTGGCGACTCGCTCATCACGGGTGTGCCTCCACTCGGGGTCTCTGTGACCGGGAAGGTGTCGGTGGCGTGGGCCACCGGGGGTGACTGTAGTCGTCCAATCGCGACTTCCATTTCTCAAGCGACACCATGATCACCAACTCCGCGGTATGGTTTTCCTGGTACTGAGCTGCGAGGAGTGTGAGTCATGCAACGCACGTCGGTGGAATTGTTCGCAGGGGGCGGAGGGCTGGTTCAAGCCGGGGAGAAGGCCGGATTCCGGCACCTGCTGCTGAACGAGTTCGCTAAGCGGGCTTGCGAGACGCTTGAGGCCAACGGCTACAAGGCGTGCGAGGAGGGGGCTCGACCGTCGCTCCCGAAGGCTGGCGAGAAGGCGCCCCTCGTCGCCGGGGATGTCCGGAAGCTGGACATGGAATACCTCAGGGAGCAGGAGGTCGATCTGCTGGCGGGTGGACCGCCGTGTCAGCCCTTCAGCTTGGGGGGGGTGGCCAAGGGGGACGAAGACCAGCGCAACATGTTTCCCGAGATGTTTCGCGCGGTGCGGGAGATTCGTCCGAAGGCGGTGCTCTGCGAGAACGTCCGTGGTCTACTCCGACCCTCGTTTAAGCCGTACTTCGATTACATCCAGCGCGAGTTGGAACTTCCGTTCGTGGAGCGGCGGGAGGGGACGGCCTGGTTCGAGCACGATCGGGTCTTGCTGGAGCGCCTGAAATCGGAGGACACCGACCCTTCCGAGCGCTACGAAGTCCTGAAGATGAGTGTGAACGCCGCGAACTACGGGGTGCCGCAGATCAGGAACCGCGTGATCCTTGTTGCCTTCCGCGCGGATCTCGGCGTTGATCTGGAAGCGGTCGAGAAGGCGCTGCGGCCCACGCACTCCGAGGCGGCATTGGTTCGAACGTTTCTGGATGGCTCGTACTGGGGGGAGGGCCGGCACTCGGATGTGGAGCAGCATGTCCAGGACCGCGTGATGGCCCGGTACGGTGATGAACTCCCCTTCGGCGAAGGGGACGACGGGGGCCTCGCGCCCTGGCGTACCTTGCGAGACGCGATCGAGGGCCTCCCCCCGATCAACCTCAAGAAGCTGGACAAGGACACTCCGCAAGGGGGCGTGCCGGATCACATTGGCTGGCCAGGCGCGAAGATCTACGACGGCCACACCCCCAACGAACTGGACAGGCCGGCCAAGACGGTCAAGGCCGGCGTGCACGGCGTGCCCGGCGGCGAGTCGGTCATGCTGCTGGACGATCGGAAGAAGGACGAAGGCTCGGGAGTGTGGACCTACCTCCATCGCTACATGACGGTGCGGGAGACCGCCCGCGTCATGACCTTCAGGGACGACTGGAAGTTGAAGGGGCCCCGCGGCGAGCGGATGCGGCAGCTCGGGAACGCCGTGCCTGTCCAGCTGGGTGAGGTCTTCGTGAAGGCTGTGGCCGACGCGTTGGACGTGGCGGAAAAGCGAACATGAGCGGAGCCGGGAAGGCCCGGCAGCGAGGCTGGAACGAGCAGCCTCCAGCGGACTGGGCTTGGAAGGGCCGTCCTGGGCGGAGTCGTGAGGCGCTGGCGGCCGAACAGGACCGAGCGGCAGGTGGGCGCGAGGGACGCTACGTGCGCCTGGACGACGAGCGGTACGCCCTCGCGTCCGTGGCGCTGAAGGTCCTCCCGCGAACGCGGCGGATCCAGGCGTATTTGCGATGGTCCGACAAGGGGCGCTCGCCCGCCCGTCACCTCGGCCAGGTCGAGCGCGACACCCGAGCGGCAAATCTAGTGGCTGGCTGGGAACTGGCCCGAGATAAAGGACTCGTCGGTCCGCGGCCAGTGCCGGAAGGCTCCTGGGCGACCTCGCGTGCGGTGCGGGCGTCGATGCGGGGCAACAAGGGGCGAGACACCAAGCCCGAGAAGCGCATCAGAGCGATCCTGCATAGAGAGGGACTCCGCTACCGGGTCTCCCAACGCCCCGTCGCGGAACTGAGGCGTACGGCCGACCTCGTCTTCACGAAGGCGCGGGTCGCCGTATTCGTCGATGGATGCTTCTGGCACGGCTGTCCGGAACACCATCGTCCGGCGGCACGCAACGCGGAGTTCTGGAGCGCCAAGATCGAGGCGAACCGGGCGCGCGACGAGGAGACGACGCGGCTGCTGGTGGACGCGGGATGGCGAGTGATCCGTATCTGGGAGCACGAAGCCCCCGAAGAGGCCGCGCAACGGGTGAGCGCCGCCGTGCGTGGGCTGGAGGAGCCGGAGGGGCCACAGGGCGCCGTCTCGGAGCAATCCGTCGATGGTGTCGGACGCCCGGCGGAGGACGATCCGACCGTCGACGTCACTGAACACGACTAGTGACGTCCCCACGTGCAGTCCGGCCTCGACCAGGACGCCCATAGGGATCTCGACGCGCCCTCCCTCTCGGTGACGACCACTTCCGCCGGTTCTCGAACTCCCGAGTCTGCCACGAGGTATCCGTTGGGGGGGCGAGCCGCCGGCCCCGGGGATCCGTCATTTGAGGAGGCGATGTCAGTGGTCCCACCTACCATTTGAAGCAGCTTGAGACCGTCCGGTCCGCCTCGCAGGTCAGCGGCCAGAGTCTCGCGCGGCACGGGAGCACGGAGAGCGCGGCACAGGTATCGAGGAGGGGACCGCAATGAAGATCACCCCATCAGCACGCATCCTGCGGATGCTGGGCGAGATCGAGTTCGACGAGTGGCAGTGCGTAGCGGAGCTGCTCGACAACGCCTTCGACGACTTTACGGAGATCCAGAGGTCGGGCGAGCCGTGGGCGGGTGGGTTCCGGGCCAGCGTGACGCTGCCCAGCTCCGCGGCCAGATCGGACGACGCGCAGGTCGTCATCGCGGACACAGGCCGGGGCATGAGCTACGAGACCCTCGAGCGCGCGGTGAGCGCCGGTTGGTCGAGCAATAACCGCTTCGACAAGCTAGGGCTCTTCGGCATGGGGTTCAACGTCTCCACCGCCCGACTGGGGCGTCGCACGAGGGTGTTGACGACGCGCGTGGGTGATGACGAGTGGATCGGTGTCGAGATCGACCTGGACCGAATCCAGGACGATTTCGAGGCGGTGGACATCAGGGAGCCGAAGAATGACCCGAACGAGCACGGCACCCGGATCGAGATCAGCCGACTCTACGCTCCTCGTCGGGACTGGTTGCGACGTAACGAGTCGAACCTGAGCCAGACCCTCGGGCGGGTGTACTCGTGGCTTCTCGACAACCGGCCCTTCGAGCTGTGGGTCCAGGGGAAGCGCGTCAAGCCGCGTCGCCACTGTCGCTGGGGTGACGAGCGGCTCGTGACGTTCGGGACCGGCGCCAAGGCGGAGAAGATCCCCGCGTACATCCGGATCGACGAGAAGCTCGACGACGCAGAGGCATGCCAGGACTGTGGGAACTGGCAGCATCCCGACCACGGCGTCTGCACGCAGTGCGGCGGAGGCGTACTGGTCGCCCGAGCGCGTCGCATCCACGGATGGCTGGGTGTGCAGAGGCACCTGCACAAGCGGGAGTTCGGCATCGACTTCCTGAGGAACGGCCGGAAGATCCTGCAGTGGGACCAGAGTCTCTTCCAGTGGAAGAACCCGGATAACCCACTCGCGGCCCTCGACGTCGAGTACCCGGTGGAGCTCGCCCACCAAGGTGGCCGGTTGATCGGCGAGATCCACCTGGACCACGTGCCGGTCACGTACCAGAAGGACGCCTTCGAGTACGGCGACAGGAGTTGGCGCGGCGCGGTGCAGCTGCTGCGTGGCGAGGGCCCTCTGCTCCCGGACAAGGCGAGGAAGGCGGGCTACGCGCAGAACGACAGCCCGCTCGCCAAGTTGGTGAGGGGATACCGTCGCAACGACGCCGGTCTGCGTTACCTCACCCCGGGTGACGGTAAGCGTCCTATCCACGAGGAGACGAGGAAGTGGGCCGAGCGATTCCACCGAGGTGACGAGGAGTACCAGTCCGACGACATCTGGTGGGACGCCGTCATCCGGCACGAGAGCGAGAACAAGCAGGGAAAGGTCGACGCGGCGAAGGCGAACACGCCGGGAACGGCAGACGAGGACGCTGTCCGGGACGCGTTGGGGGCGGGCCCCCGAAAGCCGGTGGCCTCGGAACCCGCCGCGCCGCGGCCGGTGACGGCACCGGACACGCCGAGGCCGGAGACCACCCAGGAGCGCATCGCCCGTTACACGTCGGACTCGGAGTCCGTCCCACGCCTCTCGAAGGACTTCGGCCTGCCGAGCATGGGAGCGTTCCTGAGCGTCGACACCCGGCGGCTCAAGAACGGGTCATTGCGTGACGACCACGGGCAGGAGACCCCGGTCCTCCTGGTCCAGCGGGGCGGGCGCGAGGTAACGGCGTTTCTCGACCCGCGACACCAGAGCCTCGCGGTACACGGGATCGACGAATCCGAACTCCTCCTCGGGGAGATCGCCACGGTCCTCAGGGTCAAGGCCGACAGCAAACTCACCCTGTCGAGCCTCGTGGCCGCGCTCCGAGTCGAGTGCCTCCCCGACAGCATCGTCCGCGTGGAGGCGGTCACGGCCGAGGCGCGTGAGTTGATGGCGGACATCCGGGAGCGGATGGCAGCCAAGGTCGGCCAGGACCCCGGCCGGGCGTTCCAGCTCCTCGACCCGGACGAAGTCACCGCGATCGAGAACGAAATGATCGCGAGTGGCCGAGTGTCGGGCACGAACAGTCTCGGCGAGACCGCCGACTTCATCCCGCACGCGCCCGCCCTCTTTATCGTGAAGCTCCTCGAATCTTGGCCGGAGGCGTTCATGGACGGTCACGTCTTCGCCGGCCCGTACACGACGGTCTCCTCCCCATCGGCCCGCCGACTCAGCCTGGCGCGGACCGCCGGCTACCTGACCGACGTGGCGACACTGACCGGTTTCAGCGGCGGATCGGCGAGCCCGGACCAACTGCAGCGCACCCGCCTGAGCACCCGCCTGCTCGCCGACGAACTGGTGGAGGAGCGGTGAGCGCGGGTGGGTTCCTCTCAGCGGAGGAACTACTCGCGGGAGGCCCACGCGGCCTGCCCCACGCCATCGAGCGGGCGCTGTGGCACCTCGGATTCAGCGACGTACGGGTGGTCGACGGGGCCGGAGACGAGGGCGCGGACCTGCTCGCGGTCAGGGACCGCGAGCAGTGGGTACTCCAGTGCAAGTGGTCGTCCCGAGGGACGATCGGGAGGGAAGGCGTCGACGACCTGGAGCGTGCCCGTACCCGCTATCGCGCGGATCGGTCCGTCCTGGTGACGAACACGGCGCTAAACCGTACCGCGGAGGCGAGGCGTACCGCTTTGGCTTCCGTGGGGATCGAAATCGCCGTGTGGAATGGCCCCACGCTCGCCACGATCTGGGAGCGCATGCCCGACCGCGTCCCCGGCGGCATCGAGCTGAGGCCCTACCAGCGCGAGGCCGCCGACGCGATCGAGAAGGACCTCACACGGCACGGCACCGCCCTCCTCGTGCTCGCCACGGGCCTAGGGAAGACAGTCGTCGGCGGAGAGACGATCGCGAGGTACCTGAGCAGGTCCCCCGGGGCCCCGGTCCTCGTGGCGGCACATATGAAGGACCTGGTCGAGCAGCTCGAACGAGCCCTCTGGCGACACCTGGACAAGCGGACGCCGACCCGGCTGCTCACCGGGGACACGCGGCCGACCTCCCTGGACGGAGTGCTCGTCGGGACCGTCGAGTCCGTCCTCGGGGCGGTCCGGAAAGGGCACCGCCCGGAACTCGTGATGATCGACGAGACCCACCACGTCGGGGAGAACGGACGGTTTGCGGAGCTACTGGATCTGTGTGGTGATGCGGCCAAGCTCGGTGTCACAGCGACCCCGTGGCGCGGAGACAAATTCGACATCACCGCGCGCTTCGGACCGGCGAGCCACACCATGGGTATCGCCGATGGTATGGCCCACGGCTACCTCGCGGCGGTCGACTACCGACTCTTCGTCGACAACATCGACTGGGACGCGGTGAAGGAAGTAAGCCAACACGGCTACTCCATCAAAGAGTTGAACCGGAAGCTATTCCTCCCCCAGCGGGACGAGGAAATCATCGAGAGGTTCAGAACCGCCTGGAGGGAAACGCGCGACCCCCGGGCGATCCTGTTCTGCCAGACGATCGAGCACGCCGAGCGCGTCGCCGCGTTGCTCGCGGCCTCCGACCAAGCGTGGGAGAACGCGTCCTTCCTCCACAGCGGGTTGCCACGTCAGCGTCGGCAGGTACTGCTGAACGAGTTCAGGTTGGGGCGGGTCCCCGTCATCACCTGCGTCGACGTTTTCAACGAGGGCGTCGACGTCCCCGACGTGAACCTGATCGGATTCCTTCGTGTCACGCACAGTAGGCGGATCTTCGTCCAGCAGCTGGGCCGCGGGCTTCGTCTCAGCCCCGGAAAGCGCGCCCTGAAGGTACTCGACTTCGTGACGGATATCCGCCGGGTCGCGGCGACGCTCGACCTGCGCCGAAACCTGGAGGCTGCCGACACCGAAGTCATGAACAGGGCCCCGACTGGCGAGTCGCGCATCGAGTTCAACGACGAGACGGTCGGCAGCTTGCTGGACCACTGGATCGAAGACGCGGCGGACCTAGAGACGGCCGCCGACGAAGTGAAGTTGCAGTTCCCGGATCGAGGGGGAATCCACTGAGATGGCCATACCGCGCGAGATCGAGATGGAGATCGTCCGTCGTCTGTACGAGGAGGCGGCGGACAAGGGCTGGACGTACCTGACAGACCGGGAGCGGACCGAGATCTACAACCGGTGGGTGCGGTCGCACGAGATCGGGGAGCGCCTAGCCCTCTACCTGAAGGATTCGGAGGGCGTCCGTTACTGGCTCAAGGACTGCCCGATGAAGGAGTACTCAAGGGCCGTCTACGGGATCGGCAAGTACGCGAAGGTGGTGAGCAACCCGCGAGCTGGGGTGGACACCCTGGTCAAGCAGACCATGGGGTCGGAGTGGGTCGCGGACCTTGGGACACGCCGCATCAAGCCGCTGCGTGTCACGCTGCGGAACGGAGAGGAGGACACCCACTTCACCTGGGGGCCGCAGCGTGATCTGAAGCATCTGGTGTGGGCAGCCCTGCGGGCGGAGGCCGACGGTGATCCCACCCCTTGGACCGTCTGCGTGGTCAGCTCGTTCGTCGCGCCCATCCCCATCGAGGAGAAGCACGCCAATCTGCGGCTCGGCGAGAGGTGTGGGCTCAGGATCGAACACGCGACGGGAGAATGAGCGAGATGACGCAGGGGGGCGCGCTCGCGTCGATCTGGGGCCATTGTCTGGACGATCGTCAGCGTGACGTCCTGACCAAGCGGCACTCCGGGGAGCGGCTGGAGTCGATCGGGAAATCCCATGGAATCACCCGCGAGCGCGTCCGCCAGGTCATCGGACTCGCCGAGCAGTCGCTCACGGCGATGGCGGACATAGTCATCGCGGGGTGGCGAGAAGAAGTCCTCGCGAGGTTGGAAGGCCATGGGGCCGTGGCAGAGGAATCCCTCGTGGACATCTTCGATGACCCCGAAGGCGTCGTCCGCCACGCGCTGCTGCGCGCGGCGGACGGTATCGAAGAGTGCCGCACGTGGGCGGGAAGAGCGCATGGCATCTGGGCCACGCGCTCGGATGCCCTCGACGGTCCGCTGAGCGAGGTCATCGGTCGGGCACCATTCCGTGCCGCGGAGCTGAGAGAGACGGCTTGCTCGCTCGGGATTCCGCGTTCCGTCCCCCTGAACTCGATCCTCAGCCACCCCCGTAGTCCGCTCGTCTCCGACGTCAACGGGGACTGGGTGCGACGTCGTGCGAAGGGACGGGACTCGGCTTACCTGTGGTTGGCCGGCGAGGGTGAGCCGCGACGAGCGGATGCGATCAGCGCCGCCATCGGTGGGAAGGGCGAGCGGGCGATCGCTGAATCCATGCGGCGGGACGGCAGGTTCCGATTGCTGCGGCCAGAAGGGAACTGGGCCCTCTCGGAATGGCCACTCCCGCAGACGAGTCAGTATGGGAACGCCCTCGACGCGATGATCGGAACCCTCCGCGAACACGGCGCGCTGAGCAAGGATCGACTGTTCGCGCTCACAGCCCGGGCCTATCCGGTAGGCACCGCCAGACTGCTCCAGTGCCTCATCAGCGACAGGATCGGCGCCACCGAGGACGGGTGCATAGACCTCGTCGAGCGGGGCGCGGTCCCGATGGAAGAGAAGGAACCCAGGAAGCCCCCTCACATGGTGGTGAGCGAGTCGGGAAACATCGTCGGGGTGCGGCTCACCGTGGACCACGAAGTCCTCCGCGGGAGCGGGGTCATCGTGCACAACTGGCTCACCTGGTACATCGGTTTGAGGCTAGCGCCGACGTCGAGGGACTTCGCGGTGGACGGAGGTCTAGGGATGTTGACGGTCCGCCGCAACACCGGAGGCGCACAACTCTCCAGCCTCCGGGGGCACGTCGTCGCGTCCAGGATGAACGAAGGGTGCCAGGTCATAGTGCTCCTGCGCCTCGACTCCGGCACGGCCTCGATCGTCCATGTCTGTCCGTCCGATGACCGTGTCGGTATGACGTGCACGACAGGGAGCACGGGCCGTGGTCCAGCAGGCGAATCCGCTGGCTGGCGGTGAAGACCGGCCGGAGACCGCGGTCGTCGCGGACGAATCGGAGTCAGTCCGCGCGCAATGTCGTCCAGAGACGCGGACGCTTAAGTGGGCGAGTTCAGCACTAGACGTGTCGAGCGCGTGAGCGATGCGTGAGCGGACGCACCAGTATCACCTTGGACGACATGGCAGTGATCGACCAGGCGTAAGCTCCTGACCAGGCAGAATGGGACCTGACGCGATCACCCGATATGGCCCGTCACGATCCCGCACCCCCTCGTAATGCGTAGGTCTCGGGTTCGAATCCCGAAGGCGGCTCAGTGGAAAGGCCAGGTCACGCAGTCCGTGACCTGGCCTTCTGCGTTGTTAGGGGCTTTGTGGGGGCGGAATGCGGTGATCTTTGCCGCCTTGTGTGTGGCCGTTGTGTGGCCATCAGGTCGGCTGGGGTGGATGAGGTCACCGGTGTCGCGAGTGAGTACTCAGCCCGTCTCAGCCGGTCTCGGTCGGTGTGCTGTCGGGTTTCGGCCGTGGCGTGCTGCTCGGTGTCGGTGGCTGCTGCTCTCGGCTGTGGGGCGAGGAGGGGGCTGGGTCTGCCTGACTGCTTGTACCCGCGGTGCAGCCAGGGCGGGGTTCCGGGCCCAGCGAGTAGTTCCACCTGACGGAATGGCAGGTGGGAAGCGGCGCTAGGCTCACCGCAGTTGGAGGTAGGGCCGAGGCGCGCGGTGCGGGCGGTCTCGGTTGGTGTCCTGATAGCCAGGGGGAAGCGTGGCAGCACCGCGGATCAGGCGTGGGGGGAGCGGGACGGCCATACGCCGGGCCCGGCTCGCACGAGCGGGGCGGCCGGCTGGTGCGCCGCAGGGTGCGGACGGGCCGGAAGGCGGGTCGTTGCGGGACAAGAAGGTGTGGATCGCCGCGCTGGTGACGGTGTTGACGAGCCTTGCCGTGCTGATCGCGCAGGGGGGTTGGGACTGGCTGACGGGCGAGCTGTCGGAGCCCCCGGGGTTGACGGCGTATGCGCCCAGCATCGATGGCTGTGCCCCGCGATATTTCGACGACGGTGAGTTGAAGGAGTTGGGGACTCCGGAACAGGTGCGTCGCGGCGGGGTGATGATTCCGACCGCCGAACTCTGGCCAACGGTCCATGTCACGTTGCAGGCCAAGACGGGGCAGGCGATCGTCGTCACGGGGGCCCAGGTGTCCGTGCTGTCCTCCCGCTCTCTTCCTGAGCGGGGCGCAGTGGTCAAGGCGACCGACTGTGGCGGAGGGATGGATGAACGAGCCTTCGACGTCGACTTGCGGGCAACGCCCGTTGCGCTGAAGCCGACCGTGGAACGGACCGCTCAGGGCGCGGTGGTGCGGAGTCGCGATTTCCCGTACAAGGTGTCGTCCGGTGATCCTGAGCAGCTCGCCTTCCACGTGAAGAACGTGGACCGGGACGTGCGATTCGCGATCACGCTGAAGTGGGTTTCCGAGGGGGAGCCAGGACGCACCCGGCTCGACAACGGCGGCCGTGGTTATCGCGTGATGGCCCTGCCGAAGAGCCTGCCTCGCTATGACCTGGCCGAGGTAGTGGGGCACAGGCCGGCGCGGTAGTCAGGATCCTCTGCGAGACGCGGGCACGTGCTGCCGGCCGAGGTCGGCCCGGTTCGGCCGGCAGGTCGTGCGCGCCCCGGGTCAGCCCACCGACCACCGCGCCCCCGACGGGGTGTCCTCGATGGTGAGGCCGGACTGGTGGAGTTGGGCGCGGAGGGTGTCGGCGGTGGCGTAGTCCTTGCGGGTGCGGGCGGCCTGGCGTTGGTCGAGGACGAGGTGGACGAGGGAGTCGACGACGCCGTGGAGGTCGGTGGGGCGGTTGGTGCCGGTGCCGGACCAGGGGGCGTCGAGGGGGTCGAGGCCGAGGACGCCGAGCATGGCCCGTACCTCCGCCAGGCGGGCCGCCGCCGAGTCCTTGTCGTCGGTGGTCAGGGCGGAGTTGCCCTGGCGGACGGTGGTGTGGACGAGGGCCAGGGCCTGGGGGACGCCGAGGTCGTCGTCCATGGCTTCGGCGAAGGCGGGTGGGACCTCGGGGGCCGGTTCGACGAGGCCGGTCTTCTCGACGGCGCGGTGGAGGAAGCCCTCGATGCGGGCGAAGGCGGACTCGGCCTCGTGGAGGGCTTCCTCGCTGTACTCGATCATGGAGCGGTAGTGCGGGGTGCCCAGGTAGTAGCGGAGCACGATCGGGCGCCAGCGGGTGAGCATCTCGGTGAGCAGGACGGAGTTGCCCAGGGACTTGGCCATTTTCTCGCCGCTCATGGTGACCCAGGCGTTGTGGGTCCAGTAGCGGGCGAAGTCGTCGCCGTACGCCTGGGCCTGGGCGATCTCGTTCTCGTGGTGGGGGAAGACCAGGTCGAGGCCGCCGCCGTGGATGTCGAAGGCGGTGCCCAGGTACTTGTGGGCCATCGCCGAGCACTCCAGGTGCCAGCCGGGGCGGCCGCGGCCCCAGGGGGTGTCCCAGCTGGGCTCGCCCTCCCTGGCGGCCTTCCACATCGCGAAGTCGCGGGGGTCGCGTTTGCCGGTCTCGCCCTCGGCGGAGGGCTGGCGGAGGTTGTCCAGCTCCTGGTGGGAGAGCTGGAGGTACGGCGGGAAGGACCGGACGTCGAAGTAGACGTTGCCGTCGGCGGCGTAGGCGTTGCCGCGCTGGATCAGGCCGTGCATCATCTCGATCATCTCGGGGATGTGGCCCGTGGCACGCGGTTCGTAGGTGGGGCGCAGGCAGCCCAGGGCGTCGTAGGCCGCGTTGAAGGCGGTCTCGTTCTCGTAGCCCAGCGACCACCAGGGGCGGTTCTGTTCCGCGGACTTGGTGATGATCTTGTCGTCGATGTCGGTGACGTTGCGGACGAACGTCACGTCGTAGCCGCGGTGGGTGAACCAGCGGCGCATGAGGTCGAAGTTGAGCCCCGACCTGATGTGCCCGATGTGCGGGGCGGCCTGCACGGTCGCACCGCACAGGTAGATCGAGACGCGGCCCGGCACGAGCGGGGTGAAGTCGCGGATCTGCCGGGTGCCGGTGTCGTACAGGCGGATCGTCACGCGGGTCTTCCTTCCGGTCGCGGGCGGGGCCGGTCCGCGGTGCGGGCGGCCCGGAGGAACGAGGTGATCAGGGCGGGGTCCTTCACGCCGCGGCGGCTCTCGATGCCGCTGGAGACGTCGACGCCCCAGGGACTGGTGGCCCGTACGGCGTCCTGGACGTTGTGCGGGGTGAGGCCGCCGGCCAGCAGCCACTTCCCCTCCGGCGGGGTGAAGCGGTCGCCGGACCAGTCCCAGGGGACGCCGGCGCCCGGCACCGCGGCGTCGAGGAGCAGCAGGTCCTCGCCGAGTTCGCCGCGGCGCGGGACCCGGTCGCGGACGGCCGTGCCGCGGATCGTCGTCCAGCCGGCCGCGCCGAGGGCGTCGTAGTAGCCGCGGTCCTCGTCGCCGTGCAGCTGCACCGCGCGCACCCCGGAGCGTTCGGCCAGGGCACGGACGTCGTCGAGCGGCTGGTTGCGGAAGACGCCGACCGTCAGCAGTCCTTCCGGGGCGCGGCGGGCCAGGGCGCGGGCCGTGGAGGCGTCCACCTGGCGGGGGCTGTCCGAGAAGACGAAGCCGATGGCGTCGGCGCCCTCCCGGACGGCGGTGTCGACGGCCTGCTCGGTGCGCAGGCCGCACACCTTGATGAAGAGCGGGGTGTGCACGGGGGAATTCCTTGTCGTCAGCGGCTGGCGAAGGCCAGTTGGATGCCGATGCCCACGAAGGCCGCGGCGAAGGTGCGGCGCATCCAGGCCATCACCTTCGGACGCGAGATGACATGGTCGCGGACGGCGGCGGCGAAGCCTCCGTAGACGGCGAAGACGACGAATGTCATCAGCATGAACACGCCGCTGAGTTCCAGCATGCGCGGCACGGAGTTCGTCTCGTCGGCGGGGACGAACTGGGGGAGGAACGCCAGGAAGAAGATCGAGAGCTTGGGGTTCAGGAAGTTGATGAGGATCGCCGTGCCGGTGACCCGGAGCGAGGAGTGCTCCTCCTCCTGGTCCTCCACCTTCAGGGTGCCCTGCTCGCGCAGCGTGTTCCAGGCCATGTAGAGCAGGTAGGCCACGCCCAGGTACTTGAAGGTCTCGAAGACCACCGCGCTGGTGTGCAGGATCGCCGCGAGGCCGGCGATGGCCGCAGCCAGGTGGGGCACGATGCCGAGGGTGCAGCCGAAGGCGGCCACCACGCTCTTGCGGAAGCCCCGGGATAAGCCGGTGGCGATCGTGTAGAGGGCTCCGGTTCCGGGTGAGACGACGATGACGAACGACGTGATCAGGAATTCGATGCTCATGGGACGTGCTCCTTGCTCGGTACGGCGCCGCCCGGCGGCGCCCTTCGGGGACGCGTTCTCGACGGGCGGCGCAGGGGTGCTCTCGTGGCCGGCTCGAACCCGCCGGCGGGAGGAACGCTACTGGCTAGCGGGCCAGCAGGGCGCGTGTCGCGGACTCGACATCCGCGGAGCGCATCAGGCTCTCCCCGATGAGGAAGGTGTGCACCCCCGCCGCGGCGAGGCGGCCGAGGTCGGCGGGGGTGCCCAGGCCGCTCTCCCCGACGACGACCCGGTCGGCGGGGACCTTCGGCGCCAGCGCCTCCGCCGTGCTCAGGGAGGTCTCCAGGGTCTTGAGGTTGCGGTTGTTGATGCCGATCAGGCGGGAGCGCAGCGCGGCCGCCCGCTTCAGCTCCTGCTCGTCGTGGACCTCGACCAGGACGTCCATGCCCAGCTCGAAGGCGGTGTCCTCCAGCGTCGCGGCCGTCTCGTCGTCGAGGGCCGGCAGCATCAGCAGGATGCAGTCGGCGCCCCAGGCGCGGGCCTCGACGACCTGGTAGGGGTCGTACATGAAGTCCTTGCGCAGCACCGGCAGCGAGGTCGCTTCGCGGGCGGCGGCGAGGTGTTCCCGCGCCCCTTCGAAGGAGGGGGCGTCGGTGAGGACCGAGAGGCAGGCCGCTCCGCCGGCCTGGTAGGCGCGCGCCAGGGCGGGCGGGTCGAAGTCGGGCCGGATGAGGCCCTTCGACGGGCTCTTCTTCTTGATCTCGGCGATCAGCGCATAGGCGTTCTCGGCGCGGCGCCGCTCGATGGCGGCCAGGAAGCCGCGCGGCGGGGGAGCGGCGTCGGCTTCGCGCCGGAGCGCCGGCAGCGGCACCGCCTTCTTCGCGGCGGCGATCTCGTCGAACTTGTAGGCGGCGATCCTGGTCAGCAGGTCGGTCACTTCATTCTCCTGTCGCGCTCGATGCTGCGGCGAGCCGGTCGAGGCACTCCCTGGCCCGGCCGGAGTCGAGGGATTCCTCCGCCAGTTCCACCCCGGCGGCGAGATCGGCGGCCCGGTCGGCGGCGACGAGCGCGGCCGCGGCGTTGAGGACCGACACCTCCCGGTAGCGGCTCCGGTCCCCGTCGAGCACCGCGACCAGCGCCTTGGCGTTGCTCGCCGCGTCACCCCCGCGGAGGTCCTCCGGGCGGCTCGGGGACAGGCCGACGTCCTGGGGCGCTATCCGGAAGGTCCGTACCGTGCCGTCGCGCAGTTCGGAGACGGTGGTCGGTCCCGTGGTGGTGATCTCGTCGAGTCCGTCGGAGCCGTGGACCACCCAGGCGCGGGTCGAGCCGAGTTCGCCGAGGACCTCGGCCATCGGCTCGGTCCAGCGGCGGGAGAAGACGCCGACGAGGTGGTGCCGTACGCCGGCCGGGTTCAGCAGCGGGCCCAGCAGGTTGAAGATGGTGCGGGTGGCCAGTTCGACGCGGGTGGCGGCGACGTGCTGCAGGGCCGGATGGTGTGCCGGGGCGAACATGAACCCGATCCCGGCCTGCCGCAGGCAGCGCTCGACCCCCGCGGGCGTCAGCCCCGTACGGACCCCGAGGGCGTCCAGGACGTCCGACGAACCGGAGCGCGAGGACAGGGCGCGGTTGCCCTGCTTGGCCACGGGCACGCCGGCGCCGGCGACGATGAACGCCGCGCAGGTGGAGATGTTGTAGGAGCCCGATCCGTCGCCGCCCGTGCCGAGCACGTCGACGGTCCCCTCGGGCGCGGCCACCCGGCGCATCTGGGTGCGCAGGGTGGCGGCCGCGCCGGCGAGTTCGTCCACCGTCTCGCCGCGCACCCTGAGCGCCATGAGCAGGGCGCCCATCTGCGAGGGAGTGGCCTCGCCCGACATCATCCGGCCGAAGACGTGCGCCGACTCGTCGCGGGTGAGGGTGCCGCCGGTGGCGGTCTTGTCCAGCAGTGCTCTGAACCGTTCCATCACGCCTCCGACCGGACGACGGCATTGCTTGCGGGCGGCATGGCCTGGTCCCAGTCGAGCGCCACGTTCTCCCGCCGGAAGGGCGTCCAGTCCGTGAGGCCGGTGTCCAGGGTGCGCGCGAACTCGTGGCCGCTGTGGACGGCGGCCGCGATGATGCCGGGACCCAGGCAGTCGCCGACCCGGACGACGCGGCGGACGCCGGACGCCGCGAGGGCCTGGGGATCCTCGTTCCGCAGTTCCTGGTAGAGGGTGTCGCGCGGCACCATGCCGGTGGCCAGCACGACGGCGTCGGCCGGCACCTCGGTCTCCCGGCCGGTGTAGACGCAGGCCAGGTGGGCGGCCCCCGCCTCGGTACGGGCGAGCGAGGTCAACGGCCGCACGGACGCGCACAGTTCCAGCATCCGGCGCGCGATCCGGCGCTGTTCGGCCGTCTGCTGGGTGAAGGCGGCGACCATGCTCTCCGGGGTGACGAAGGTGACCTCGCAGCCGTGCCGCACCAGGTGTTCGGCGAGGACGTTGGCCATGTAGTAGTGGTCGTCGTCGAAGAGCACCACCCGGCCGGACGGCAGCCGGCCGTCCATGATGTCGTCCGGGGTGAACACCGGGAGCCGGTCGAGCCCCGGAACGGCGGCGGTGTGGTGCCGCCCCACCCCGTCCCGCCGCCATACCGCGCCGGTGGCGACGGCGACGAGCGAGCACCCGGCCTCGTGGACCAGCTCGGGGGTGACCTCGTTGCCGGGCAGCAGCTGCACGGTGCGCATCGAGCGCAGTTGCTGCAGCCGCCAGTCCCTGACCCGGGCGTAGGTGGCCAGGCCCGGCAGGCGGCTCTCGCGGGTGACGCGACCGCCCAGCTCGCGGCCGCGCTCGGCGAGGATCACGCTGTACCCGCGCTGGCCGAGGGCGCGGGCCGCCTCCAGCCCGGCCGGTCCGCCGCCCGCGATGAGGACGGTGTCGTCGGTGGTGCGCCGCTCGATGCGCTCGGGGTGCCAGCCGCGGCGCCACTCCTCGCCGGTGGTCGGGTTCTGGGTGCAGCGGAACGGGGCCCCGGCCCGGTCGAAGGCCACACAGATGTTGCAGCCGATGCACTCCCGGATGTCGTCGAAGCGCCCTTCCTCGACCTTGCGGGGCAGGAAGGGGTCGGCGATGGAGGGGCGGGCGGCGCCGATGAGGTCGAGGGTGCCGCCGCGGATCATCGAGACCATGGTGTCCGGCGAGGTGAACCGCCCGACGCCGACGACCGGCTTGGTGGTCACGCTCTTCACGAACTTCACGTACTGCTGCTGGTAGCCCTCGTCGCTGAAGCGGGCCGTGGCGCCGTCGTTGTCGAAGTTGCTGACGTTGACGTCCCACAGGTCGGGCAGTTCCGCGAGCATCTCGACGACGTCGTAGCCCTCGCCGTCGGCGGTGATCCCGCGCTCGCCCATCATCTCGTCGACGCTGAAGCGGACCGCGACCGCGCACCGGTCGCCGACCGCCTCCTTGGCGTCCTCGATCAGCTCGCGCAGCAGCCGCGCACGGTTCTCCAGGCTGCCGCCGTACTCGTCGGTGCGCTGGTTGCGGCGCCGGGAGAGGAAGTTGATGGGCAGCGTCATGTCGTGCCCGGCGTAGACGTAGACGATGTCGAAGCCGGCGCGCTGCGCGTTGACCGCGGCGGCGCGGTGCCAGCGGCGGAAGGCCCGGATGTCGTTCTTGTCCATGGCGCGCGCCGTGCCGGGGAACAGGCCCCGGGTGGCCTCGACGCTCGCGGCGATCGGGACGGCGCGCGATTCGAGGTTGCTGACGTGCGCGCCGTTGTGGGCCAGCTCGACGCCGGCCAGGGCGCCGTGCTCGTGGATCAGGTCGGTGGCGCGGGCGAGGTAGGGGATGTCCTTGGCGTCCCACAGGCGCAGTTCGCGCTGGTGGTTGCCGGAGTAGTGGATGTCGCACTGTTCGGTGCAGACCACCCCCCAGCCGCCTTCGGCCTTGACGCCGCGCATCGCGGCCATGGAGCTGGGGAAGGCGCGCCCCATGCCGTTGCAGTGGGGCACCTGGTAGAAGCGGTTCTTCGCGGTGACCGGGCCTATGCGGACCGGCTCGAAGAGGACATCGAAGCGCTCGGGGCGTGGCATCGTGATCCTTCGGCGTCAGGGATGCGTCGGCTGCGGGGCCGGGTAGGCGCGTGCGCCGAAGATCGCGCTGCCCACCCGCACATGCGTGGCGCCGTACTCGACGGCGGTGGCGTAGTCGCCACTCATCCCCATGGACAGGTGGTCCAGTCCGTTGCGGGCGGCGATCTCCGCCAGCGCGGAGAAGTGCGGTTCCGGCGGCTCGCCCACCGGGGGAATGCACATCAGCCCGATGACGTCGAGGCCGTGCACCTCCCGGCAGGCGTCGACGAAGGCGTCCGCACGGTCGGGCAATACGCCCGCCTTCTGGGGCTCGGCACCCGTGTTGACCTGGACGAACAACCGGGGGCGCCGGCCTTGTGCGGCGCACTGCCGGGCCAGCGCCCGGCACAGCGAGGGCCGGTCGACGGAGTGGATGACGTCGAACAGCGCCACCGCGTCCCGCGCCTTGTTGGACTGCAGCGGGCCGATGAGGTGGAGTTCGAGCCCGGGGAACCTCTCCCGCAGGCCGGGCCACTTCTCCTGGGCCTCCTGGACCCGGTTCTCCCCGTAGACCATGAGGCCGGCGTCGAGGGCCGGCACCAGGGCCTCGGGGGAGACGGTCTTGGAGGCCGCGACGAGCGTCACGGACTGTGGCGGGCGCCCGGCTCGCGCGCAGGCGGCCGCCAGGGTGGTGCGCACCTGCTCCAGGCCGCTGACCTGGCCGGAAGCGGGCGGTATCGGATGTGTGCTGCTCACGTTGGCTCGTCCTCGGGGGAGTAGTTCAGAATTCCAGCCGTCGCTGCGCGGGGTCGAACACCGTCGTGTCGGTGACGCGGACGCCGAGGCCCGCGAGGCCCAGGTCGAGCTCCGACTTGAGGGCGGCGAGGTCCTGCGCGGCCGACGCGTGGTGCGCCTCGATCACCATCAGCACCCGGTCGGTCTCTGCCGACACCACGGACCGGGCGCTCTGCCGGTACGTCCAGCGGCGGGCGTGGGCGTTGCCCTCCGGGTCGGCGAAGACGACCTCGCCCGGGGCCGGGTGCTCGGTCTCGCCCTGGAAGGTCTGGTAGGTCTCCGACCCGTCGGCCGGCCGGACGGTGATGCCCTCGGTGACGTGGGCGCAGTCGAACGCGGCGATCGGGATGCCGTAGGCCATCGAGACGAAGTTCAGGTAGTCGACCAGGGGGTGGAACGACGGCATGTCGTGCGACTTGCGGTAGCGCCGCAGCAGGGCCTCGGAGGCGCACCGGTACTGGGTCGGCTTGAGCCCCATCCGCGAGAAGGCCTCGCGCCAGGCGGCGATCTCCGGCATCTCGGCCTCGCCGGCGGCGGCCTGGCGCTCCTCGACCCGTTTGGCGAGGTCCCCGAGGCGGTCGCTGTCGTTCTTGGCGGCACGGACGTTGTCCGCGACGACGACCAGGGCCCGCAGGTCCGGGTGGGTGTTCCAGATGGCGTCGGCGTGCGTGAAGTACATGGTGCTGTCCCAGGGGTGTGTGGAGCGGTGGGTGGTCACGGGTAGCGGTGGCCGCGGTCCCAGGGGCCGTCGGGCTTCTCCCTGCTGAAAACGAGCCGCTCATGCAGGCGAAACGGCCGGTCCGACCAGAACTCGACGTAGACCGGGCGGATGCGGTAGCCGGTCCAGTGCGGGGGCCGGGGCACCTCTTCGCCCTCGAAGCGGGCGGTCTCCCGCCGTACGGCCGCGTCGAGTTCGGCGCGGCCGGAGAGCGGCCGGGACTGCTGACTGGCCCAGGCGCCGATGCGGCTGTCCCGGGCGCGGGAGGCGAAGTAGGTGTCGGCCTCCGCGTCCGTGACGCCTTCGACCGGTCCGCGGAAGCGCACCTGCCGGCGCAGGGTCTTCCAGTGGAGCACCGCGGACGCCTGCATGTTGGCGCCGAGCTGGGCGCCCTTGCCGGAGCGGCTGTTGGTGAAGAAGACGAAGCCCTCGGGGCCGTGGTCCTTGAGCAGCACCATGCGGACGTCGGGCAGCCCGTCCGCGTCGGCCGTGGCGAGCGCCATGGCGTTGGGGTCGTTGACCTCGGCGGCGCCGGCTTCGTCGAGCCAGGTGCGGAACAGGTCGAACGGGACGGTCTCGGGGGCCTGCGGTGCGGCGGTCTGTGCCGGTTCACCGGTCTCGGCGATCTGCGCGGACATCGTTTTCTCCTTGGGCGGCGGCGGGCGGCCGGCGCGGCGGTGGAGTGGAGCGGCGGGAACGGAGGGGCGCGGTGAGGGCCGCGCGTCAGGGGGCGCGGCACCGCGGCGTGCGCGGGAGGCCCACGCCGCGTGCCGTCGCCGGGCGACTACTGCTTGACCGGCGTCTTCTCGGTCAGGAGGTGGCGCCACTTGTCGAGTTCGCCGCCGGCCGAGGTGACCAGGTTCATGGTCCCGTCGGCGGCGATCAGCACCTCGGCGGCCGGCGGGACGTTCAGGAACTCCATGTGCTGGGTGGCGCAGTAGGCCCCCACGTCGAGGATCACCAGGTGGCAGCCGGCGCCGACGCCCTCGGGCACCTGGACGTCACCGGGGAGGATGTAGTCGTTGCGCAGAATGGTGCGCCCGCGCACCGCGGCGCTCGTGGTGGCCCCACCGGTGATCTCCCGCATCGCGGAGTCCAGGAAGGCCACGTTGTGGTTGCGGTCCCGGAGCTGGGCCGACGGCATCAGCATCCGGCAGCCGTTGGTGACCAGGATGCTGGAGACGGGCGTGGTGATGACGCCGCGTTCGATGTCCAGCAGCAGCGCCCCGGTGTCGGCCAGCACGTCGCGGGCCGGCTCGAAGAGGAACGTGACGTCCTCGGGTATCTCCATGCGGGCCGCGGACTGCGCGATCCGCCGGAAGTACTCGTGCCAGTCGAAGTGCTTCTCCGACTCGGTCCAGGCGTCGTAGTCGAAGCCGTGGCCGCCGGCGAAGTTGATCGACCGGGCGGTGGGGAAGTGCTCCAGGTAGATGCTGAAGACCTGCTCGACGATGCCGACCATCTCTTCGAGGGAGTTGCCGCTGCCGCAGTAGACCTCCAGGCCCTCGAGGTCGCGCTCGTACTCCTTGAGCAGGGCCGCGAGCTGTCCCAGCTCCCCGTACTTGATGCCGGGCTTGCCGGAGTCGAGGCTGTCGATCCGGACGCTGATCGTCGGGGCGTCGGTGCGCAGCGAGTAGGCGACCTCGTCGAGGCTCGCCAGGAACGTCGGGTGCCCGGTCTCGTCCCAGAAGGCGATCTCGCGGTCGGAGACGTGTCCCGGGGAGACGATGAACTTCTCGAACCCGAACTCGCGCAGGATGCGGTACTCGCTCGGCAGCTGGACGAGGATGCCCACGCCGTCGACGTCCTTCAGCGGTTCCAGGACATGCGGATTCGAGTTGGGGAAGAACGGGATGTACAGCTCCACCCTTTCGCCGAGGCCGGCCGCCGCGGCGGCGTCCTTGACCCGGCCGAGGTTCTTCCGGAACTGCGCTTCGCTGTAGACGAAGACCGGAGTTCCCGCCTGTTCGGCGAGGCGCTTCAGGTCGATGTCCTTGAACCATGAATGAGTTAACGCGGTCATGACTAACCCCCACAGGTGCCTGAAGAAGTAGCCGCGCACATCTGGGAGTACGGGAGTCGCCTGCTGGCTCGCCCCCCTGCGGACGCTCCCCCCATGCGCGCACAGAAGCCAGCTACGAGATGAATTGACGTTGCGTCGTCAGCGCGTGCCAAAGAAGTACCAGCGGCGCTCCGGAAATCGCAAGGGCAAGGAGATCGTTGTGGCCGGATGTCGGCTACACCTATCGGTAACCGCAGGTCGAGGCGGTTTATGTGGCCGGACACCCCGTCTCGGGAATCCTGCGGGGCGGCCGGTTTCCGTCTTCCTCTTGTTCGCCATCCGGACGGCTGTTGACGGAACGGAACATGCTCTCGCTAGTATTGCGGCAGTATTTCGGCGGCACCGCAGGGGAAGCCGAAAGGCGGAATCCTGCATTCCGGAAATCTGGAGTGCCTGCAACGTTCCATGCTCCTTGTTTCGTGCTGCCTGTGGTGGCCGTGTGCCCGAGTGGTTGAGGGGATCGCCTGCAAAGCGATTTACATCGGTTCGAATCCGGTCGCGGCCTCGATAAGTCCCTGTGCGTCCTCCGCAAAGCCATTGCGGAGGACGCCCAGGGGCGTTGGAAAAGGGAGGCGCCATACGCTTTTCCGGGAAATCCCTCGCGCCCCCGACACCCTCACGGCCGCCTACGGGCTCCCGGGAGCCAGGTCCACGACCGCCGCCGCCCCGCCGTCCGCCGGGTTCTCGTACGTCACCCTGGCGTCCAGCACCCGCGCCTGGCCGCTGACGATGGTGAGGCCCAGGCCGATGCCGGCGCCGCGTTCGCGGGCGCCGGTGCGGAACCGCCGGGGGCCGTGGCTGAGGAGTTCGGCCGGGAAGCCGGGGCCGTGGTCGCGGACGCGCAGGGCGGCCCCGTCGACCTCCAGCGTGACGGGCGGGGCGCCGTGGAGCCGGGCGTTGGTGATCAGGTTGGCCAGGACGCGCTCGACCCGGCGCGGGTCGGTCGTCACGGCCACCTCGCGGCGCACCACCACCTCGACGTCCCCGCCCGCCGACGCGGCCGCCCGGTGCGCCAGCGCGCCCGTGCGGATCTCCTCGCACTGGGCCAGCTCGACGCCCGGCACATCGAGCCGCGCCACCTCCAGGACGTTCTCCACCAGGCTGCGCAGGGTGTCCACGCCCCCGCTGACCAGCTCGGCCGGGCGCCCCGGCGGCAGCAGCCCGACGGCGGTCACCAGCCCCGCCACCGGCGTGCGCAGCTCATGGGCGATATCGGCGGTGACCTGCCGTTCGGCCTCCAGCCGGGCGCTGAGCGCGTCGGCCATGGTGTTGACGGCGGCGCCGAGCCGGGCGATCTCGTCCGTGCCCCGCGGGCGGACCCGGTCCGTCAGATCGCCGTCCGCGATCCGCTGCGCCGTGTCCGCGGACGCGGCGATCCGCCGTCCCACGCCGGCCGCCGCGACCACGCCCAGCACACAGCCGAGCGCCGTCACGGACGCGCCGGAGCCCAGCAGCACCCGGTCGAGGTCGGCGAGCGCGCGGGCCTGCGGAGCGTAGGAGCGCCGCACGGCGAGGACGTCGTGGCCGCTGCGGGTGGCGGCCCACAGCACCGGCGCCCCGGAACCGCCGTCGCGCTGCAGGAAGGTGGCCCGCACGGGACGGCCGGTGACGGTCCGGCGCAGGGCCGCCGGCAGGTCCGGCGGGTTGACCAGGGCGCCGCCGTCGGTGCCTGCGGCGTAGTCGCCGACCGCCTCGACGAGCCGGGCGTCGGCCGCGCGGGCCGCGTTCCGCCGCTGGTCCTCCCCGGTGAGCTGGTGCACCAGCAGTCCGATGAGGGTGGCGACGATCGCGGCCGTGCCGGCGATGACCAGGGCGGTCTTGGTGCGCAGCCCCATGGCGGTCAGAGGGCGAGCTTGTAGCCGAAGCCGCGGACGGTCACGATCCGGCCGTGGCCGATCTTGGCGCGCAGCCGCTGCACATGGACGTCGACGACCCGGGGATCGCCGCCGCACGCGTAGTCCCACACCCGCTCCAGCAGCGTGGTCCGCGACAGCACCACACCGGGCTCGGCCGCGAATTCGAGCACCAATCTGCGCTCGGTGGGCGTGAGTTCCAGCAGCCGCCCGGACCGGTGGATGTCCATGGAGGCGGTGTCCACCGTGAGATCGCCGAACCGCAGCAGCGTCTCCGCCTCGTACGCGACCGGCTCGGCGAAGTCCGTGGTGCGGCGCAGCGCGGCACGTATCCGGGCGACGAGCACCGGTATGTCATACGGCTTGGTGAGGTAGTCGTCGGCCCCCGCCTCGAGACCGAGGACCACGTCCACCGGGTCGGTGCGGGCGGAGAGCATCAGCACCGGCAGCCGGCTCACCTCCCGTATGCGGCGCACCACGCTGACCCCGTCGAGCCGCGGCAGCATCACGTCGAGCAGCGCGACATCGGGCGCGCACTCCCGGAACCGCGCCAGCCCGGCATGCCCGTCGGCGGCCGTGCGCACCTGGTACCCGTAGCGCTCCAGGGACAGTTGGGTCGCCTCCCGCAGCAGGGGATCGTCCTCCACCAGCAGCACATCGGTCATCGCTTGCGTTCCTAGGGCTCGGGAAGGGGGAGGTGGATGTCGCCCAGTTCGGCCGCCGCCTCGGGGAGGCGGTGCGGGGACCGTACGACGGCGTGGGTGTAGTACGAGACGTTCTCACGGCGCTGCAGGCGGCCGACCTCGATGGTGGCCGGGTACCCCTTCGCCGGGCAGTGGGGGATGCACCACATGCCCCGCACCCGCCCGGTGGCGACGGCCTTCGGCCTGCCCCACGAGCGCCAGCTCAGCCGGTAGACCGAGGAGAACTCGGTGACGGCGAACTGCGTGGGGCGGGTCAGCGGATGGCCCAGGGTGTCGGAGAGATAGACCGGTCCGGAGACCTGGCCGGGGCCGGGCGCCGGCCCCTCGACGTGGGGCTTCTCGGGGGCGCCGCACCCGGTGAGGCCCGCGGCCGTCAGCACCAGCGCGAGGGCGGCGGCGACGGCCGCGGGCTTGTTCATCGGGGGCCTTCTCCGTCAGCCGGTGGCGAGCGGTCGCTTGCCCTGGAGGTCCTCGGCATCGTACTTACCGGAACCGCCGGCCAGCTTCAGGGTGAAGGACGAGAAGACCTTCCTGCCGTGCACGGCCTTGGGGGCGGACAGCGTGAGGGTGGCCTTCAGCGGCTTGTCGAGGCAGGTGTCGAGGCACCAGTTGCCGGTGACCTCGCCGGTGGCGACGGCCTTCTTCGCGCCCCACTGCTTCCAGTGGAGGTCCCCGGCCGAGGTGAACTCGGAGAGCACCAGGTGCGCGGGGCGGCGCTCGGCGCGGCCCTTGTCCGCGTTCTCCTCGCCGTAGTGGTTGATGACGTAGGGGGTGGCGGCGGTGTGGGCGGCACGCGCCTGGTGCGCGGTGTGCGCCGAGGGGGCCGCGGCGTTCGCGGCGTGGGCGGTGGCGAGGGTGCCGAGGGCGGCGGCGCAGGCCAGCGCGGTGGCTATCGCCGTCCTGTGGCGCCGGGTCGGGTTCGTGGTGCGGTTCATGGCTCTCGCTCCGTTGATCGGGATCGTTCGGCGCGTCAGAAGCTATGAGCGGCGCTTCTCGGTGGCCTGTCAGCCGTGTAACAGCCGTCCATCGGCGGCTGTTACGTGATCTACATACGGGGGCGGACGGGGCGGGACGGGGACGGGTGCGTACCTACGGCCGGCCCGCGTACGCACGGATGGAGGCCCCTCCAAGAGGGCAGCCGGACGCCCCCTCCGACCGCCCACCCGACCCCGCTGACCTGGGGAAACGCGGTCGACGCCGCGACCGGGCCACCGCGCCGGCGCGGATTCTCGCGTGGCGGCCGCCGGGCGGTGCGGGCATGTTGAGGAGAAAGCTGCATTCCTGGACGGGAGGAAGGGCCTCAAGGGGGCGAACTGACGCGGACGGGGCCGTCCGCGGCTGCGCGGACCAGGAGGCTGCCGGATGCTCAGGAGATCGCTGCGGATACCCGCCGTCGGGGTCGCCTACCTGGTGACGGCCGCGGTGGTGTCGTCCGCGATGGCGTCCGGCCCCGAGGAGTACGCGGATGTCGCCGTGAGCAGCGGGACGCGGGCCGGCCCCGGTACCGCCGCGACGCTGGTGATCGCCCACCGCGGTGCCTCGCGCTACGCACCCGAGAACACCCTCGCCGCCGTGGACGCCGCCCACCGCCGCGGGCTCATATGGGTGGAGAACGACGTGCAGCGCAGCAAGGACGGCCGGCTGGTGGTGCTGCACGACGCCACGCTGGAGCGGACCACCGACGCCCGGAAGGTGTTTCCCGGGCGGGCGCCGTGGCGGGTGGGGGACTTCACGGCCGCCGAGATCGCGCGGCTGGACGCCGGCAGCTGGTTCGGCAAGCGGTTCGCCGGGGAGCGGGTGCCGACGCTCGCCGCCTATCTGCGCCGCCTCGACCGCAACGGGCAGCGCCTGCTGCTGGAGATCAAGGCCCCGGAGAAGTACCCGGGCATCGAGGCGCAGGTCCTGCGCGAACTGCGGGTGCGGGGCTGGCTGGACCGGGCCCATGTCCGCAGCCGGCTGGTGGTCCAGAGCTTCTCCGTGCCGTGCGTCAAGGCCGTGCACGCGGCGGCACCGCAGGTCCGTACGGGGATCCTCGGAGCGCCGGGCCCGGACGACCTGGTCCGCTACGCGCGGTTCGCCGACCAGATCAACCCCCGTGCGTCCGCGATCAGTTCACGCTGGCTGGCGACCGTGCACCGGCTGCGCGGACCGCACGGGCGCCCGCTGCAGGTCTACGTGTGGGACGTGGCGAAGAACACCAGCGCGCGGTCGGTGCGCGCCCGAGGGGTCGAAGGTGTTATTGAATAGCGGGCAGGGGTCGGGGATTCGAGGGGCATTGTCCGTATCCCGCGGGGCGCCGGACCGTGATCCGGGCCGCGCGGCCGTCCACGGTGCGTGAAGGAGCTGTGGAGGGCGGATGCGTCGCGTGTGGCCGCCGCAGACGGGGATTTACGTGATTCCCGCCGCGGGGCTAAGGTGCCTGGGATGTTCGACGCCGCCACACTCCCCGTAAAAGAACTAAGACGCAGGATTTGGCTTTTGGGTTCCGATTTGCGGCCCGGTGCGGGCCAGCGTCCAGCTCCTCCTCTGGGAACGTTCCGGGAGGCTCCTTGAAAAACGACTTTCCGGCATACGGCGAACGGCGGGTGCCGCTTCCCCCGCCACGGCGGATGCCGCACGATGAGCTGAGCCCGGCCGGCGCGGCCGGGGCCGGCGCCGCGACCGCGACCATGGCGCCGGCGACGGCGGCGACCGCCACGGCGACCGCCTCCGGATCGCCGACGGACCGTCAGCCGACGTCCCCGCACGGCACTTCGCGCGGCGGGGCTCCCGGCCATGCCAAGGGCCGGGGCGCGGACCGCGCCAAGAAGGCCGCCGCGACGGATGCCAAGGCGAAGCCGCGCGACGCGTTCTTCGACAATGCGAAGTACCTGGCCATCGTGTTCGTGGCGATGGGCCACTCCTGGGAGCCGCTGCGCGACGGCAGCCGCGCGGCAGCGGCGCTCTACATCACCGTGTACGCCTTCCATATGCCGGCCTTCATCATCATCTCCGGCTATTTCTCGCGCAGCTTCGATATGCGCAAGGACCGGCTGCAGCGGCTGATTACCGGGGTCGCCGTTCCCTACATCCTCTTCGAAGTCGCGTACACGCTCTTCAAGCGGTGGGCGGACGACGATCCGGGTTATCCGATCAGCCTGATGGATCCCTGGTATCTGACCTGGTTCCTGGCCGCGCTGTTCATCTGGCGGCTGACCACCCCGCTGTGGAAGATCGTGCGCTGGCCGGTGCCGCTGGCCCTGGCCATCGCCGTGCTCGCGTCCGTCTCCCCGGACATCGGCGACGACCTGGACCTCCAGCGGGTGCTGCAGTTCCTGCCGTTCTTCGTGATCGGGCTGTCGCTGCGGCCGGAGCACTTCAAGCTCGTACGCCGTAAGAAGGCGCGCATCCTGGCCGTACCGGTCTTCGCGGCCGCGCTGGTCTTCGCGTACTGGGCGGCGCCGCGGATGAACGCCGCGTGGTTCTACCACCGCGACGCCGCGCAGGAACTGGCCGCCCCGTGGTGGAGCGGCGCGGTGATGACGCTGGCGATGTTCGGCTGCTCGCTGGTGCTGGTGGCCTGCTTCTTCGCCTGGATTCCCGGGCGCACGATGTGGTGCACGGCGCTGGGTGCGGGCACCCTCTACGGCTACCTGCTGCACGGCTTCCTCGCCAAGGGGTCGCGCTTCTGGGGCTGGTACGACGCGGACTGGATGCAGACCCCGTGGGGCGCCGTCCTGCTGACGCTCATCGCGGGCACCGTCATCACCGTGCTGTGCACCCCGCCCGTGCAGCGGATCTTCCGGTTCGCCATGGAGCCCAAGATGACCTGGGCCTTCAAGAAGGACCCGGTGGGGATGGCCCGCGAGCGCAAGTGACCGACCGCCCTCCGGGCACGGTTCGTCCGGGGGCGCGGCCCGTCCGGAGCGGTCCGTTCGGAAGGGTCCGTGCGGAGCGGTGCGTGCGGAGCGGTCCGTTCGCAACGGGAGGACGCGTCAGCGGGTGGGCGACGGCAGCGTACGTCCATGAACAGCGCCAGGGGCGCTCGTTCCACCGGGAGACCGGCGGGGCGGGCGCCCCTGGCGCGTGTTCGGGACGGCGCGCGTCAGGGGGCCGGGGGCCGGCCTGTGAGCGTCCTGGCACCGGGGCGCGGCCCGTGGGCGGAGGGCGCCGTGCCCGCTAGCGGACGACGGCGATGCCCTCGATCTCGACCAGGGCCGTCTCGTCCCACAGGCGGGTGGCGCCGATCACGGCCATCGCCGGATAGTCGCCGCCGACCAGGCGCTTCCAGACCCCACCGAGTTCGCGGGCATGGCGGCGGTAGTCGCCGACATCGACCGCGAAGACGGTGAGCTTGACGAGGTCGGACGGGCCGGCGCCCGCCGCCTCCGCGACATCCAGGAGGTTCGTCAGCGCCCGCTCGAACTGCTCGACGATGCCGTCCCCGACGATCCGGCCCGCCCCGTCGAGCGCGGTCTGCCCGGCGAGGAACACCATGGTGCCCGGGTCGGCGCGCACGGCATGGCTGAACCCGGTCGGCGGCGCGAGATGCGGGGGATTGACGCGCTCCAGGCCGTTCCCGCCCGCCAGGCCGTCCCGGGCACCCCCTCCGGCGCCCGCCCTCGTCCCCGTATCCGCCCCCGCGCTCGTCCCGTTCTCGGCACTCATTCCGCCCGCTCCTCTCCTCCGCCAACTCATCTCGCCGTCCCAGGGATTGAAACCCGTCCCGCTCCTCCCGGGAAGCTCTTCGCCGCAGATGGCGAGCCCGGAGCCGGTCAGCGGCGCAAACGCGCCGAGCGTCCGGCGGCCCGAGTGGGCCACACGCGCCCCTTCACACGTCCGGGGCACAGATCGCGAGCAACCGGTCCCCGCGGCGGCCGCGGGACCACCTGGACCGCCCGCTCCCGGGCCGCCGGCCCGCACCCCTACGAAGCCCGCGCCGCCGCCGCCACCGGCTCCCGCCCGTCCAACAGGCCCTGGGCGCCGTAGGGCCGGCACCGCAGAAACGCCGCCTCGTGGTGGAACGGCCTCTCCTGGTGCTCCCCGACCGCCTCCCGGTGCGCGGGCCGGTCGGCGCCGTAGGCGTAGTGGCACATCGCCGACGTGCTCTCCCAGACGGAGAACGTGCCGACGAAGCGGGGCGGTCTGGCGAGGGCGACCGAGGCGACCATCGCGGGGTCGGCCGCGGCCCGGCCGGCGGCCCGGGAGTTGGCACGCAGGAACGGCAGGGCGCGGCGCAGCCGCAACTGCCCGAGGGTGAGGACGACGACCGGCCCGTCCTCCTCGTCGCGCGCGGCACCCGGCTCGATCTCGACGGGCATCCCGGGCCAGGACCCGGCGAGCCGCAGTGGCCGCAGCCGTACGTGCCAGCCGTCGGCCAGGCGCCCGGCCAACGGGTCCGCGGCGAGGAAGCGGTCGAGTGCGGCATCGTCCTCCCACGCGGCGAGCAGCGCGGCCCGGCCGGGGCGCACCACGGGTGGGCCGGAGGCGATGACGCCGGTGAGCGTGGTCTGGGCGTACCGGAGGCCGGGAGTGCTCTCCGGCCGTGGACGTTCGCGGAGGACGGCGCGCGTGGCGCGGACACCGACGTCGGCGACATGGGCGGAAACGATCACGTTGAGCCCCCGTACCTGGTCCCGCCGAGTGAGGTCCACCAGCGGTCTGCGAGTAGGTCTACTGCTGCGTATACCAAGCGGTACACGACCTAGTATCCTGCAATCGGGCCGCCGGGTCGAGCCGACATCACCAGCCGGAACAAGCCAGATCGCAGGGTGGGAGCGCATGAGCGAGATCGACCGGGGCCGTGCCGCCCGCGCCGAGGCCAGGACGCGTATCGAGGACACCGCGGCCCGGCTGTTCGCGGAGCGCGGCTTCGCGGGCACCACCATCGGGGACATCGCCGCCGGAGCGGGCCTGAGCAAGCCGATGCTCTACCGCCACTTCGACTCCAAGCAGGAGCTGCACCTCGCCCTGCTGGAGCGCCACCGCGACGAGCTGGCCGCCGCCCCGGTCCACGAACTTTTGCACGGCGCGGGCGATCTGGCCACGCGCCTGACGGCGATGTACGACGCCTGGTTCGGGTATGTGCAGAGCCACCCGTACACCTGGCGCATGATGTTCCGCGACACCACGGGGGACGCGCAGGTGGCGGCCTTCCACCACGAGCTGCAGCGCAGGCAGCGGGAGACGGACACGGCGCTGCTGCGCGAGTTCGCGCCCGGCCTCCCCGAAGCCGAACTGGAGCCGCTCGGCGAGGCGATCCGCAGCGCGCTGTACGGACTCGCCCTGTGGTGGCTGGAGCGGCCCGACCACCCGCGCGAGCTGCTGGTCGCGACGATGGTGCGCATCACCCGTGGCCTGATCTCGACCGTCGAGCCCCCGGGCGCCCCGACCGCGCCCGGCGGGACGGACTGAGCGGTCTCACACCACCGCCGGGGACGCCGGATGGAGCGCCTCCCGCAGCTGCCCCGTCCAGTGGGCCGTCATCTCCTTCGCCACCCGGGTGTCCGGCGCGAACAGCTCGAAGCCGTGCCAGGCACCGGGCACATTGCGGACCGTGACCGGCACACCCGCGTCCATCAGGCGCCGCGCGTAGGCCAGGCCCGCATCCCGCATCGGATCGAGATCGCAGACCAGGACATGCGCCGGCGGCAGCCCCGACAGGTCGGTGGCGCGGGCCGGCGCGGCATACGCCTCCGCCTGTGCCGTCCCCTCCGGAAGGTAGTGCCGCCACGACTCCCGGACCCCGCGCCCGGTGAGCACCCGCGCATCCAGGGCTCCCGCCGCGTCCTCGGACTCGTCCGCCCCCACCCGGTCGTCCAGGTCCGGGACGCACAGCGACTGGTGGACGAGCGCCGGTCCGCCGCGGTCACGGGCCATCAGGGCGACGGCGGCGCCGAGACCACCGCCCGCCGACTTGCCCGCCACCGCGATCCGCGAGGCATCGACGCCCAGCCCGGCGGCTCGTTCCGCCACCCACTCCAGCGCGCGGTAGCAGTCCTCCACCCCGGCCGGATAGCGGTGCTCCGGGGCGAGGCGGTACTCGACGGTGACGACGACGGCGGGCAGCTCGCGGCAGAGTTCGATGGCCACCCGGTCCTGCCCGGGCAGCGACCGCCCGAGGGCGAACCCGCCCCCGTGGAAGTGCAGCACAGCGGGCAGCGCGCCCCCGGGGGCGCCGGCACCCCCGGTAGCGTCCGGACCGGCACCCTCCGCTCCCTCCGGCCGGTAGACCTCCACCGTCAGCGCGCTGCCATCGGCCCGCCCGATGCCGAACCGCTCGCTGCGCACGCCCGTACGGTCGGCGGGAAAAGCGGCCAGTATCGCGTGGAACCCCTCGCGCGTGGCCTCGATGTCCTCATACGGATCGGAGAAGCGCGGCAACGCCTCGTAGGCCGCGACGAGTTCGGGATGCACCCGCATCGTGCTCCGTTGGCCGGCCTCGGGCTGGACGCTCATACGGGATGCTCCTCGTTCGGTACGGACCTGCACACCTTCTGCTCCCAAGATCCCGCGGCACGCCCGCACCGGCTCCGGCACCGCACCGGCACCCGTCCCGCCACACCCGGACCCGCCCCGGCCCGCCCGGATCCGCCGCTCCGCTCACTTCGCCTCCGCGTAGCACTCCACCACCGCCGTGGTGAACGGGAAGCGGACCGGTGTCTCCCCGAACGCGATCCGCCCGGCCGCCGCCGCGGCCGCCGTGACCGCCGCGGCGACGGTCTCCGCCTCCTCCGCGGGGCAGTGCACGATCACTTCGTCATGCTGGAAGAAGACGAGTTCGGCGCGGAGCCCGCCCTCCGCCAGCGAGCGGCGCAGCGCGGCCAGCAACAGCAGCGCCCAGTCGGCGGCGCTGCCCTGGACGACGAAATTGCGGGTGAACCGGCCGCGGGCGCGGGCGGCCGCCGAACCGGCGCCGTAGGCGGGCGACGGCTCCTCCTGGGGCAGCCCCGCCTCGTCGGGCGGCGCCACGGACGCGGGCGGGCAGGTGCGGCCCATCCAGGTGCGCACCAGCCGGCCTTCCTCGCCCGCGCGCGCCGCCTCGTCCACATACGCCACCGCGGCCGGATAGCGGCGGCGCAGGTCCGCCATGTGCTTGAGGGCGTCGCCGGACGTCTGGCCGTAAATCGCCCCCAGCAGGCCGAGCTTGGCCCGGGCGCGGTCGCCGCCGAACGCACGGGCCGCCAGATCCGCGTACAGGTCCTCGCCGCTGCCGGCCACCTCCATCAGGCCCCGGTCGCGGGAGACGGCCGCCAGCACCCGGGGCTCCATCTGGGCGGCGTCGGCGACCACCAGGCACCACCCGGGGTCGGCACGCACGGCCTGCCGGATCACCTTGGGGATCTGCAGCGCACCGCCGCCGTTGGCGGTCCAGCGGCCGGAGACCGTGCCGCCGGGCAGATACTCCGGGCGGAAGCGGCCGTCGTGCACCCACTGCTGGAGCCAGGCCCACCCGTGGGCGGTGTACAGCCGGTAGAGCTTCTTGTACTCCAGCAGCGGCGCCACCGCGGGGTGATCGATCTGCTGGAGCTCCCACTTACGGGTCGAGGTGAGCGAAATCCCGGCGCGCGCAAAGGCCTTGATGATCTCGCCCGGCAGATCCGGACGCACCCGCGCGCCCGTCCCGAACGCCCGGGACACCTCATCGGCCAGCTCCGCCATCCGGCGCGGCTCCCCGCCGCCCGGATACCGCTCCCCCAGCAGCGAGTCGAGCAGCTCGCGGTGCACGTCCGCGCGCCAGGGCACCCCGGCCCGCCCCATTTCCGTGGCGACCAGCATGCCCGCCGATTCCGCGGCGAGCAGCAGCCGCATCCGGTCCGGGCGTTCCGTCCGCTCCGTACGCGCGACCTGGGCGGCGTAGACCTCCAGCAGCGCCGTCAGCTCGTCGGTGCCGGGCGGCAGCGGCACCGGACCCGGCTCGAACAGCGACGGCTGGGTCTCGGCCGTACGGACCGGCGCGTCCTCGGGGACGGGCAGGCCGTGCAGCCGCGCCCAGGCGGCGGCCAGCGAACGCGGCTGGCCCGACTGCCCCTCCTCATGGCCGATCAGCAGCGCCTCGGCGGCCTCCACGTCGTAGCACCGCTCGACCCGCACTCCCGCCGTCAGCAGCCGCCGGTAGATCTCCGCGGTGGACCGCCACACCCACCGCTCGACCTCGGGCCGTGAGCGCACGGCCCCGGCGAGTGACTCCTCGCGCATCACCGGTCCCGCGGGCCGGCCGTCCGGGGCGAGCGGGCAGAGCCGAGCGCCCCCGTCACCCGTCTCCACCACCGCCCATCTCATGCCCCGAGTCTTCCACCGGGGTCTGACAATCGCCCTGACCAGCGCCGACGACACGGCCCCCGCCCCACCGAAAGCCGGCTGCCGGCCCGGCCGCCGGCCCCGATCCCGCGGCGACGCCTTCTGCCGCCGGGAAAAGGCGAGTTCACCGCCCCGGGCACCCGAATCAGCTAGCAATTAACGCTCTTCGCAGCCGAGTTGACGTTTCCCGTCGTCGCGGAAGAGGTATCCCAAGCCTCCCGGGAGAGCGGCGGCACCGAGGCGACGATGTCCCCTCGGGCAGGGCGCCGGCTTTTCACCCGATTGAACCGCTACCTTTGCCCCGGTTGATGAGTTGAGCAGCTTGTCGCTCTAAGCGGCGCGCGTAGCGATACGCGTACAGAAACCTGAATGCTGCTCAGTGAAGAGGTTCACCGTGAAGTTTGTCTCCAAGGCCGCCGTCCTGTCCGCCGCCGCGGGCATCGCCGTCATGGGCGGAGCCGGTGCGGCCAGTGCCCATGGTGGTGCCGGCGCGGCGGGTGTCGCCCAGAACTCGCCCGGTGTGCTCTCCGGAAACCTCATCCAGGTTCCCGTCGACGTGCCGGTCAACCTGTGCGGCAACACCGTCAACATCGTTGCGCTGCTGAACCCGGCGTTCGGCAACACCTGCGTCAACGCCTGAGTGCCGCACCGCACTTGAGTCCCGGTCCGCCTCCCCGCGGACCGTGACCGCAAAGGCCGGTACGAATTCTTCGTACCGGCCTTTGAAATGCCAAAAAGTCTGCCGGCAGGCGGACTTGGCGCGGGCGCGGTGATATGTATCCATGGCTTCGCGGCATTCGGGTGAAACGGCGAAACCGCACCCCCCGAAGCGAGTTGACCAGTGCGCTCCGGATACGGGCACTCCGCTTCGAGAAGGGTAAATCGTGATCAAGAAGGTCCTGGCCACGACGGCTGTAGCCGCGTCCGTCGTCGGCATCTCGGCAACCGTCGCCCCCCAGGCGATGGCGATCGGCAACCACAACGGCACCTCCACGGTGAACGGCAACGGCGCCAAGAGCGCGTTCGGCAACTCCACCACCGTGGGCAAGATGAGCCCGCAGCTGGAGCTCGTCCAGGGCTCGCTCAACAAGCCGTGCCTGGGCCTGGGCAAGGTCAACGCCCAGCTCGCCGCGGTGCTGGCCAACGTGCAGGACGTCAACATCCTGGCCTCGCCGCAGAACCAGCAGTGCACCGAGAACTCGACGCAGGCCAAGGGCGACGAGCCGCTGTCGCACATCCTCGACAGCATCCCGGTCCTGTCCGGGAACGGTGTCGGCAACCGCTGAGCCGGCCATCGGCCGCGGGCCTGGACCGCCGGCTCTCTCTTCCAGAGCGGTCCGGGACCTGCGGCACCCCGTTGCGAATCTCCGGGACGGATCGTCCCGGACCCTTTTCGGTAGGAATTCGTATTCGACGGGTGCCCCGTCTGTGCGAACTCCGGTGTTTTTTCCGCGTCGTATGCGCGGTGGCAATCCCCGGAACGGTCCTGCATCGTTCGGGCGATCCGGCCAAAAACCTCCCGGCAAGAGTTTCGTGCACGAGGAGAAATCGTTACCAATATCGGCAGCGGTGTTACGGGCGAGCAGAACAGCGCCCGTGCGACACGACGGTCGTGTGCGCCACGGACCCGCTGCAAGGAAGGGCTGAAAGTGAAGTACGCAAAGTTCGCAGCGATCACCGCCGGAACCATCATGGCGGTGGGCTCGGCTGTGCCGGCGTTCGCCGACGCGGGTGCCGCGGGCGGTGCCAAGAACTCGCCCGGCGTGCTCTCCGGCAACGCCATCCAGGTTCCGGTGCACATCCCGGTCAACCTCTGCGGCAACACCGTCAACATCGTTGCGCTGCTGAACCCGGCGTTCGGCAACACCTGCCTGAACCACTGACTCGAAGGAATTCGAGCCGTGTCCATGTGACCCGGCCCCGGTGCGCTTCCCCCTGTGCATCGGGGCCGGTCGCTGTCCGGTTCCTGCACGACGGGTCATACGGCCGCGCCTTTCGAGTGGCATTGCCGAGAAGCGCGGACTTCTTCAGTTTCTCCTTGCGGCAGAACTCGTTAATCAGCGTGAATGCGGTGACCCGAGCAGTCGAAGCGAATGCTCGCGCGGCCCTTGTGTCGCGGAACCGTCAAGCACCGCCCCGGAAAGGACAGTTGAAAGTGAAGTACGCCAAGTCCGCTGCGGTTGTCGCTGGTTCCGTCATGGCGCTGGGTGTGGCCGCGCCCGCGTTCGCCGCCCCGCCCGGAGCCCCGACCATGAGCCTCAACGGCGGGCTGAACGATGCGCTGAGCAACAAGCAACTGGACGGCCACCAGCTCATGCCGCTGGTCAGCACGGTCAAGACCGCGCAGGGCAAGGTCAAGTCGACCAACCCGAAGAAGCTGCTCCGTGGCGTTACCGGAGCGACCAAGAAGACCCCGCTGCTCGGCGGCCTTCCTCTCGCGTGAGTACCGGGCGCGCCGGCGGCGGACGGACGGCGAAACCGGCCGCCCCGGGCGCGGTGACGCAGGTGAGGACTTCACCGCTCCTCGGCCGCTCCGGCGAGTCCGGCACGGTATCGGTATTCCGCGACACTCGACGCCGGATGTGATGGGGACCGGCGCTTTGCCGCGTCCCGGCTATTTCCGCTCCGCCTTCCGGTCGCGATCCCGATCGGAAAAGCGGATTGAACCGGTCGGCTCATTTGAGTGAATGAGGGCAACCAAAATCATCCCTGTGAGTTGGGCAGACTGCCCGGCCCAAGGGCATCCCGAAACACGAAGGACCAAAATGATCAAGAAGGTTTTGGCGACCGCCGCAGCGGCTGCCTCCATCGCCGGTGTAGCCGCGGCCGCGGCCCCCGCGGCGATGGCGATCGGTAACCAGCACGGCACGTCTTCCGTCAATGGAAACGGTGCGCGGGAGTACTTCGGCAACTCCACCACGTACGGCTACATGAGCCCGCAGATCGGCCTGATCCAGGGCTCCCTGAACAAGCCCTGCCTGGCGCTGGGCAAGGCGAACCTCCAGGGTGCCGGCGGGCTCCTGCTGCAGGACCTCAACATCCTGTCGTCGCCGCAGAACCAGCAGTGCACCGAGAACTCCACCCAGGCCAAGGGCGACGAGCCGCTGTCGCACATCCTGGACAACATCCCGGTCCTTTCCGGCAACGGAGCCGGAAACCGCTGACCGGCCGACCAGCACCCGGGCCGCCCGGTCCTCCTTCTTCCGGGCGGTCCGGGTTTCAGCTGTCCGGCGCCGGCGCGGAAATGTTATTCGCTCGTGACGCAATTCCGGTGCGCCGGATCGTTAGCAATGTGTGTGGAGGGAAGCATGCCAATGCCCTGGTGAGATTGATGGGGCTGCCAGGGTATTGGCATGCCGTCCGTATCGAGAGCAGGGCCCGCGACTGTCGTTCATCGGCGTCGCGGGCCCTGTTTCGTGCTCGCGAATGGGTGCCCCTGCGCGATAAGTCGCATTGTCGGTACGCGTATGGAGGCGAGAGCGGCAGCGGAAAGCGCGGACCGGGAATTCCGGAGGTCCCGGTAGCGGCTATTCGGGTGATGGTGCAGAACTCGAACCGCCACAGCGGGTTGTTCAAACCGGGCTCCCGTGTCGGGAGCTTCTTCTCCGAAGGGTTTGCGTGATGAAGAAGATGATGGCGGGCGCGGCTGTGGCGGCGTCGCTGATCGGTATGTCCGCTGCGGCCGCTCCTGAGGCCATGGCGATCGGTGACCAGCACGGCACCACCACGGTCAACGGAAACGGGGCGGCGTCGGTCTACGGCAACTCCACCACGCGCGGTGACCTGAGCACCCAGCTCGGTCTCGTCCAGGGCTCGCTGAACGACCTGTGCCTCGGACTGGGCAAGGTCAACGTCCAGGCCCTCTCCCCGATCCAGGCCCAGGACCTCAACATCCTGTCGTCGCCGCAGAACCAGCAGTGCGCCCACAACTCGACGCAGGCCAAGGGCGACGAGCCGCTGTCGCACATCCTCGACGACATCCCGGTCCTGTCCGGGAACGGCGTCGGCAACCGCTGACGGCCGACGGCCCCGGCCGTTCACCGCTTGTGCCCCCGGGCGGCCGGCGCCGCGTATGTGCTGCCGGCCGCCCGGTCGTGTGCGTGGCGCGGGCGGCCGGGGCGTATTGCACTGACTGCCGAGGAGGACGAGGGATGCGACAGAGCCTGAAGACGTGGGCGGTCGTGGCAGCGGCGGCGTCGGGCGCGCTCGGCGCGGGCGGCGGCGTGGCGTACGCGGATGCCGGCGCCGGGGGTGGCACGGCGCACTCTCCCGGGGTGCTCTCCGGGAACCACATCCAGGTGGCCGTGGACACCCCGGTCACTGTGTGCGGCAACTCGGCCGACGCGGGCGCGGCCCTCAACCCGGCTATGGGGGCCTCGTGCGGGAACGGCGCGGCGCTCGCGGCCGCCCGGCGGCCCGGGACCGGCGCACCGCCGCCCCTGGTGTCCCACCGGCAGGGCCCGGGGCCGGCCCCGAAGCACGCGGCCCCGGCGCCGCAGCGGGAAAGGACGCCGGCCAGGACGGCGCCCCGGCATGCCCACGGGCCCGCGGTGGAGTCCGGGACGGTGCCCGCGCCGCGGTCCGCGCGGGCGGGCGCCGCGAAGCGCGCCGGGATGCCGGCGGACCCCGGGCTCCTGGCGTCCACCGGGCCCGGCGAACTCGCCATGCTGGCCGGTGCGGGCGGCGGGCTGCTGATGGGCGGGGCGCTGCTGCTGCGCAGGTCCGGTACGCGGCGCCGATGAGCCGGCGTCCGGTCGGGCCGCCCGTCGGCATCGCCGGTCGGCCCGACCGCGGCCGGCCGACCGCGGGCCAGGGCGGCGCTGCGGCTGGAAGGCGCCCTGCGGGACGTACGACGGATCGTGCGGATCAACGGGTGAGGGCCTTCTCCGGCACGGGAAGGATCGTTCTTTCGCTCAGGGGTGGGAAACGGTGGGCGGGGCGTTCGAAGCGGGGCGGAGCCGGCAGCGCCGCGGGACCGTGCCGCTTGCCGCGGCCTCTGGCAAAATTGGGGTGAAAGCCGCAAAAGCAATGCGTCGATGAGGTGGGGCCATGCTCGTTGCGCTGGCGCAGACGGACTGTGTCCTGGGCGAGGTGGCGGCCAACCTCGCCATCGCCCGTGAGCAGATCGAGCAGGCGGCGGCGCAGTGCGCGGATCTGGTCGTCTTCCCCGAACTGAGCCTGCACGGCTACCACTTGGGGGCGCTCAAGCGCGACGAGTCCCTGGAGGCCAACGACGAGCGGCTGCTGGAGCTCAGCACCCTCGGCCCCGATGTGCTGGTCGGCTTCCACGAGCACACCAGCCTGCGCGCGTACAACACCGCGGCGCACTACGCGGCCGGCGCGCTGGTGCACGCCCACCGCAAGCTCTACCTCCCCAACTACCTGGCCTGGGAGGAGCGCAAGCACGTCAGCCCGGGGCAGTCGCTGCGCGCGTACGAGCTGAAGCGGGCCAGGAGCGGCGGGCGGGGCGCGACGCTGGTGTGCAACGACGCCTGGCAGCCGACGCTGCCGTGGCTGGCGGTGCAGGACGGCGCCGAGGTGCTGTTCATCCCCACGAACAGCGCGGCGAGCCTGGACCCGGAGGCGATGGACACCGGCCTGTACTGGGACACCCTGCTGTCCTACACGGCGAAGATGCTGCAGTGCTGGGTGGTCTTCGTGAACCGGGTGGGCAACGAACACGGCGCGGCGTTCTGGGGCGGCTCACGGGTGGTGGACCCGCGGGGCGCGGTGGTGGCGCAGGCGCCGAAGTGGGAGCCCTCGCTGATCACCGTCGAGATCGATCTTGCCGAGGCGCGGCGGCAGCGCCGCGCGGTGCCGCTGGTCGCCGAGGCCCGGCTGGGGCTGATCGACCGCGAGGTGCGGCGGCTGATCGACGAGGGCGGCGACCACTGAGGGACCGGCGGTCCCTGCCCGGCGGCGGGCCCGGTCTCAGGGGCGGGCGGCGGACTCCGCGCGGGGCGCCTCGGCCGGCTCGGTCGCCCGGTCGTCCTTGAGGGCCTTGGCCTCGGACTTGAGGATGCGCATCGAGCGGCCCAGGCCGCGTGCCATGTCGGGCAGCTTCTTCGAGCCGAAGAGCAGCACGAGCACCGCGATGATCAGGATCAGGTGCCAGGGTTCGAAGGCGTTGCGGAGCATGGGCGCGCTCGCTTTCGTCGGGTGGGCCGGCGGACGTTCTGTCCAGTATTACCCGAAGGTTCCGGCCGTCCGGTCCAGGGGGTGCCCCGGGGCCGGACGGCCGGCGGCGCGGTTACCAGCTCGCCTTGCGGACCCCCGGCAGGTACCCGGCGTGCGCCTGCTCGCGCAGCCGTACGCGGGAGAGCCCGAAGGCGCGCAGGTATCCGCGCGGGCGCCCGTCGACGCTGTCGCGGTTGCGCATCCGGGTGGCGCTGGCGTCCCGCGGCTGGCGGGAGAGTTCGCGCCGGGCGGCGGTGCGCTCCTCCTCGGGCGTGTGCGGGCTGCGGATCACGGCCTTGAGGAGGGCGCGCCGGGCCGCGTAGCGGGCGACGGTGGCGCGGCGCTTCTCGTTCTTGGCGATCTTGCTCTGCTTGGCCATCAGACCTTCTCCCCCCGGGCGCGGATGCGGGCGACGGCCGCCTCGATGCCGATCGTGTCCACGGTCTTGATGCCCCTGGTGCTCAGGGTGAGGCGGATGTGCCGGCCCTCGCTGGGCAGCCAGTAGCGCTTGCGCTGGATGTTGGGGTCGAAGCGGCGCGGGGTGCGCCGGTGCGAGTGGGAGACGGAGTTGCCGAAGCCCGGCGCGCGGCCGGTCAGCTGGCAGTGGGCGGACATGGTGCGGTCCTTCCGGTCGGGGCCCCTGGTCGGAGCCTATTGAAAATGGAAACCATTTCCGTATACTAGCCCCATGGCCCGCAACGAACTACGCCCGGTCGTCAAACTCCGGTCCACCGCCGGTACCGGCTACACCTACGTGACCCGCAAGAACCGCCGTAACGACCCCGACCGCCTGGAACTGCGCAAGTACGACCCGGTGGCCGGCCGCCACGTGACCTTCCGAGAGGAGCGCTGAGCACCGTGCAGCCCGGAATCCACCCCGCCTACGGCCCGGTCGTCTTCCGCGACCGGGCCGCCGGCGTCGCCTTCCTGACCCGTTCGACCGCCAGCAGTGAGCAGACGGTCGAGTGGGAGGACGGCCGCACCTATCCCGTCATCGACGTCGAGATCTCCTCGGCGAGCCACCCCTTCTACACGGGCACCGCCCGGGTGCTGGACACCGCGGGTCGCGTCGAGCGGTTCGAGCGCCGCTACGGCTCGCGCGGGGCCCGCTGATGGAGCGCCTCCACGTCGTCCTGGTCGGCGGCCTGCACGCCGAGGCGCGGCAGGCCGCCGTCGAGCGGCTGCTGCACACCGTCCCGGGCAGCGTCGCCCTCCACCACGACCTCGCCTCCGCCGCCGAGGGCACCGTGCGGCGCACGGTCCGCGACGCGGGCGGCACCCTCGACTCCGGTTCGGCGCCGCTGGTCAACGACTGCGCCTGCTGTGCGCTGCGCGAGGACCTGGTGCCCGAGCTGGAGCGGCTGGCCGCCGGGCGCACCTGCCGGCTGGCCGTCGTCGAACTGTGGGACTCGGTCGAGCCCAAGGCGATGGCCGAGGTGGTCACCGCGTGCGGGAGTGAGAACTTCGCGCTGACGGGGGTGATCACCGCCGTCGACCCGGCGCTGCTGCTGCCCTACCTCGGCTGCGGTGACGACCTCGCCGAGGCCGGTCTCGCCGCCGCGGCCTCCGACCAGCGCACGGTCGCCGACACCTGGGCGCGCCAGCTCGAATACGCGCCCGTGCTGGCGATCGCCACGGGGGAGGAGGCGGCGGAGCCCGCCGACCTCGCGCTGCTCGACCAGCTGCATCCGACGGCGCGGCAGATCCCGGTCGCGTCGGGGGAGTTGGCGGCCGCCGCGATGGCCGGATTCGATGTGGGGGCTGCCGCCGCCCGCCAGCACCCGGCCTGTGCGCTGCTGCCGCAGGAGGCCGAGGCGGAGGGGGTCGGCACGCTCGTGTGGCAGCACACCCGGCCCTTCCACCCCGAGCGGCTCTACCGCGCGCTGGAGGACCTGACCTGCGCCGCCGCGCGCAGCCGGGGCCGGTTCTGGCTGGCCGACCGCCCGGACACCCTGTTGTCGTGGGACGCGGCCGGCGGGGCGCTGTGCGTGGAGAACACCGGCCCGTGGCTGGCCGCGCTGCCGGACGCCGCCTGGGAGATGGTGCCGCCGATGCGCCGGGCCGCCGCCGCGCTGGACTGGCACCCCGAGCACGGCGACCGCACCCAGCACCTGGTCTTCACCTCGCCGGACCTGGACCGCGCGGCCCTCGCCTCGCTGCTGGAGTCCTGCCTGCTCACCGACGCCGAGTACGCCGGCGGCCGGTCGGCCTGGAAGCGGCTGCCGCCCGCCTTCGACGCCCTCCTCGACCCCGTTTCGTGAGGCGGCCGCGACCGCCCCGCCCGCAGGTGAGCCGGCCTCCCCGGCCCGTCCGCATCCGTACGCCCCCACCTCGCACAAGGAAGCTCCCATGCCCCGTCGGCACGACCCGCGCCGGACACCCCCGCCCCGCCGCAATCCGCTGGACGCGGCGGGCGTCACCTACATCGACTACAAGGACACCGAACTGCTGCGGAAGTTCCTCTCGGACCGCGGCAAGATCCGCAGCCGGCGCGTCACCCGGATCAGCGCGCAGCAGCAGCGGCAGGTGTCCCGGGCCATCAAGAACGCACGGGAGATGGCGCTGCTCCCGTACGCGTCACGGTGACGGCCGCCTGCTGAGCCGCCCCTGGTGACGGTGCCCTCCGGTGACGGGCGTGAGGTCCCCTGTGCATGAGGCGCAGGGGACCTCACGGCTGTACGGCGAACGCCTGGCGGGCGCGTCGGGCCGGATGTCCGCCCGGGGCCGGGAACCCGTGGTGCGTGGCGCACGTCTCTTCCCTGTCCGTGAGGGCTCCGGGCCCGGTGATCCGTACCGGGGGGTGGGCCCGTTCCCACCTGGTGCGAGGGGCGGCGGGCGGCGCCGGGGGAGGGGGCGGCCGGGGTGCTCGACGAGCTGTGACCGGCTCTGCACCGGCTGTCGTGCACGTGCATCTGCGCATGCATCCGCACGAGAACGCAGCTATGCTCCCGGGCAGTTGACACCATTTATCACCGGGAGACCCCTGTGCTCCACGCATACAACGGCATGGCCGCCACGGATCTCCGCGATGTGGCGTGGCAGAAGAGCAGGCACAGCAACTCCCAGGGCTCCTGCGTGGAGTTCGCCAAGCTGCCCGGGGGTGACATCGCGGTGCGCAACTCCCGCTTCCCGGACGGCCCCGCGCTCGTCTACACGCCGGCCGAGGTCCGGGCGATGCTGCTCGGCATCAAGGACGGGGAGTTCGACCACCTCGTACGGGACTGAGCGCCCGCGGGTGTCCCGGCGGCCGTCGCGGGTCCCCGCCCGCACACGGCGACCGGGCGCCCGTACGTGACGGCGCGCCCGGTGTGCGGCACGGCTACGGCAGCCGGAAGAGCGCCCACACGATCTTGCCGTGGGCGGCGCCGGCCAGCGGATGCCAGCCCCAGCTGTCGCTGAAGGAGTCCACGAGGTAGAGCCCCCGGCCCGACTCCGCGGCGGAATCGGCCTCGCCGGCGACCGGTGAGTCGTCGCTCGGGTCCCGTACGGCGCAGATCAGCCGGGAGGACCAGCGCATCAGATGCAGCCGGGCGGGCGGGGTGGCGTCGTGGTGCTCCGGAGCGGCCAGGATCGCGTGCCGCAGGGCGTTGGTGACGAGCTCGGAGACCACGAGGGCGACCGAGTCGAAGAGATCGTCAAGATCCCAGCCCTGCAGGGTCTCGCGCGTGAACGCCCGTGCGCAGCGCACCGATTCGTAGCGCGGTGGGAGGGTGCGGGACGCGGAGCCGGAGACTGCCAAGGGGTCGACGGGAGGAAAGCCCTGCCATAACGGCTCGAGCATGGTCAAAACCTTGGTCCCCATGCGAGGCACTCCTGGCGTTCGCGGACGTCATGACCCTGGCCGGTCAGCCGGATCTGGCGGATCTTTCACGAGCGTGCATGCGTGCGACGCCTATGGTTCCCAATGCGCGGGACAGATGCAAGGGCAGATGCACGTGCACGTGCCGCGATTGCGCCAGACCGGACCGTTTCGTTCCGAATTCTTCCCGTCCACTCCTGTGGAGGGCTTGCGGGGGCCTCACACATCCGTAACCGGATGAGCACTCAACGAAGCCCGGACGTGGCAGACTGCGGCCCACTGTTGGACGGGGTGGGGTCACAGGAGGGTCTGAGAGGTGTCCGCAAGTGAGTCGAGCGGGTCGGTGGTGCGGCGGATCCTGCTCGGGTCGCAGCTCCGTCGGCTGCGTGAATCGCGCGGGATAACCCGTGAGGCGGCCGGCTACTCGATCCGTGCGTCCGAATCGAAGATCAGCCGCATGGAGTTGGGCCGCGTGAGCTTCAAGGCACGGGATGTGGAGGACCTGCTCACGCTGTACGGCGTCGGTGACGCCCAGGAGCGTGAGGCGCTGCTGTCGCTGGCGCGCGAGGCGAATGTCGCCGGCTGGTGGCACAGCTACACCGATGTGCTGCCCGGCTGGTTCCAGACGTATGTGGGACTGGAAGGAGCCACTTCCCTCCTCCGTGTCTACGAAGTCCAGTTCGTGCACGGGCTGTTGCAGACCGAGGGCTATGCCCAGGCCGTCGTCAGACGGGGCATGCCGGACGCCGGGCCCGCCGAGATCGAGCGCCGGGTGGCGCTGCGGATGGAGCGCCAGAAGCTGCTGGTGACCGAGCGGTCGGCGCAGTTCCACTGTGTGCTCGACGAGGCCGCGCTGCGCCGCCCGTACGGCGAACGGTCCGTGATGCGCGAGCAGTTGAAGCATCTGATCGACATCTCCGAGAGACCCAACGTGCGGCTGCAGGTGATGCCCTTCAGCCTGGGCGGGCACGCCGGCGAGAGCGGCGCCTTCACGATGCTCGGCTTCCAGGAGTCGGGCCTGCCCGACGTCGTCTACCTGGAGCAGCTGACGAGCGCGCTCTATGTGGACAAGCCCGAAGAAGTGGCCCAGTACGCGCGGGTGATGGACCGCCTCCAGGAAGAGGGGCCGAATCCGGACGAGACCAGGGACCTCTTGCGTGGTCTGCTCCAACTGATGTGACGCGTCGGTAGGATGGCGCACCATCAGGAGTCAGCACCCCCCAATGCGGCGCCCTGAGCGCCCTGTTCTCCAGATCGGGATGACATGTCCTACTTCGACGAGTTGGCGTATCAGTTCATCGACGGCGAGTGGCGCTCCGGAAGCGGCTCTTGGGACATCGTCGACTTCAATCCGTACAACGGCGAGAAGCTGACCTCCATACCCGTCGCCACGGTCGAGGAGATCGACCAGGCATACCGCGCCGCCGAGCGCGCCCAGCGGGAGTGGGGCGCCACCAATCCGTACACCCGGCGGACCGTCTTCGAGCGGGCGCTGCGGATCATCGACGACCGCGAGGCGGAACTCGCCGAGACCATCGCCGCCGAGGTCGGCGGCACCCGCACCAAGGTGGGTTTCGAACTCCACCTGGCCAGGGAGTTCCTGCGGGAGGCGATCCAGCTCGCGCTGCGCGCCGAGGGCCGCATCCTCGCCTCGCCCATCGACGGCAAGGAGAACCGCCTCTACCGCCTGCCGGTCGGCGTCGTCGGCGTGATCAGCCCCTTCAACTTCCCCTTCCTGCTGTCCCTGAAGTCCGTCGCGCCGGCCCTGGCGCTCGGCAACGCCGTCGTCCTCAAGCCGCACCAGAACACCCCGGTGTGCGGCGGCGGCCTGGTCGCCAGGATCTTCGAGGAGGCGGGGCTGCCGGCGGGCGTGCTGAACGTCGTCGTCACCGACATCGCCGAGATCGGCGACGCGCTCATCGAGCACCCGGTGCCCAAGACCATCTCCTTCACCGGCTCCGAGAAGGTCGGCCGGCACGTCGCGACGGTCGCCGCGTCCCACTTCAAGCACACGGTGCTGGAGCTGGGCGGCAACAGCGCGCTGGTCGTCCTCGACGACGCCGACGTGGACTACGCGGTGGACGCCGCCGTCTTCAGCCGCTTCGTGCACCAGGGCCAGGTCTGCATGGCCGCCAACCGGGTGCTCGTGGACCGCTCGGTGGAGCAGGAGTTCACCGAGAAGTTCGTCGCCCGGGTCGCGGCCCTCAAGGTGGGCGACCCCACCGACCCGCGGACCCACATCGGCCCGCTGATCAACGAGGGGCAGGCCGAGGCGATCACCTCGCTGGTGGAGCGGGCGGTCGCCGACGGCGCCTCGGCGCTGCTGCACGGCGAGACCCGCGGCACCCTGGTGGCGCCCAGCGTGCTGAGCGGGCTGCCGGAGGACTCCCCGCTGCTGCGGCAGGAGATGTTCGGGCCCGTCGTGGTGCTGGTTCCGTTCGACGGGGACGACGAGGCGGTGCGGCTCACCAACGCGACGCCGTACGGGCTGAGCGGTGCCGTGCACACCGCCGACATCGAGCGCGGGGTGCGGTTCGCCAAGCGCATCGAGACCGGGATGTTCCACGTCAACGACGCCACGGTGCACGACGAGCCGATCGTGCCGTTCGGCGGCGCGAAGAGCTCCGGGGTGGGGCGGCTGAACGGCGACGCGATGGTGGAGGCCTTCACCACCACCAAGTGGATCTCCATCCAGCACGGGCGGTCGCGGTTCCCGTTCTGAGCCGCGGGTCCCGTCCGGGCGGGCGGGACCGATCCGGGGGGCCCGGTCCGCGAGTTGCGGACAGTGGCTGACCGCAAGGGCTCCTACCTTGAGTGATGTCGGAAGGCGGACGGCGTACAGCCGGCCGCCGAGGGATGTCAGGAAAGGCGGATCTCATGCCCACTCACGTTCTGGCCGAGGATTACGGCGACGAGGCCGGCGCGCTGCTGGCCTTCTTGGAGGCCCAGCGCGGCGGGCTGCGGCGGGCGCTCATGGGGCTGACCGACGCGCAGGCCGCCGAGCGGCCGAGCGCCAGCGAGCTGTCGCTGGCCGGGCTGGTCAAGCACGCCGCGGAGACCGAGCAGGGCTGGCTGGAGACCGCGCAGCAGCGGCCGCGCTCCGTCGCCCGGACGCCGGAGACCTGGCACCTGAGCTTCCGGCTGGAGGACGGCGAGACGCCGGCCGGTGTGCTGGAGTTCTGGGACGGCGTCGCGCGGCGCACGGAGGAGTTCATCCGCTCCGTGCCGAGCCTGAACGACACCTTCCCGCTGCCCGCGATGCCCTGGTTCCCGGACGGGGCCCGGCAGTCGATGCGCTGGCTGCTGCTGCACCTGATCGAGGAGATGGCCCGGCACGCCGGCCACGCCGACATCATCCGTGAGTCCCTGGACGGCAAGACGGCCTTCGAGCTGGTCGACGAGGAGCGCAAGGCCCAGGTGTAGCGGGGAGGCGGCCGGGCCGCCCTAGGCTGGCGGCAGGGGGCGCACGGGACAGAGGTGACGATGTCGGCGATCCGGCTGCTGGTCCTGGGCGCCGTGCGGCGGCGCGGCCGGGCGCACGGCTACCAGGTGCGGGGCGACCTGGACTACGGGGGCGACCGGGCGTGGTCCCGCGCCGGGCCCGGCTCGGTCTACCACGCGCTGCGGGAGTGGCGGCGCGGGGTGGCCGCGTACGGCACGCCCGGGGAAGCGTCCGGCCACCTCGGCGAGGTCATGGACCTGTGGCTGCACGCCGCGGACAGCGACGCGGCGTGGACGCGCGGGCTGATCGAGCGGATCGCGGGCGGGGCGTACGTCTTCGCCGGCGAGGGCGAGCCGCGCGCCCCGGTGCCGGGCGAGGGGCCGGAGCATCCGGACACGGCGAAGGGCGCGGCCCCGCGGGAGACGGCGGGCCCCGCGAACGACACCCTTCAGGCGGGCCCGGCGAACGGCGCCCCTTAGTGGTGGAACGCCGTGGCGACGTTCGCCGGGCGCTGCAGCGGCTCGGGCTGCTGCCGGAGTTCGGGCAGCAGTTGTTCCAGGTCGGAGATGAAGAGGTCGGCGAGGTCCATCGAGAAGCCGTTGCGGCAGACCACCCGCAGGACGGAGAGGTCCTCGCGCTTGGGCGGAAAGGTGTAGGCGGGGAGCAGCCAGCCGCGCTCCTTCATCCGCCGGGAGACGTCGAAGACATCGAAGGCGGTGACGTCGTCGGTGGTGGTGAAGGCGAAGACCGGCAGCTCGTCGCCCTGGGTGAGCAGCCTGAAGTCGCCCATCGCGCCGATCCGCTCGGCCAGTGAGCGGGCCACGTCGCGGGTCGCCTGCTGCACGGCACGGAAGCCGGACCGGCCGAGGCGGAGGAAGGTGTAGTACTGCGCGGCGACCTGGGCGCCGGGCCGGGAGAAGTTGAGCGCGAAGGTCGGCATGTCGCCGCCCAGGTAGTTCACGCGGAAGACCAGCTCCTCGGGCAGCGCCTCCGTGTCGCGCCACAGCGCCCAGCCGACGCCCGGGTAGACCAGGCCGTACTTGTGGCCCGAGGTGTTGATGGAGGCGACCCGCGGCTGGCGGAAGTCCCAGATCACGTCCGGGTCGAGGAACGGCGCGATCATGGCGCCGGACGCGCCGTCCACATGGACCGGGATGTCCCAGCCCTTGTCCTTCTGGAGCGCGTCGAGCGCCTTGCAGATCTCGGCCACCGGCTCGTAGGACCCGTCGAAGGTCGAGCCGAGGATCGCCACCACGCCGATGGTGTTCTCGTCGCACAGCGCGGCGGCGGAGGGCGCGTCCAGGTGGAAGCGGTCGCCCTCCATCGGGACCGTGCGGGCCTCGACCTCCCAGAAGTTGCAGAACTTCTCCCAGCACACCTGGACGTTGGCGCCCATGACGAGGTTGGGGCGGGCGGTGGCCGGATAGCGGTCCTTGTTGCGCTGCATCCAGCGCCGCTTGAGGGCCATGCCCGCGAGCATGCAGGCCTCGCTGGACCCGGTGGTGGAGCAGCCGACGGCGGCTGCCGGGTCGGGCGCGTGCCACAGGTCGGCGAGCATCGCCACGCACCGTTTCTCCAGTTCGGCGGTGCGCGGGTACTCGTCCTTGTCGATCATGTTCTTGTCCCGGCACTCCGCCATCAGGACGCCGGCCTGCGGCTCCATCCAGGTCGTGACGAAGGTCGCCAGGTTGAGCCGGGAGTTGCCGTCCAGCATCAGCTCGTCGTGCACGAACTGGTAGGCGGTGCGCGGGGAGACCGGGCCGTCGGGCAGGGTGTGCCGCGGCGGGGCGGCCTCCATGCCGGCGACCGGATCGGCCTCGCCGTAGAAGGGATTGACCGGGTGCCCGATGTGCTTGCGGTCGGATGCCGATGCGCCTTTGTGCAGAGTCATCTGTCGCCTCTACCCGTCAACTGGCCGGTGAAAGGCCGTGTTTGACGGCCTTGGTGAAGGTCACCACGCGCTCTGCCTGGATGCGGGCCGCGGTGCGTGCGTCGTCGTCGGGCGGGGTGTCCGGGCCGCCGACGTGGGAGGTGCCGTAGGGGTTGCCGTCGGTGAACTTCGCCGGGTCGGTGTAGCCCGGCGTCACGAGGATGCCGCCGAAGTGGTGCACGGTCTGGTAGAGCGCGAGCAGGGTGGACTCCTGGCCGCCGTGCCGGGTGGCGCTCGCGGTGAAGCCGCTGTAGACCTTGTCGGCCAGCCGGCCCTGCTGCCAGAGGCCGCCCAGGGTGTCGATGTACTGCTTGAGCTGCGAGGAGACGTTTCCGAAGCGGGTCGGGGTCCCGAAGATCACCGCGTCCGCCCAGAGCATGTCCTCGTGGGTGGCCTCCATGATGTCGGCGGTGGCCGCGGCGTTCGCCGCCCAGGCGGGGTTGGCGTCGATCGCGGTCTGCGGGGCGAGTTCCGCGGCCCGCCGCAACCGCACATCGGCCCCGGCGTGCTCGGCGGCGTCCGCGATCAGCCGGGCGAGCTCGGCGATGGTGCCCGTCGACGAGTAGTAGATGACGGCGACCTTCACATCGTGCACGGGCATCGACACACCTCCTGAAACCCGACAATAAGGGCATAGGGGGTGGGTGGCCTCCAGGGTTCACCCAGTGGAAGCGCGACGGGCGGGCGGCCGCCCCGAGGGACCGCCACCCGCCCGTATCCGTCCCGCGCCGCGCCCTGGCCGCCCGCCGCGGCCCGGCTCAGCTCGTGCCGGCCAGCGACAGCTTCGCCGCGAAGCCGAGGAACGCCGCGCCCGCGCCCGCCGACAGCCCGGCCGTCAGCCGCTTGCGGCGGCGGAAGGTCGCCGCCAGGAACGTGCCGCTGAAGATCAGCACCGACAGGTACGTGAAGCTGAACAACTGCGCCCAGGCGCCCAGCGTCAGGAACGACAGCACCGGATGGGCGTAGGACGGGTCGACGAACTGCACGAAGAAGGAGATGAAGAAGAGGATCGCCTTCGGGTTGAGCAGGCTGACCACCAGCGCCCTGCGGTACGGCCGCTCCACGGTCTCCTTCGGCGCCGCGGGCGCCCCGTCCCGCTCGGCCCGGCGCACCTCCCGGCCGCGCCACAGCGCCCAGGCGCCGCGCAGCATCCCGACCGCCAGCCAGGTCAGATAGCCCGCGCCGGCGAACTTCACGACGGCGAACAGTACCGGGCTGGTCTGCAGCAGCGAGGCCACCCCGCCGGCCGACAGCGTCATCAGCACCGTGTCGCCGCACAGCACCCCGGCCGCCGCCCGGTAGGCCACCCGCGGGCCGCGCCGGGCCGCCACCGAGACGACGTACAGCGAGTTCGGGCCCGGCAGCAGAATGATCAGCGCGACGCCCACCAGATAGGTCGACAAGTCCGTTATCCCCAGCATGTGCGGCAGGATCTCATCCCCCCGCGCGCCGCCTCACCGGCTTTTCATGATGCGGACTTGCACCTCACGCGAGGTGAGGGCGGATCGTGGAGCGCGTACCGAGAAGGGAGCGGAAGTGAGCTATTCGGTAGGGCAGGTCGCCGCCTTCGCCGGGGTCACGGTGCGCACCTTGCACCACTACGACGAGATCGGGCTCCTGCCGCCCGGTGCCCGCAACCACGCAGGTCACCGGCGCTACGACGAGGACGACCTGGACCGGCTGCAGCAGATCCTCTTCTACCGGGAGCTCGGCTTTCCGCTCGACGAGGTCGCGGCCCTCCTGGACGATCCGCACGCCGACCCGCAGGAGCATCTGCGGCGCCAGCACGAGCTGCTGACCGGACGGATCGGCAGACTCCAGGAGATGGCCGCGGCCGTCGAACACGCGATGGAGGCACGCAGGATGAAGGTACGGCTCACACCCGAGGAGAAGTTCGAGGTCTTCGGGGACTTCGACCCCGACGCGCACGCCGCGGAGGCCGAGGAACGCTGGGGCGGCACGGACGCCTACCGGGAATCGCGGCGCAGGACGGCCGCCCACACCAAGGAGGACTGGCAGCGGCTGACGGCGGAGTTCGACGCCCTGCACCGCAGGATGGCGGACCTGCTCGCGCGGGGCGTGCCGGCCGACTCCGAGGCGGCCATGGAGGTCGCGGAGGAGCACCGGCGGTTCATCGGCGGGGCGTACTACGACTGCGGCCACGAGATGCACAGCGGGCTCGGTGAGATGTACGTCACGGACCCGCGGTTCACCGCCCACTACGAGGCCATCAGGCCGGGCCTCGCGGTCTACATGCGCGACGCGATGCTGGCCAACGCCGTCCGCCACCTGTGATCCGTACGGGCCGGGGAAGCGCGCCCCCGGCCCGTACGGCGCGCCGCCCGGCCCGCCCGGGGCTCAGCCCTGCGGGGAGAGCACCACGGCCGTCCCGTAGGCGCACACCTCGGTGCCCACGTCCGCGGCTTCCGTGACATCGAAGCGGAACATCAGCACCGCGTTCGCCCCGCGTGAGCGGGCCTGCTCCACCAGCCGTTCCATCGCCTGGTTACGCGTCTCGACCAGGGTCTTCGTCAGGCCCCGCAGCTCGCCGCCGATCATCGATTTCAGGCCCGCGCCGATCTGGCTGCCGAGGTGGCGCGAGCGCACCGTCAGGCCGAAGACCTCGCCGATGACGCGTTCCACGTGAAACCCCGGGACGTCGTTGGTCGTCACCACCAGCACGTCGGACTGCGCACGCTGTCCGCCGCCGTACTCATCGATGCCCATGCTGTGCACCTCCTTCCGGTCAGCATCACCCGGTCCCCCGGGAGCGGCCAGTGGTCGGGGGCGCCCGGGTGGGGCCCCGGGGCCCGCCTGGAACCACCCGGAGCCGTCCGGCGTTGATAGCTTGGGGCCGCACCCGCGCCTGCACCCTCGTCGCTTCGCTCGTCGCACCGCACGATCCGGCGCCCTCGACCCAGGAGCCTTCACCCCGTGAACACTCTCGCGCTCGGCCCCCAGTGGCTGGATCCGGACTATCTGATCGCCACATTCGGCCTGGTCGGCGTCCTGGTCATCGTCTTCGCGGAGTCCGGCCTGCTGATCGGCTTCTTCCTGCCGGGCGACTCGCTGCTGTTCACCACCGGTTTGCTGGTGACGACGAACAAGCTGGACCGGCCGCTGTGGCTGGTGTGCTCCCTGGTCGTGCTGGCCGCCGTGCTCGGTGACCAGGCGGGCTATCTCTTCGGCCGCAAGGTCGGCCCCTCGCTGTTCAAGCGGCCCGACTCCCGCCTCTTCAAGCAGGAGAACGTAGAGAAGGCGCACGAGTTCTTCGAGAAGCACGGCCCCAAGTCGCTGATCCTGGCCCGCTTCGTGCCGATCGTACGGACCTTCACGCCGATCATCGCCGGTGTGAGCCGGATGAACTACCGCTCCTTCATCACCTTCAACCTCATCGGCGGCGCCCTGTGGGGCGCCGGCGTCACCCTCCTCGGGGCGTCGCTGGGGAAGGTCGCGTTCGTCCACAAGCACATCGAGCTGATCCTGGTCGCGATCGTGCTGGTCTCCGTCGTCCCGATCGCCATCGAATACCTCCGCGCCCGCGGCAAGGCCAAGAACGACCCCGCCCCGGCCCCCCTGGACCACCCGCAGACCGCCCCCGACACCCGCCGCGGCCGCCACGCCAAGCGCTGACCCCCACGGAAACCCACCCACCGATACCCCCACCGGCCTTTCACCCACCCCCAACGGGAGGTGACGGGCCGGAGCGGGTTGAGTGCCGGACGTCAAGCGAAGCAGTCCGGCACCCCACCCGCGCAGGCCCGTCACCGCACCCCGACAGCCCCGCGCAGCGGCACCGCCCGCCGCAGGCGCCACGGAGGGCGCACCGCGTCAGCGGGCGAAATACCGCGAGCAACCCCCACGGCGGGAAAGCCGACACCGTGCTCCACCCGCAAAGCGCAAACGACCCGCGGGCCGAAAACCGCGCCCCCGCGCACGCGCCGCCCGTCCCCATCAGGCATCGTGTCCTTGTCATCCGTCAGGAGGCTTACGAGGAGAGCGAAGACCCGTGGCGTCGGACCCACACCGCGGCCAGCGCGGCACGAGCGGCAGCGGCAGCAGCGGTTCCTCGGACCAGAGCGGTTCCGAGGAGCGCAAGCCCCAGTCGGACGAGGCCCACAGCGCCTTCACCCCGCCGCTGGGCGTGCCCTACCCGCCGCTGCCCGAGGACGAGCACCCCACCTCCGAGTTCGCGCTGCCCTCGGGGCTGCGCTCGGAGACCCCGGCCGAACAGGAGGGCTCGGCGTTCGCGCCGCCCAGCGGGACCACCGGCCAGACCCCGATGCCCGCCGGCTCCACCGCCCTGAGCTACGCCTTCACCCCGCCGCACGGCATCCCCGCCGTCCGCCTCACCAAGGAGGCGCCCTGGCAGGACCGGATGCGCACGATGCTCCGGATGCCGGTGGGGGAGCGGCCGGTCCCCGAACGCGTCGAGCGGGCCGACGACGAGACCGGCCCGGCCGTGCCCCGCGTGCTCGACCTGACGCTGCGTATCGGGGAGATCCTGCTCGCCGGCGGCGAGGGCGCCGAGGACGTCGAGGCCGCGATGTTCGGTGTGGCGCACGCCTACGGGCTGGAGCGCGTCGAGCCGACCGTCACCTTCACCCTGCTGTCGATCTCCTACCAGCCGTCGCTGGTCGACGACCCGGTCACCGCCAGCCGCACGGTGCGCCGCCGCGGCGTCGACTACAACCGGCTGTCCGCGGTCTTCCGGCTCGTCGACGACATCGCCTCCGAGGGCATCACCCTCGAAGAGGCCTACCGCGGCCTCGCCGAGATCCGCCGTAACCGCCACCCCTACCCGAGCTGGGCGCTGACGGTGGCCTCCGGGCTGCTGTCCGGTGCCGCCTCCATGCTGGTCGGCGGCGGGATGCTGGTGTTCGTCGCGGCCGCGGTCGGCTCGATGCTCGGCGACCGGCTGGCCTGGCTGGCGTCCGCGCGCGGGCTGCCGGAGTTCTACCAGTTCGTGGTCGCCGCGATGCCGCCCGCCGCGGTGGGCGTCGCCTTCGGCCTGGCGCACGCCAACGTGCAGGCGTCCGCGGTGATCACCGGTGGACTGTTCGCGCTGATCCCGGGACGGGCTCTGGTCGCCGGCGTCCACGACGGGCTGACCGGCTACTACATCACCGCCGCGGCGCGTCTGCTGGAGGTCGGCTACCTCATCGTCGGCATTGTCGTCGGCGTGCTCAGCGTGCTCTACATCGGTCTGCAGCTGAACCCGGGCCTGCGGCGGCTCAACCCCGAGCAGTCCCTGGGGTCGTACAACGAGCCGCTGGTGCAGATCCTCGCGGCGATGCTGCTGGCGCTGGCGTTCTGCGTGCTGCTCCAGCAGGAACGTCACACCGTGGCGTTCGCGACCCTGAACGGCGGCGTCGCCTGGGTGGTGTACGGCGCGCTCACCTACGTCGCCCGGATAAACGCGGTGCCCGCCACCGCCATCGCGGCCGGATTGGTCGGCCTCTTCGGCCAGTTGCTCTCCCGCTACCGCTACGCGTCCGCGCTGCCGTACGTCACCGCGGCCATCGGCCCGCTGCTGCCCGGTAGCGCCACGTACTTCGGCCTGCTCAACTTCGCCCAGGGGCACCTGCCGCAGGGCCTGACGTCCCTGGTCCAGGCCGCCTCGCTGGCGCTGGCCATCGCGGTGGGGGTCAACCTCGGCGCCGAGGTCGCCCGGCTGTTCCTGCGGGCACCGGGCCTGGAGGAGGCCGGCACCGGCCGCCGCGCCGCCAAGCGCACCCGCGGTTTCTAGGCCGGCGGCCGGTGCAGCGCCCACCGGCCCCGACACGCACGACGGGCGGCACCCAACCGGGTGCCGCCCGTTCGCGTACGAAAATCAGCGCGCGGAGCCCGGCGCGTCGCGGTCAGAGAGAGCCCGCCGCACGCCGGGACGCCACGGCCGTCGTCAGTGCTTGCCGCCCTGCGCCTCGAGGCGCTTGTAGGAGGCCTCGATCTCGGCCTCGGCCTCGGTGCGGCCGACCCAGTTGGCGCCCTCGACGGACTTGCCGGGCTCCAGGTCCTTGTAGACCTCGAAGAAGTGCTGGATCTCCAGGCGGTCGAACTCCGACACGTGGTGGATGTCCCGCAGGTGCTCCACACGCGGGTCGGACGCCGGCACGCACAGCAGCTTGTCGTCGCCGCCGGCCTCGTCCGTCATCCGGAACATGCCGATGGCGCGGCACTTGATGAGGCAGCCGGGGAAGGTCGGCTCGTCCAGGATGACCAGCGCGTCCAGCGGGTCGCCGTCCTCGCCCAGGGTGTTCTCGACAAAGCCGTAGTCGGCCGGGTAGCTGGTCGAGGTGAAGAGTCGACGGTCCAGGCGGATCCGACCGGTCTCGTGGTCCACCTCGTACTTGTTCCGCGAACCCTTCGGGATCTCGATGGTGACGTCGAACTCCACGGGTGGCTCCTCCATGATCAACACATACGTCTGGTGATTAAGTGTCCCCCACGCAGGTGTGTGGTGGCGAAAGGGGCTGGTCCGAGGTGCCGGAGACCGGAAAATGGCAGGTCAGATGGCAGTCGGCGCAGCGGTCCGCGCGGGCGGCGACGCTCGCGGCGGTCCGGTCGGCGCAGAGCACGGCCGACGCGGCCAGGCGCACGGCCGGGGCCGCGCGGCATGCCTGGCAGGCCGCACCACACCACACCCGGCAGACCTGGCGGCTCACGGCGGTCTCCGCGGCCACCGGCCTGGCGGTCGCGCTCACCGCGGTGGCGGCGGCGGGGCCGTGGGACTCGGGTCAGCGTACGGCCGAGCGCGCGGAGGCGGGCTCGATGGACGGTGCCAGTGGCGAGCATCACGCCGCCGGCCCCGGCCCGGCGCCCAGCGCCCCGCCCGTGCTGCCCGCGCTCGGCGCCCCCGCGCCCGGCTCCGCGGGCCGCGGCGCCGCCCCCGTCCCCACCGACGCGGGCCTGGCCGACGCGCTCGCACCGCTGCTGAAGGACCCCGCGCTCGGCTCCGTGCGCACGGCCTCCGTCCTGGACGTCGCCGCGGGCCGCGAGGTCTTCGGCGAGGACCAGGGCAAGGCCGCCACCCCCGCCTCCACCGTCAAGCTCGCCACCGCCGTCGCCGCGCTCTCCGCGCTCGGCCCCGACCACCGCATCGACACCACCGTCGTCCTGGGCGGCAAGAACCGCGTCGTCCTGGTCGGCGGCGGCGACCCCACGCTCACCGCCCGCGCCCCGCGGCACGGCGCCGAGGAACAGCCCGCGAACCTGCGCGCCCTCGCCGACGCCACCGCCCGCGCCCTCAAGAAGCGCCACCTCACCAAGGTCGCGCTCGGCTACGACACCAGCGCCTACGCGGGCCCCGCCCTGCACCCCATCGGCCCGAACGAGAACATCGCCCCCGTCACCGCCCTGATGACCGACGAGGCGCGCCTCGACGACAGCGAGCACGGCACCGCCCCCCGCGGCGCCGACCCGGCCCACGACGCGGCACGCGCCTTCGCCGGCCTGCTCCACGCCCGAGGCATCACCGTCGACGGCGACCCGGCCGCCGCCAAGGCACCGAAGAAGGCCGACCGGCTCGCCACTGTCCGCTCCCTGCCGCTGTCCGCGCTCGTCGAGCGGATGCTCACCTACAGCGACAACGACATCGCCGAGGCCCTGGCCCGCCAGACCGCCCTCGCCGCGCGGCAGCCCGCCAGCTTCGCCGGCGCCGGAAAGGCCGTCCGCGCCGCCCTCGCCCGCCAGCACCTGCCCCTGACCGGCGCCGTGTTCGAGGACGGCAGCGGCCTGGACCGCGACGACAAGGTCACCGCCTCGCTGCTCTCCCACCTCCTGCTGCGGGCCTCCTCACCCGACCTGCCCGCCCTGCGCCCCGTGGTCACCGGCCTCCCCGTCGCCGCCTTCACCGGCACCCTCAGCAACCGCTACCGGGGCCAGAGCGCCGGCGCCGGCGCCGTACGCGCCAAGACCGGCACCCTCACCGGCGTGAACACCCTGGCCGGCACCGTCGTCGACGCCGACGGCCGCCTCCTCGTCTTCTCCTTCATGACCACCGGCACGAGTGACCCCCAGGGGGCCCAGAACGCCTTGGACAAACTTGCCTCGGCGGTAGCCAATTGCGGGTGCCGCTAGGACCGGAGAGACCCCGGCCGCCAAGGGGCCAACCGGCCCACCGAGGGGTCCCACCACCACGCTTTTCCCCACCCACCACGGGAGGGGACGGGCCGGAGGGGCAGGGGGTCCGGACGTAAAGCGAAGCAGTCCGGACCCCCTGCCCCGGAGGCCCGTCACCGCACGCCGACAGCCCCGCGCAGCGGCCCGGCCCGCCGCAGGCGCGACGGCGGACAACTCCCACGGCGGGAAAGCCGAGCATGTGGGGGCGGAGGCAAAGCGCAGCGAACCGGCTACCCCCGGGGCATGCGCCCACGTACGGTGAACTCATGACGAGCATCGGTGGAACCGAGATGGTCGACTGGAATCTCGCGGTCGCGACCGCGACCCGTTTCGTGCGGCCGGGCCCGGAGGTGAGCCGGGACGAGGCGCGCGCGATCGTCGCCGAGCTGCGCAGGCACGCCAAGTCCTCCGAGGCGCACGTCCGTGCCTTCACGCGGATGGCACAGTCCGACGAGACCGGCGACGTGCCGCACGACACCCCGGTCCTCGTCGTGGACCGGCCCGGCTGGATCAAGGCGAACGTCGCCGGCTTCCGGGCCGTGCTCAAGCCGCTGCTGGCCAAGATGGAGGACCGCCGCTCGGCGGTGCCCGGCGGCGCGGTGCTCGGCGCGGTGGGCGGCAAGGTCACCGGCGTGGAGCTGGGCATGCTGCTGTCGTTCCTGGCCTCGCGGGTCCTCGGCCAGTACGAGACCTTCGCACCGGCCTCCCGGGACCTGCCGGCCGCGGCGCAGGGCGGGCGGCTGCTGCTGGTCGCGCCGAACATCGTGCACGTGGAGCGCGAGCTGGAGGTCGAGCCGCATGACTTCCGGCTGTGGGTGTGCCTCCACGAGGAGACCCACCGCACCCAGTTCACCGCCGTCCCGTGGCTGCGCGACCACATCGAGGGCGAGATCCAGGCGTTCCTCGGCGAGACGGACATCGATCCGGGCGCCCTCCTGGAGCGGCTGCGCGAGGCCGCCCAGTCGCTGGCCGGTGCCAAGCCCGAGGGCGAGGAGGGCGAGGACGACGGCGGCCGCTCCCTCGTCGATCTCGTCCAGACGCCCGCCCAGCGCGAGATCCTGGGCCGGCTGACCGCGGTGATGTCCCTGCTGGAGGGCCACGCCGACTTCGTGATGGACGGCGTGGGGCCGGAGGTCGTGCCGTCGGTCGCCGAGATCCGCGAGAAGTTCCAAAGGCGCCGGGCCAGCGGCGCCGGGCGGCTGGACCAGGCGCTGCGCAGGCTGCTGGGCCTGGACGCCAAGCTGCGGCAGTACCGCGACGGCGAGCGGTTCGTCAGCGCCGTCGTCGACGAGGTCGGCATGGACGGCTTCAACCGCGTGTGGACCTCGCCGAACACCCTCCCGACCAAACAGGAGATCGCGAAACCGGCGGACTGGATCGCGCGGGTGCACCGCAAGGCGGACGGGGCACCGTAAGCGAACGGCGTGAGCTGGGCACGCCGGGTGGCAGTAGCGCGCCCCTTCAATCACCCGTCTGAGGGACCGTTACGGATGGATAGGCGTGCAATGCTCGGGGAACCGCTCGCCTCTGTCACCATCTAGGCACTCTGTGTGACGAAGAGCCCTCACCGGCCCGAGGCTCCCAGCTGAACGATTGGAAACGGACATGGGTCCCCATCCAGCGGTCGCCGCGATACGCCTGGCGGTCCGCCGCGTACTCCACGACGTCCTCACCCACCACTGCGCGCAGGACCGGCACGAGCCCCCGCTCGTGCTCGTCGCGTGCTCCGGCGGCGCCGATTCGATGGCGCTCGCCTCCGCTCTCGCCTTCGAGGCCCCCAAGCTCGGGGTCCGCGCCGGGGGCGTCACCATCGACCACGGCCTCCAGGAGGGCTCGGACCTCCGCGCCGCCGAGGTCGCCCTGCGGCTGCGGGCCCTGCGGCTGGACCCGGTCGAGGTCGTCGCCGTCCACGTCGGCAGCTCCCACCCGGTGGCGCACGGCGCCGTGCACCGCGGTGGCGGCGGGCGGCCGGCCGGCGGGCCGGAAGCCGCCGCCCGCGACGCCCGGTACGCCGCCCTGGACGCCACCGCCGAGCGATACGGCGCCGCCGCGGTCCTCCTCGGCCACACCCGCGACGACCAGGCGGAGACGGTGCTGCTCGGTCTCGCCCGCGGCTCGGGGACCCGCTCGCTCTCCGGCATGGCCGCGACCAGCGGCAGGGACGGCCGCTACCGCCGGCCCTTCCTCGACGTGGACCGCCAGACCGCCCGCAAGGCCTGCCTGATCCAGTCGCTGCCCGTCTGGGACGACCCGCACAACGCCGACCCCGCCTACACCCGCTCACGGCTCCGCCACGAGGGCCTGCCCGCCCTGGAGAAGGCCCTCGGCAAGGGCGTCGTCGAGGCCCTGGCCCGTACCGCCCAGCTCTCCCGCGACGATGCCGACGCCCTGGACGCCTGGGCCGCCGACGCGGAGGGCGCGGTCCTCGACGACGCCGGCACCCTCGACATCGCCGCCCTCTTCGCCCTGCCCCCCGCCGTGCGCCGCCGGGTGCTGCGCCGGGCCGTCATCGCCGCCGGATCACCGGCCGGTTCGCTCTTCGCCCGCCACATCGAGGAAGTCGACCGGCTGATCACGGCCTGGCGGGGTCAGGGGGCCATCAACCTCCCCGGGCGAGTAGGTGTGCGACGGCAGGGTGGCAGACTGGTGATTCGGCAGGGCTGAGCCGCAGACGCTGCCCCGCACCGAAGTCTCACGACTGACGCGAACACCGAACAGAGCGAGAGTGGCACGGGTGGACGACAAGGACATGGGTTCCGACCTTCAGTCGGTACTCATCAGCAAAGAAGAGATCGACGCGAAGCTGGCGGAGCTGGCGGCGAAGATCGACGCGGAGTACGCGGGCAAGGACCTGCTCATCGTCGGCGTCCTCAAGGGTGCCGTGATGGTGATGGCGGACCTGGCGCGCGCGCTGTCCACCCCCGTCACGATGGACTGGATGGCCGTGTCGTCGTACGGCGCGGGCACCCAGTCCTCCGGCGTGGTCCGCATCCTCAAGGACCTCGACACCGACATCAAGGGCAAGCACGTCCTGATTGTCGAGGACATCATCGACTCCGGTCTGACGCTGTCGTGGCTGCTGTCGAACCTCGGCTCGCGCGAGCCGGCCTCGCTGGAGGTCTGCACGCTGCTGCGCAAGCCGGACGCGGCCAAGGTCGCCATCGACGTGAAGTGGATCGGCTTCGACATCCCCAACGAGTTCGTGGTCGGGTACGGCCTGGACTTCGCGGAGAAGTACCGCAATCTGCCGTTCGTCGGTACTCTCGCGCCGCACGTCTACGGCGGCTGAGGGCACTGCCCGTGCCCGTCCGGCCGGCGTGGCCGGACGGGGCCCGGAACCGGCTGCCGCGCGGCGGCGGGAACCCTTCGGGGCCGCCCGCCGTTGGAGCAGGGAGAACGGAATCCTCGGCTTCGTGTTCACCCTCGGCGCAGGCGCCGGGTGACAATGCTGGGGTACCGTCCGAAGGCAGTTCTTTATTCGGGCCAGTAATACACCGTACGCAACGCACGACCAGCCCTCCCGAGGGCGTTGTGCCTCACTGTGGCAGGAGGGACGGGGCCTCAGCGGCTCCGTATGGATGGACGTGAAGCGATACTTCCGTGGGCCGGTCATGTGGATCGTGCTGGCCGTCCTCGCCGTGGTCGTGTTGATGCAGGTCGTCGGCTCGTCCGGCGGCTACAAGACGGTGGACACCGGTCAGGTCGTCAAGGCGATCGCTGACAACAAGGTGAAGTCCGCCGAGCTGACGACCGGTGACGAGAACAAGATCAAGATCGAGCTCTCCGGCTCCAACAAGATCGACGGCTCCAACAAGATCCAGGCGAGCTACATCGGCGACCAGGGCGTCGATCTGGCGAAGAACCTGCAGGCCAAGTACCAGACCGGCGACATCAAGGACGGGTACACCGTCTCGCCGGAGAAGCAGAACCCGTTCGTCGGGATGCTGATCTCCTTCGTGCCCTTCGTCGCCATCGTGGTCATCTTCCTGTTCCTGATGAACCAGGTGCAGGGCGGCGGCTCCCGGGTGATGAACTTCGGGAAGTCGAAGGCGAAGCTGATCACCAAGGACACCCCCAAGACGACGTTCTCGGACGTCGCCGGGTCGGACGAGGCCGTCGAGGAGCTCCACGAGATCAAGGAGTTCCTCCAGGAGCCGGCGAAGTTCCAGGCCGTCGGCGCCAAGATCCCCAAGGGCGTGCTGCTGTACGGCCCGCCCGGAACGGGCAAGACGCTGCTCGCGCGCGCCGTCGCCGGCGAGGCGGGCGTCCCGTTCTACTCGATCTCCGGCTCCGACTTCGTCGAGATGTTCGTCGGTGTCGGTGCCTCCCGGGTCCGTGACCTCTTCGAGCAGGCCAAGGCGAACGCCCCCGCGATCGTCTTCGTCGACGAGATCGACGCCGTCGGCCGGCACCGCGGTGCGGGCCTGGGCGGTGGCCACGACGAGCGCGAGCAGACCCTCAACCAGCTGCTGGTCGAGATGGACGGCTTCGACGTCAAGGGCGGCGTGATCCTGATCGCCGCGACCAACCGTCCGGACATCCTCGACCCGGCGCTGCTGCGCCCCGGCCGCTTCGACCGGCAGATCGCCGTCGACCGTCCGGACCTGCAGGGCCGCCTGGAGATCCTCAAGGTCCACCAGAAGGGCAAGCCGGTCGCGCCGGACGTCGATCTCTCGGCCGTCGCCAAGCGCACCCCCGGCTTCACCGGTGCCGATCTGTCGAACGTCCTCAACGAGGCCGCGCTGCTGACGGCCCGGAGCGACGAGAAGCTGATCAACAACCACTTCCTGGACGAGGCGATCGACCGCGTCGTGGCCGGCCCGCAGAAGCGGACCCGGATCATGTCCGAGAAGGAGAAGAAGATCACCGCGTACCACGAGGGCGGACACGCCCTGGTCGCGGCGGCCTCCCCGAACTCCGACCCGGTGCACAAGATCACGATCCTGTCCCGCGGCCGGGCCCTGGGCTACACCATGGTCCTGCCCGACGAGGACAAGTACTCCACGACCCGCAACGAGATGCTCGACCAGCTGGCGTACATGCTGGGCGGCCGCGCGGCCGAGGAGCTGGTCTTCCACGACCCGACCACGGGCGCCGCGAACGACATCGAGAAGGCCACCGCCACGGCCCGCGCGATGGTCACGCAGTACGGCATGACCGAGCGGCTCGGCGCGATCAAGTTCGGCACCGACAACTCCGAGCCCTTCCTGGGCCGTGAGATGGGTCACCAGCGCGATTACTCCGAAGAGGTCGCCGCGCTGGTCGACGAGGAAGTCAAGCGCCTGATCGAGACCGCGCACAACGAGGCGTGGGAGATCCTGGTCGAGAACCGCGACGTGCTGGACAACCTGGTGCTGACGCTGCTGGAGAAGGAGACCCTCAACAAGGAGGAGATCGCCGAACTCTTCAAGCACGTGGTCAAGCGCCCGGCCCGCCCGGCGTGGACCGGCTCCTCGCGCCGTACGCCCTCCAGCCGCCCGCCGGTGCTCACGCCGCGCGAGCTGGCCCCGGCCAACGGCTCGGTGACCACGACCGCCACCGTCTCCACGGAGAAGGCGGAGACCCCCGAGGAGCAGCACCCCGAGAGCTGACCCCGCGGCCCCCGGGCCCCGGAATACGCGCCGCGCCCTCCAGGTTTAGCCTGGGGGGCGCGGTTTTTCGCTTTTCACCGCGATTTCGAGCGGGCACAGAAGGAACGAGGCACCACATGACCGACCCTGTGACGCTGGACGTCGCCGGCAAGATCGGCACTTTCGACGAGAAGCGCGCGGAGAACGCCGTCCGCGAGCTCCTCATCGCGGTGGGCGAGGACCCGGACCGCGAGGGCCTCCTGGAGACGCCGGCCCGGGTGGCGCGGGCGTACAAGGAGATCTTCGCCGGGCTGTGGCAGAAGCCGGAGGACGTGCTCACCACCACGTTCGACCTCGGTCATGACGAAATGGTGCTGGTCAAGGACATCGAGCTGGTGTCGAGCTGTGAACACCACCTCGTGCCCTTCGTCGGTGTGGCGCACGTCGGCTACATCCCGTCCGCCGACGGCAAGATCACCGGGCTGTCCAAGCTGGCGCGGCTGGTGGACGTGTACGCCCGGCGTCCGCAGGTCCAGGAGCGCCTGACCACGCAGATCGCGGACTCGCTGATGGAGATCCTGGAGCCGCGGGGCGTGATCGTCGTCATCGAGTGCGAGCACATGTGCATGACCATGCGCGGGGTGCGCAAGCCGGGGGCCAAGACGACGACGTCGGCCGTGCGCGGCCAGCTGCGCGACGCCGCCACCCGCGCCGAGGCGATGAGCCTGATACTCGCCCGCTGAGACAACGCGGCCCGGCACGCCGGCGGCCGGGTCCCTCGCCTGCTGCGGAGGGACCCGGCCGCGCGGCGGGTACGGGAGGACGGGCGGCCGCCCGTCAGGCCCTGAGGTGGTTGCCCAGCCACTCCAGGGCGGCCGGGATCTCGCGGCGCCAGGTGTTGAAGTTGTGGCCGCCGCTGTCGAGGATGATCGACGAGATCCGGCTCGGTGACTTCGTCTGCTGGATGAACCGCAGGGTCTGGTGGTAATTCCCCTCGCCCTGCTTGCTGCTGGTGACCAGCAGGTTCACCTCGGGGGCGGGCAGGTGCCGCTGACGCCACAGCAGGTTGTTCTCGCGCTGCAGCTGCGGGTTGCCGCCGAAGAGGTCGCCGGTGGTGGCGTCGAGGGGTGCCTTGTAGGCGCCGGAGAGGGCGACGGCGGAGGAGTACGCGTCGGGGTGGCGCATGGCCATCTTCAGCGCGCAGTAGCCGCCGGTGGAGTCGCCGATGACGCCCCAGTTCCTGGCCTCGCGCCCTATTCGGTAGTGCGCGGCGATATCCGCGCGCAGGTCCTTGGTGAAGAAGGTCTCGGTCTGCGGGCCGTTCGGTATGTCCACGCACTCGGTGTCGCGCGGCGGCGCCACCGTCGGGCGCATCATCACCAGGACGGTCGGCTGCATCTTGTGCTTCTTGAGCAGTTCGTGCTGGGTCTGCGGGAAATGCAGCTTCTTGTAGAGCGCCTCCGCGGTGCCCGGATAGCCCGTGAGGACGAGTGCCGCCGGGAATTTCCGGTGCGCGTATTTCTTCTGGAAGTACTGCGGCGGCAGATAGACGAAGGCGGGGCTGGCGATCTGGGAGTTTTCGCCGCGGATCAGCACCTTGTCGATCCGGCCGCCCGCCGCCGGGCGCGAGCCGTTCTGCACGCTGACCCGTTCGGTCCCCAGCATCTGCAGCTTCGTGCCGTTCGGGCCGGTCTGGTAGTTGGTGACCACGCCCGGCTCCTGCTCCTGGCCGAAGAGGTCGGCCCAGGACGCGTAGAAGCCGAAGGAATTGTTGGCGTAGAGGCCGACCGCGGCGAAGAGGGAGAGCTGGGTCGCCACCAGGAGTCCGACCCGGCCGAGTACGGCACGCCAGTTGCCCTGGGACAGGCGGGGCCACAGCCACACGGTGAGGATGAACAGTGCCACCGCGACGAGGACGGCGAGAAGCAGCACTTTCTTACTGGTGAGACCCATGCGGTGCTTTCTTCCGGGCGGCCGGGCCTTCCGTACCGCTGGTGGAACCCCTAGCCCTGAAACGCCGTCATACAGGGCGCAAAAAGTCCAGATGCTGCGACAAGGCTCGCACGTTCTCTCGACCGGGGCGACGGGAAAGTGATGTCTGACAGGCTAGATGGCGAAAAGTCGGAGACGGTTGCGTGGCGAACGCCACGCTGGCTCCGCGGCCCGCGGCCCGAAGCGGTGCCGGGGTGGGTCGGCACGGCCGGCGTCGTCGTCGGCCTGCTGAACCTGGCCGCGGGCGTGTTCCCGCGGTTCCGGCACAGCCGGGTGCACGCCCTCGCCGAGGTGCTGCCGGGCGCGGTGAGCCCCCTCGCGGCCGCCGCGTCGATCGTCGTGGGCATCCTGTTGCTCCTTTTGGCCCACGGGCTCAAGCGGCGCAAGCGGCGGGCCTGGGGCGCGGCGGTGGCGTTGCTGCCCGTGGGCACCGCCGCCCAGCTGGTCTACCGCCACTCCGTGTTCGGCGCGGTGCTCTCGATGGCGCTCCTGGTGTTCCTGGTGTGGCACCGCAAGGAGTTCGCGGCGCTGCCCGACCCGCGCAGCCGCTGGAAGGCGCTGGCCAACCTCGTCGTCCTGGGCGGCGCCAGTTTCGCCATCGGCATGGTCGTCGTCAGCTCCCACCCCAACAAGACCGTCGGCTCGCCCTCCGTCTGGGACCGCGTCCAGCACGTGCTGTGGGGCCTGTTCGGCTTCGAGGGCCCGGTCGTCTACACCCACCAGGTGGACTACACCGTCGGCTACTCCCTCGGCGCGCTCGGCCTGCTGACGGTGGCCACCACCGCGTACCTCGCCTTCCGCCCCGAGCACCCCGCGGCCCGGCTGACCGACGACGACGAGCGGCAGCTGCGCGAGCTGCTCGCCCGGCACGGCGCCCGCGACTCGCTCGGCTACTTCGCGCTGCGCCGCGACAAGGGCGCCGTCTTCTCCCCGACCGGCAAGGCCGCCGTCTGCTACCGGGTGATCTCCGGTGTGATGCTCGCCAGCGGCGACCCGATAGGCGACGTCGAGGCATGGCCGGGCGCCATCGAGCGCTTCATGGAGGAGGCCAGGGCGCACTCCTGGACCCCGGCGGTCACCGGCTGCAGCGAGACCGGCGGTCAGGTGTGGACCCGGGAGACCGGCATGGACGCGCTGGAGCTCGGCGACGAGGCGATCGTGGACGTGGCCGGCTTCACCCTCAGCGGCCGTGCGATGCGCAACGTCCGGCAGATGGTCAAGCGCATCGAGCGCAACGGCTACGAGACCCGGGTGCGGCGGGTGCGCGACCTGGAACCGGCCGAGCTGGCGCGGCTCCAGCGGGCCGCGGACGCCTGGCGGGACACCGACACCGAGCGCGGCTTCTCGATGGCGCTGGGCCGGATCGACGCGGTGGCCGACGGCGACGCGGTCATCGCCACCGCGCACCTGCCGGCCGGTGAGGGCGAGGAGGAGGGCCCGTTCGGCGACCTGAAGGCGATGCAGCACTTCGTGCCGTGGGGCGAGCGCGGGATCTCCCTGGAGCTGATGCGGCGCGACCGCGGCGCCGACCCCGGGATGAACGAGCTGCTGATCGTCGCCGCGCTGCAGGCCGCCCCGGACCTCGAGATCCAGCAGGTGTCGCTGAACTTCGCGGTCTTCCGCTCCTCGCTGGAGCGCGGCGAGAAGCTGGGCGCCGGTCCGGTCATCCGGGTCTGGCGCGGGATGCTGATCTTCCTGTCCCGCTGGTACCAGATCGAGTCGCTCTACAAGTTCAACGACAAGTTCCGGCCGCGCTGGGAGCCCCGCTTCGTGGTCTTCCGCAACAGCCGTGACATCCCCCGGATCGGCCTGGCGGCGCTGCAGGCCGAGGGCTATCTGGAGCTGAGCCTGCCGCGCGTGCTGCGGCGGCGGAAGACCGCCGGGCCGCGGCCGTGCGCGCACCTGCCGGAGCCGGCCGAAGCGGCGGGCGCGGTCGGGCGGGCGGCCTGACCGGCTGCCGGAGCGGGCACCTGAGGGGGCACCGGAGGGGGCTGTTCCGCATCGCCGTGGAGCGGGCCGGCGTCCGGGCGGCCCCCCAGCGGACGGCAGCAATCCGGCCGGTCGGCACACGGCCTACGCTGGTGCCATGAGTACCTTGCGTGGCCGGGTGGCCGGACTCCCGGACTGGGAACGCTGCGCGGTGATGGGCGTCGTCAATGTGACGCCCGATTCGTTCTCCGACGGCGGTGACTGGTTCGACACCGAACTCGCCGTCAAACACGGCCTGGACCTGGTGGCGCAGGGCGCCGACATGGTGGACGTGGGCGGCGAGTCGACCCGGCCGGGCGCGGCGCGGGTGGACGAGGCCGAGGAGCTGCGCCGGGTCGTCCCCGTCGTGCGGGAGCTCGCCGCGGCCGGCGTCGTGGTGTCCGTCGACACCATGCGCGCCTCGGTCGCCGAGCAGGCCGTGGAGGCCGGGGCGTGCCTGGTCAACGACGTCAGCGGGGGCGCCGCCGATCCGGCGATGGTGCCCGTGGTGGCCGCGCACCACGTCCCGTTCGTGGTGATGCACTGGCGCGGCCAGTCCATCGACATGAACAACCGCGCCGTCTACGGGGACGTGGTCGCCGAGGTCGTCGACGAACTCGGGCGGAGCATGGCCCGCGCGGTGGCCGGCGGGATCGATCCGGACCGGATCGTCCTCGACCCCGGCCTGGGCTTCGCGAAGCAGGCGGAGCACGATCTCGCGCTGGTCGCCGGGCTCGCACGGCTGCGCGCGCTGGGCCGTCCGTTGCTGGTGGCGGCATCGAGGAAACGGTTCCTGGGCAGGGTGCTGGCAGGCGACGGGCAGGCCGCCCCGCCGCCGGCCCGGGAACGGGACGCCGCGACGGCGGCGGTGTCGGCGATCGTGGCGCGAGAGGGGGCCTGGGCGGTGCGGGTGCACGAGGTCAGGGCGAGCGCGGACGCGGTACGGGTGGCCCGTGCCGTGGAGGACGCGGCAGCGGCCGGCGGCACGGCCGCGGCCGGTACGGACGAGATGAGCGACACGACGGGAACGGTGTGAGCGGCTTGGGCCCACGGACGGACATCGAGCTGGTCGAGCAGGCGAACACCACCCTGTACGAGACCATCGAGCGCGGCGATCACGAGGCGCTGTCCGAGCTGTGGCTGGACGGTCAGGTGAGTGTGGTCCACCCCGGGTGGCCGGTGCTGCGCGGGCGCGGCGAGGTGCTGCGCTCGTACGCCCTGATCATGGCGAACACCGAGTACATCCAGTTCTTCCTCACCGATGTGGAGATCGACGTCGTCGGTGACACCGCGCTGGTGACCTGCACCGAGAACATCCTCAGCGGCGGGCCCGCGGAGGACGACGGCTCGGTGGGGCCGCTGATCGGCCAGCTGGTCGTGGCGACCAATGTCTTCCGGCGCACGGAGGACGGCTGGCGGGTGTGGTCGCACCACGGCTCTCCGGTGCTCGCGGACCGCGACGACGAGGACGACGAATCCGGCGATTCCGACGGCGACGGCGACGCGGACACGCTCTGAGCCCCGCCGCCGGGGGTGTGGCCCGGGGGAGGCGGGCGGGGTGTGAGCCTCGCCATGCCGACGGCCCCGGCGTCCGGGCGCGGGCCGGGGCCGTCGTCAGTCGTGGGGGTCAGCCATCCGGGCGAGGGCGCACCCGTTCGAGCCAAGTGCGGTACGGGTAGGGGTGGGGCGTGGGCAGGGGGGTAAGAGGCCGCGCGGACGATCTCCCGGTTTGCCGGACGCTGTCCCTGAGGGCGGCTTTTAGCAGGCGGGCGGGGTCTTGTCCATAGCCCCCGTAGGCGAGGACCGTCGTTCCTCGAAGGTAGATTCGACGGCGGGGCAGTGTTGCCGGATCGCTCCGGCGGCTGCCCGGAATCCGACGAACAGTGGCGCCAGAGGTGCCGTGGACCAGTGGGAGTGATTCGCGTGGATCGTGTCGCGCTGCGTGGGCTGAAGGCCCGGGGCCACCACGGGGTGTTCCCCCGTGAGCGCGAGGAGGGCCAGACGTTCATCGTCGACCTGGTGCTCGGCCTGGACACCCGCCCGGCAGCGGCCTCCGACGATCTCGCGAAGACCGTGCACTACGGCGTCGTGGCCGAGGAGGTGGTGGCCGTCGTGCAGGGCGAGCCCGTCGACCTCATCGAGACCCTGGCGGAGCGCATCGCCGGCCAGTGCCTCAAGCACGAGGGCGTGCAGGAGGTGGAGGTGGTGGTGCACAAGCCGGACGCGCCCATCACCGTCCCCTTCGATGACGTGACCATCACCATCACTCGGAGCCGAGTATGAATTCCGCCCGTCAGCCGACCGCCACCCCCGAGGGAGCCGCGGTGCGGCACCCCCAGCCCGGTGACCCGACCGTCCAGCCGGTGCCCGCCTCCGTCGTGGAGCAGGTGGACGCCGCGGACGTGACGCTCTCCAACCCCAAACGCGCCGTGATCTCGCTCGGCAGCAACCTCGGCAACCGCCTGGAGATCCTCCAGGGCGCCGTCGACGCGCTGGAGGACACCCCCGGTCTGCGGGTCAAGGCGGTCTCCCCGGTCTACGAGACCGAGCCCTGGGGCGTGGCCCCCGGCTCCCAGCCGACGTACTTCAACGCCGTGGTGCTGATCAAGACGACGCTGCCGCCGGCCTCCCTCCTGGAGCGCGGGCACGCGATCGAGGAGGCCTTCGAGCGGGTCAGGGACGAGCAGTGGGGGCCGCGCACGATCGACGTCGACATCGTCGCGTACCAGGACGTGCTCTCCGACGACCCGCGGCTGACGCTGCCCCACCCGAGGGCCCATGAGCGGGCGTTCGTACTGGCGCCGTGGTACGACATCGAACCGGAGGCAGAGGTTCCGGGGCATGGCGCGGTGGCCGCGCTGCTGTCGGCGCTCGGCCGCGACGGCGTGGCGCCCCGCTCGGACCTGGAACTGCGACTGCCCGAGTAGCCGTTAGGGTTGCGGGTCCGTTCCCTGCGGGAGGCATCCGTACGGGACGGACACGGCGGCCGTCACGACAGCAACGGCCGCCACGGCAGGCATGGTCAGGACGGCACGAGGGGCGATCGCTCGGTGAAGCAGCTACACATCAAGGTGCTGGTCGGGCTGTTCCTGGCGGCCGGGGTGCTGGCCTGGGGCGGCGCCCGGCTGTGGGACGCCCTCGGCACCCTTCCCGGCGTGCCGGTGGCCGCGCCGGTCGTGCTGGCGCTGATCGCCGCGGTCCTCGCCTACACCGCGTTCTCGCTCCGCTCCCGGCTGCGCGCCCAGCGCGAGCGCCGGCCGGGCGCCAAGGGCGTCGATCCGCTGGTGGCTGCCCGCGCGGTGGTCTTCGGCCAGGCGAGCGCGCTGGTGGCGTCGCTGGTCGCGGGGCTGTACGGCGGCGTCGGCGTCTTCTTGCTGACCACCGGCCTCGATGTCGCACCCCGCAGGGACCAGGCGATCTACGCCGGTCTGTCGGTGCTCGCCGGCGCGGCGGTGGTCGCCGCGGCGATCTTCCTGGAGCGGGTGTGCAAGCTGCCGGAGGACGACGGCAACGGGAACGGCGACGGCGGGGCCGACGCGAGGGTGTGAGACCGGCCGGGGGGCCGGTCGGGGGCTTGGGCGGGGGCGCCTTCCAGGGCGGGTCAGGCGTCGTCGTCCGGGGTGCCGGCCGGGGCCGTGACGGTGCCCGGGGTCCTGACGTGGCCGTCGGCCGTGGCCGGGACCGCCGGTCCGGGGACCGTATCGAGCGCCACCTGAGTGCGCGGGACGTTCGCGGCGTCCGCCGTGGTGGAGCGGCGCAGCGCGGTGTGCAGCCGGGCGGGGGTGAGGACGCCCAGGTGGCGGTCGCCGTCCTGGACCGCGATCCAGCCCGCGTCGTGCTGCAGCATCGTGCTGAGCGCCTGCCTGAGCGGGGCCCCGAGCGGCACATGGGCGTCCATCGGGCGGGCGTGGGCGCGGACGGTGGCGGCCTGGGGGGAGGGCTCGGCGGGGTGGGTGGCCGCGGCGCCCGTGAGGGCCTCGGCGGGGACCCAGCCGTACAGCGCGCCGTCGGCGTCGAGGACGACTGCCCAGGCGGCGCCGTCGGCGGCGAGGCGGGCGGCGGCCTGGGCCGCCGGGTCGTCGAGGCGGACGACCGGGGGCTGTTCGAGGTCGCCGCGCTCGACGGGCGTGACGGAGAGCCGCTTCAGGCCCCGGTCCGCGCCGACGAACGCGGCCGCGTACGGGGTCGCGGGGGCGCCCAGCACCGCCGCGGGGGTGTCGAACTGCTCGATCCGGCCCGCCCCGTAGACGGCGATGCGGTCGCCGAGCCGGACCGCCTCCTCGATGTCGTGGGTGACGAAGAGGACCGTCTTGCGGAGCGTGGACTGCAGCCGCAGGAACTCGTTCTGGAGGTGCTCGCGCACCACCGGGTCCACCGCGCCGAACGGCTCGTCCATCAGCAGCACCGGCGGGTCGGCGGCGAGCGCGCGGGCCACCCCGACGCGCTGGCGCTGGCCGCCGGAGAGCTGGTCGGGGTAGCGGTCGCCGTACGTGGACGGGTCCAGGCCGACCAGGTCGAGGAGTTCGGCGGCGCGCGCCCTGGCCTGCTTGCGGGGCCGGCCGAGGAGGTGCGGGACGGTGGCGGTGTTGTCCAGGACGGTCTTGTGGGGGAACAGGCCGACCTGCTGGATGACGTAGCCGATCCGGCGCCGCAACCGGACGGGGTCGAGGGTGGATATGTCCTCGCCGTCGAGGAGGATGCGGCCGGCGGTGGGCTCGATGAGCCGGTTGACCATCTTCATCGTCGTGGTCTTGCCGCAGCCCGACGGCCCGACGAGCGTGACGAGTTCGCCCTCGGCGACCTCGAAGGTGAGGTCGTCCACGGCCGTGGTGCCGTCGGCGTAGCTCTTGGTGACGTGCTCGAAGCGGATCATGCGTTCCCCCAGGTGTGGACGGGCCCATTGTGGCCGGGCGGTCGTGAACGCGGTGTTGCGCGCGGATGGCGATGTGGCCGATGAGCTGCGGGACCGGTCCGATTGTCAGTGGCGGGGTTTAGGGTCGCAGACAGTCACCGAAAAGGTGAGCGAACGGGGCGGGGGAGGTGACGGGCCATGAGCGGCGGTGCCGCCGGAGCGGGCTGTCTGGCGCGGAACGACTGGATCTGCGGCGAGTATCTGCGCACCCGTGGCCAGGAATTGGTGGACGCCACGGTCCAGCACCTCGGCATCACGGCCGTGTCGGTGCTGATCGGGCTGCTGATCGCCTTTCCGCTGGCGCTGGTGGCGCGGCGGTGGCGGGCCGCCGCCGGACCGGTCCTGGGGCTGACGACCGTGCTCTACACCGTCCCCTCGCTGGCGATGTTCGCGTTGCTGACGCCGGTCTTCGGGGTCTCGGCCGCCGTGGTCGTGACGGGCCTGGTGCTGTACTCGCTGACGATCCTGGTGCGCAACATCCTCGCCGGTCTGCAGGCGGTGCCCGCCGAGGTGCGCGAGGCCGCCCGCGGGATGGGGTACGGTCCGGCGCGCCTGCTCTGCGAGGTGGAACTCCCGCTCGCGCTGCCCGCGTTGGTGGCCGGGCTGCGGATCGCCACGGTCTCGACGGTGGCGATGACGACCATCGGCTCCGTCGTCGGCTACGGCGGCCTGGGCAACCTCATAGCCAGCGGCATGGAGGGCTTCTTCAAGGCGGAGGTGCTGACGGCCTCGGTGCTGTGCGTGCTGCTGGCGGTGCTCGCCGATCTGCTGCTCATGGGCGTGCAGCGGCTGCTGACGCCCTGGACGAGGACGCAGGCGCGGGGGCGGGGCCGGGCGGGGCGCGGAGCCCGTGCGGCGAAGGCGGTGGGCTGACCGTGGGAGCGATCACCGGAGCCTGGCAGTGGCTGACGACGGCCGCCAACTGGGCCGGGGAGAAAGGCGTCTGGCACCGCCTGGCCGAGCATCTCTGGCTCAGCGGGCTGTGTCTGGTGCTGTCCTGCCTGATAGCCCTGCCCGTGGCGCTCTGGCTGGGGCACCTCGGCAAGGGCGGGGCGCTGGCGGTCAACCTCTCCAACGTGGGGCGGGCGGTGCCGACGTTCGCGGTGCTGGTGCTGCTGACGCTCAGTCCGCTGGGGACCCGGGGCGACTGGCCGGCGATCGTCGCGCTGGTGCTGTTCGCGGTGCCGCCGCTGCTGACCAACGCCTATCTGGGAATGCGGGAGGCCGACCGCGATGTGGTCGAGGCCGCGCGCGGGATGGGCATGTCGGGGCCGCAACTCCTGCTGCGGGTCGAGATACCGCTCGCCTATCCGCTGATCATGACGGGCCTGCGCTCGGCCACGGTCCAGGTGGTGGCGACCGCGACGCTGGCCGCGCTGGCCGGCGGCGGGGGCCTGGGCCGGATCATCACCGCGGGCTTCGGCAACTACGACACCGCACAAGTGGTCGCGGGCGCCGTCCTGGTGGCCGTGCTCGCCCTGACCGTGGAGGGCGTCCTCGTCCTCGCGGAGCGGTTCCTCGACCCGATGCGGGGGCGGCGGCGCGCGGTCCGTACGGCCCGCGCGTGACGCGAGGCGATCCGGCCTCATGGGACCTGGCCGGCCGACCCGATCGAGCCTGCTCGGCGGGGCCGGGCCCGGGACCGACCGGCTCGACCCGCACAGACCCGACCCGGCAGACCCGATCCGCACAGCCCCGACCCGCGCAGACCTGACCTCCGACCGGCAGAACCGACCTCGACCGACCCGACCCGATCCGAACGGACTGAATGGTGGCATCCATGAGCAGCAAGTCACGTGTGGCGCGCACCGCGGTGGCCGCGGGCGCAGTGATCACACTGGCGGCCGGACCGGCCGCGTGCGGTGGCCAGAGCCTGGAGGAGAAGGGCGGCGGCAACGGCAAGGGCGCGGGCACCGACGAGATCGTCATCGGCTCGGCCGGTTTCACCGAGTCGAAGGTGCTCGCCGAGATCTATTCCAAGGTCCTGGCGGAAGCCGGTTACCGCACGCGGGTGCAGACCCTGGCCAATCGCGAGCTGTATGAACCTGCCCTGGAGAAGGGGCAGATCGATGTCGTTCCGGAATACGCCTCGACCCTCGCCGAATTCCTCAACGCGAAGAAGAACGGCAGCAAGGCGAAGCCCGTCGCCTCCAGTGACATCGACAAGACGGTGACGGCCCTGAAGAAGCTCGCCGGGCCGCGCGGGCTCAAGGTGCTGGCGGCGGGCGGGGCGACGGACCAGAACGCGTTCGCGGTCACCAGGGAATTCGCCGCCGACCACGACCTGAAGACCCTCTCCGACCTCGGCGCATCGAAGCAGAAGGTCAAAATCGCGGCGGGTGAGGAGTGCGAGACCCGGGTGTTCTGCAAGCCCGGCCTGGAGAAGACGTACGGCATCGACATCACGGCGCTGGACCCCAAGGGCGTCGGGACCCCGCAGGCCAAGCAGGCGGTCAAGGACGGCACCGACCAACTGGTGCTCACCACGACCACGGACGCCACGCTCGACACCTTCGGGCTGGTGCTCCTCAAGGACGACAAGAAGCTTCAGAACGCCGACAATGTGCTGCCCGTGGTGAATGCCGAAAGCGCAGGTGACAAGGAGATCGAGACCGCCCTCGGGAAGCTCACCCGCACCCTGACGACCGAAGATCTGATCGCGTTGAACCGCAAGGTCGATGCCGAACGGCTCAAGCCCGCGGATGTCGCGCAGGCTTATGTGGAGTCCAAGGGGCTGGTCACGAAGTAACCACCGGGAAACGGATTGGTGTGCGGGGCCCCATAGGTCCCGCACGCACGGTAAGTTTCTGGCCATGCCACGAGGACGCCACCGCCAATCCCCACCCCTCCACCGGCTGCTTCCTCCCGTGACGGTCGCCGGTGCGTCAATAGCCTGCGCCGCGGGCGCGTGGTTTGTCGGCGACGATCTGGTGCAACGGGTGCTCGCCGCGGGCGCGGCCGCCGCCGCCGTCACCGGCGCCGTCCTTCTGCGGACCTGGGACCGTACGGCCGGCCGACGGGTCGCCGAACTCGACCGCGCCCGGGTGCGCGACGAGTGGCGCACCGAGGAGCGGATCGCCGAACTCGAAACGGATGTGGAGGAATCCCGCGAGCGCCGCGCCGGCCTGGAGACCAAACTCCGCTCCAAGCGCGCCGAGTTGGCCCGCCTGCGCAGCGAACACGCCGCGCTGCTGCGCCGCTACGCCACCGCCGAGACCGAGCGGGCCAGCGCCCTGGAGGGCCGCCGGCTGCTCGCCATCGAGGCCGCCGCCCCCGCCAAGGCACTGCCGGCCGCCGCCGCGCTCCCCCGGGCGCTCCACTTCGTCCGGGCGGGGGAGACGTCCGCCCCGGCCCGGCACGAGCCCGTCGCGCACGGGGACGGCCCGGCCCGGACCACCGCCAGCTACGCCGACGCCGACCGGGCGCTGCGCCAGCTGGCACGCAACGCCGCCCGGCAGCGCACCGCCCGTAAGGCCGCCCGGACGCCACGGGACGGCGCCGGTACCGAAGGGACCACCGGGTCCGGACCGGCCGCGGGCCGCGACGCCCGGGGCGGCCGGGGCGGTGACGACGGCCGGGGGAACCCGCCGGCGGCAGCCGGGCAGCGTACGGGCGGCGCAGACGCCCGTACGGCCGCCGCCGGACCCGCCCTCCGCCCGGTCCCGGCCACCGCCGCCGCTGTCGTCCCGTCCCGTCCCGCCGCCACCTCCCGCGCGCAGGGCGGCTTCGATTTCTTCGGCAACGCCACCGCCACCGGCCCCGGTCCCCGGGAGCTGACCGCGCCGCTGGAGGACGACCTGGCGGACGTCGTCGGTGACGAGGCGCTCGCCGAACAGTCGGCCCGTGCGCGGGCGCGCACCGCCCACGCGGCCCGTTCGGACGCGCGCTCCCAGCCGTCCGCGGAGCAGGCCGATGCCGACGGCGGGCACGCGGACGGTGCGCGTGCGGACGGTCAGCGTGCGCAGGCCGAGCCCGCCGACGGCGAGCAGACCGACAGCGAGCAGACCGACAGCGAGCAGACCGACGGCGAGCAGGGCGTCGGCGAGCAGGGCGTCGGCGAGCAGGCGGACGGTGAGCAGCCCGCGGGGGCCACGACCGCCGGTGCCACGACCGCGGGTTCCGGCGAGGTCATCGACCTGACCGCGCACGACGAGACCGACCAGTTCGAGGTCGGCGCACTGCGCAGCGCCATCTCCTGACCCGGACACCGCGGCCGAGCCCGATCCGACAGCAGCCCGGCCCCGGAGCGTTCATCCGCTCCGGGGCCGGGCTGCTCCGGGTTGCGCCGCGCGGCTCCCGGCGGTGCGTCCTACGGCCCCGGCCGGCCGGGAGCCCCGGCTTGTCCACAGGCCGGGGGCGAGGGTGGCGGGGAAAGCCGCGCGTCCCGTCTACTTGTCGATGTCCCCGACGACGAAGAACAGCGAACCGAGAATGGCGACCATATCGGCGACCAGCGTGCCCGGCAGCAGCTCCACCAGCGCCTGGATGTTGTTGAACGACGCCGAGCGCAGCTTGAGGCGGTAGGGCGTCTTCTCCCCCTTGGAGACGAGGTAGTAGCCATTGATGCCGAGCGGATTCTCCGTCCAGGCGTACGTCGCGCCCTCCGGAGCCTTCAGGACCTTCGGCAGCCGCTGGTTGACCGGCCCCGGCGGCAGCTCCGCGATCCGGTCCAGACAGGCATCGGCGAGATCGAGCGCGTTGTGGCTCTGCTCCAGCAGGCACTCGAAGCGCGCCAGGCAGTCGCCCTCCTCGCGGGTGACGACCTTGAGCGTGGACTGCAGCTCCCCGTACGCGAGATACGGCTCGTCGCGCCGCAGATCGAAGTCCACGCCCGAGGCCCGCGCGATCGGCCCGGAGACGCCGTACCCGTGCACCGTCTCCGGCGCGAGCACCCCGACCCCGCGGGTACGGCCCCGGAAGATCTCGTTGCCCAGCACCAGATTGTCGAAGACGTCCATCCGGGAGCGCACTTCCGCGACGGCGTGCCGGGCCCGGCCCAGCCAGCCCGCCGGCAGGTCCTCCTTGAGGCCGCCGACGCGGTTGAACATGTAGTGCATCCGGCCGCCGGAGATCTCCTCCATGACGGTCTGGAGCTCCTCCCGCTCACGGAAGGCGTGGAAGACGGGGGTGATGCCGCCCAGCTCCAGGGGGTACGAGCCGAGGAACATCAGATGGTTCAGCACCCGGTTCAGCTCGGCCAGCAGCGTCCGCAGCCACACGGCGCGCTCCGGCACCTCCATGCCGAGCATCCGCTCGACGGCCAGCACCACGCCCAGCTCGTTGGAGAACGCCGACAGCCAGTCGTGCCGGTTGGCGAGCATGATGATCTGCCGGTAGTCGCGCGCCTCGAAGAGCTTCTCGGCACCCCGGTGCATATAGCCGATCACCGGCTCGGCGTGCTGGATGCGCTCGCCGTCCAGGACGAGGCGCAGCCGCAGCACGCCGTGCGTCGAGGGATGCTGCGGGCCGATGTTCAGCACCATGTCGGTGCTCTCCGCCGCGCCGCCGATGCCGACCGTCGTCTCCGTCATGGGAACAGTCTTGCAGCATGCCCGCGCGGCCCCCGCCCTGGCCCTCAGGGCCCTCAGGCGGCGCCCACCGCCCCGAGCAGGTCCGCCCCCGCCCCGCCCACCGGCTCCACCAGCCACCCGAAGCCGCCCAGGCCCGCCGGGTCGGTCAGCTCCGCCGCCGCCCCCGCCGCGCTCAGCGCCCGTACGTACCCGGAAGGGTCGGTGGCGGCCAGGGCGAGCGGCGGCCGCCGCCCGTCCACCCCCAGGGCCCGCAGCGCCGCCCGCTGGGTCAGCCGCCGCGCCGACGGCCCGGCACAGGCGTCCAGCGCCACATGCGCCGTGATGTCGCAGCTCCCGTCCGGGACCGGCGCCACCTCCCGGCCGTCACGGAAGCCGGTGAGCGTGCCCAAGGGCGGCCGGTCGCCCCGCTCGTGCGCGTAGTCGACGGCGACCGCGAGCCCCGCGCGCAGCGTACGGACGGCCCGCGCCCACGCCTCGTCCCGCGGCCGGCCGATCTCGGCACGCAGGCCGGGGGAGGGAGCGGCGTCCGGGGCGGCAGGGCGGGACGGGGCGCGGGCGGCGCCCGGGGCACGCTCCACGGCGGCGTCCGGGGTCCGCCCCGCGGCGGCTTCCGGGGCCGGAGCGGGGGACCACCACCGGCGCAGCCACTCCGCGTCCGCGCCGTCCACCGGCGCGCCCAGCCGCTCCGTGCCGTCGGCCCGCACGAGAACCCGGCGCGGCACCCCGTCCGCATCCGTCTCCACGACGTCCACCGGCACATTGTCGAGCCACTCGTTCGCGAACAGCAGGCCGGTCACCGAACCCGGAGCCGGCAGCCCGCCCCGCCACTCGATCCGCGGATCGAGGCCCGCCGGGCGCGCGGCACGCTCGACCGCGCAGGGGCGCAGCCGCGCCGCCACCTCACCGGGCAGCGCGGCCAGCACCCCGGTCAGCAGCTCCCCGCGCCCTGCCCCCACATCGACCAGCGCCAACTCGTCCGGCCGGCCCAGAGCGGAGTCCACGCGGCACACAAGGGTGGCGACGGCGCCCGCGTACAGGGGAGAGGCGTGCACGGAGGTACGGAAGTGACCGGCCGGGCCGGGGCCCCCGGGGCGCGTGTAGAAGCCGTCGTCCGGACCGTACAGCGCCCGCTCCGTGGCCTCGCGCCACCCGCACCACTCGTTCGTCACCCGCCCCACGGTACGGGCGCCCGCCCGTACACGCGGACGGGCCGCCGCGCAGGCCGTCCCCCGTTCCGACACATTTGGCGCATGGGGTCTCCACCTTGGGGAGTAGGCCCCGCGCACAGGATCGCTCCTCCGGTTGACTCGTACACGTATTCAGGGTGCCTACGCTGGGTTACGTGCAGCGCCTCTATGACTTCCTCCGCAGGCACCCGACGGGAGTGGACACCTTCTGGGCCGTCCTCCTGCTCGGGTTCGGCAGCCTGTGGGTCGCGGTCGATGCCCAAGGCGGCATCACCCGCATCTTCGCCGCGATCTTCACCGTCGGCCTGTGCCTGGTCGTCGCGCTGCGCCGCAAGATCCCCGTGCCCATGCTGCTGCTCACGGCGGCCATCGGCGTCGGCCAGCTGATCTGCGGCATCCCCACCATGGCCGCCGACTTCGCGATGTTCGTGATCACCTACACCGTCGCGTCCGCACCCGCCGTCCCCCGCTGGGCCTCCCGCTGCGCCCTGGCCGGCGCCCTCTTCGGGCCCGCCCTCTCCGCCCTCCGCTTCAGCGACGCCTTCGGCAGCCGGACGATCTCGCAGAACGTCTTCTTCACCGTGCTGCTCACCGTGCCCTTCGTCCTGGCCTGGGTGCTCGGCGACTCCATGCGCACCCGCCGCGCCTACTGGGCACAACTGGAGGAGAGGGCCGCCCGGCTGGAGAAGGAGCGCGAGACCCAGTCCCGGATCGCGGTGGCCGCCGAACGTGCCCGGATCGCCCGCGAACTGCACGACGTCGTCGCCCACAACGTCTCGGTCATGGTCGTCCAGGCCGACGGCGCCGCATACGTCCTGGACGCCGCGCCCGAGCAGACCCGGCAGGCACTGGAGACGATCTCCGGCACCGGACGCCAGGCACTGGCCGAGATGCGCCGGCTGCTGGGCGTGCTGCGCACCGGCGAACAGCCCGAGGGCGGCGAATACGTCCCCCAGCCCGGCGTGGACCAGCTCGGCGACCTCATGGAACAGGTGCGCGGCGCGGGGCTGCCCGTCGACTTCCAGGTGGAGGGCGAACCGCGGGAACTGCCCAGCAGCGTCGAACTCACCGCCTACCGCATCGTCCAGGAAGCGCTCACCAACACCCGCAAACACGGCGGCCCCGCCGTCGGCGCCACCGTCCGCCTCTCCTACAAGGACGACGACCTCGATCTGCTCATCGAGGACGACGGACGCGGCGCCCAGCGCGAGCTGTACGAGGAGGGCGGGGCGGACGGCCTCGGCCACGGCCTGATCGGGATGCGCGAACGCGTCGGCATGGTCGGCGGCACCCTGGCCGCCGGACCACGGCCGGGCGGCGGCTTCCGGGTCAGCGCCGTCCTGCCGCTCACACCGGCACGGTGAGCGGTGCGGTCCCCGAGGACCGGCCCGCCCCACCCCGTACGCTCGGCCCCCACTCCTGCACGAAAGGACCCCTCCCCATGACCATCCGCGTGATGCTCGTCGACGACCAGGTGCTGCTGCGCACCGGTTTCCGGATGGTGCTGGCCGCACAGCCCGACATGGAGGTCGTCGCGGAGGCGGGCAACGGCGTGGAAGCCCTCGACGTGCTGCGCACCACCCAGGTCGACGTGATCCTCATGGACGTACGGATGCCGCACCTCGACGGCGTCGAGGCCACCCGCCGGATCTGCGAGGGCGGACAGAAGGAAGACGCCCCGAAGGTCCTCATCCTGACCACCTTCGACCTCGACGAATACGCCTTCTCCGCGCTGAAGGCCGGCGCCAGCGGCTTCATGCTCAAGGACGTACCGCCCGGCGAACTGCTCGCCGCGATCCGCGCGGTGGAGAGCGGCGACGCGGTCGTCGCCCCCTCCACCACCCGCCGGCTGCTCGACCGCTTCACGCCGATGCTGCCCGCCACCTCCGCCGAGCCGTCCCGGCCCGAGCTGGAACGGCTGACGGAGCGCGAGCGGGAGGTGCTGCTGCTGGTCGCCCAGGGGCTGTCCAACGGCGAGATCGCGGCACGGCTGGTGCTCTCGGAAGCCACCGTCAAAACCCATGTCGGCCGCATCCTCACCAAGTTGAGCCTCCGCGACCGGGTCCAGGCAGTGGTCCTCGCATACGAGACGGGGCTGGTGCGGGCGGGCGGAGCGGGGGCGTAAGAGAGCGGGGCACAACGGGGCGGGGCGCGCCGCGGGCGTGGTGGGGCGGCCGGCGGGGTCAGGGAGCGCGGGGCGGGTGCGCGTTCGGAGCCCCGCGCCCGCACCGCCCCTCCCCGCCTGCGCTGCCCCCTCCCGCCTGCGCTGCCCCCCGCCGTCAGCGCAGGACGCCTTCGAGGAAGTCGCTGCCCAGCCGGGCCACCACCTGAAGGTCCAGCTGGTGCAGCACATAGCGCCCGCGCCGCCGCGTCCGGATCAGCCCGGCCTTCTTCAGCAGGGCGACATGCCGCGACACCTCCGGCGAGGTGATGCCGAACGCGGTCGCCAGCTCCCCCGTCGTATGCGGCCCCCGCGACAGCGTCCGGCACAACTGCATCCGCATCGGGTGCCCCAGCGCCTCCAGACGCTGCTGGACGAGTTCCAGGGCGGCCGGAGCCGACAACTCCGGCCCGGCGACCGGGTACTGGAGCACGGGGCGCCAGCCCGGGGCGTGGCTGAACACCAGATGCGGCCAGCCGAACGTCGTCGGAAGGAAGGTGACGCCCGGGTCCCCGGGGCTCGCGAAGGCCGTCGTCCGTCCCTGGGCCAGCTTGTCGACCAGGATGCGGGTGGCGCCGCTGCCGTCCTGCGCCTCCTCCAGGGACAGCGCCTTCGACGTCGCGGACAGCGTCTCGGCCAGGCCCTTGCGGCGCAGCAGCTCGGTCTTGTGCCGGGCGTCGGCCGCCAGCTGGATGCCCTCCCGCCGCCAGACGTCCCCGAAGAACGCCTCCTCGCAGTCCTCCAGCAGGCGGCGCAGCCACACCCGCAGGCCGTCGGGGTCGGTGAGCATCCGGTCGGTGAAGGCCGCCTGCCGCGGACCGCGCGCGGCCGCCATCTCCCGTACCCGCGCCCGCTCGTCCGCATCGACGAGCGGCGAGGGGGTGGGGCGGGTGTACCGCGGGGAGCAGGTGATCTCGAACGCGGCCGCCACGAACCGCTCGTCGTCGATCTTGTCCAGCTCGTCCAGTTCCTCGGCCAGCGTCGCCCCGGGACGGGCCGGCAGCAGGATGTCGGTACGGGACGACCGCCACAGGAAGTCCGCCTCGCACAGCCGGTCGGCCAGGTCGGCAGGCAACGCCGCGTTGGTCGCGGTGACCCAGCCGTGCAGCCCGGGATGGTGGCCCGGCTCGGAGAGCGCATGCAGCGCGGCGCCCAGCTCCGCCAGGGGCGAGGGGGAGAAGACGACGCGCTCCGGCGGCAGCCCGGTGATGTCGATGACGTTGGCCATGCGCCCATCATGCGCGAGCCTGCCACCTGCACGGACGTCGATTGACGGCTCCCGTCAATCGACGGGCCACGGAGCAACGGGCCGCCCCACAGTGAGGCACATGAACGCCACTCAGCAGCACCTCCTCGACAGCTACCGCGCCGCCCAGCGGGGCGAGGCCGCACCGCCCGCCCCGGGCGTCCACACCGTCCGCACCGCCCGGGAGATCACGCAGTGGCGCCGCTTCCTGGCCGTGGTCACGGCACCCGAGGACCGGCTGGTGGGGCGTGTGCGGCGGGGGGTGGGGGAGGGGGTGGCGGCGTTGTTCCGTCTTCCCCGCCGCCCCCTCCCCCCGCCCCACCCCACCCCTCCCCAGGCCCCCACCTCCGCCCAAGCACCCGCGCCGGCGCCCGCCTCCACCACCCACGCCGACGGCACCCCGCAGACGGCCCCGCGACTCCCGTCGGACGCCACGCCATAACCCGCCCCGAGCGCACGGCCTCCCAGCCGCCGTCGGCCGAACTGGGGCCTGCCGCCCACCGGCAGCCCACCGGCAGCCCACCGCGGCCCGCTGCCCGCGACCCCCGTCCGCCCCGGGTGGTCCGCCGCGCCCGAGGCGGGCCTACAACTCACCCCCTGACGCGCTCCACGTACTTCACGAACTCCCCGACTGCCGCCCGCACCTCGTCCGCCGTCCAGTCCAGGCCGGCCGCGGTGACCGTCACCTCCGTCAGGGCCACCCCGGGCGGCCCGGCCGGGGTGGGCTCGAACCACTTCTGGAACAGCGCGGTCCTCGTCTCCTCCGCCTGCCGTACGGCGGCCTCGTCGAGCAGCTCGGGCGGGTGCGGAAGCCACACCTGGAACTGATGGGTGTGCGGCACCTCCGGGTGCACCCTGAACCACGGGACACCGGCCTCGGCCAGGCCCTCGCCCAGCGCGCGGGCCACCACCGCGGCCTGGGCCACGTACGCCGGCAGCCGCGGAAGCTCCCGGTCCAGGCCGATCAGGGCCGTCAGCGCGGCCGGCCACTGCTGGAACAACTGGCCGCCGTACCGGTGCCGCCAGACCCGCGCCTCCTCGACGAAGTCCTCGCTGCCGGCGAGCGCGGCGCCCGATATGCCGTCCAGCGACTTGTAGAAGGAGACATAGACACTGTCCGCGAGGGCCGCGATCTCCGGGAGCGTACGGCCGAGGTGCGGGCCGGACTCCCACAGCCGCGCGCCGTCGAAGTGCACCACCGCGTCACGGTCCCGTGCCGCCGCCACCACCGCCGTCAGCTCGTCCCACGACGGCAGTACGAAGCCGGCTTCCCGGAGCGGCAGTTCGAGCGCCAGAGTCCCGAACGGCTCCGCCAGGTCGTACACCTCCGACGCGGTCGGCAGGCGTGGAGCGTCCGTCGGATGCACCATGCGCAGCCCGCCGACCACCGCGAAGGCATCGCGCTCATGCACCTCCAGGTGCGAGAGGCGATGGCCGGCGACCGTCGCGTTGCCCGTACGCCCCGCCCAGCAGCGCAGCGCCACCTGCTGGGCCATCGTGCCGGTCGGGAAGAAGGCGGCGGCCTCGGTGCCCAGGGCGCGGGCGGTGCGGCGCTCCAGCTCGCCGATCACGCCGTCGTCGTTGCCGTAGAAGTCGGGGCGGTCGTCCAGGTCGTAGGAGGCCGGGGCGTCGGCCACCAGGCGGTCCAGCCGCTCGCGGACGGTCTCCAGGAACGCGTCTCTTGCCAGAATCCGCTCCGCGCCGCGCAGCGCGGCCCGCCGCCGCGCCCGCCCGGCCGCTGCGGCGTCCCCCTCGCTCGGAGCCACCCCCGCGGCCGGAGCCTCCACCCCCTCGCTCGGAGCCACCCCCGCGGTGGTGCCGCCTTCGTCCGTCCGCCTGTCCCGCATGTGCCTCATGCGTCCCCCTGCCTGCTGCTTCTCTGCTGCTTCTCCGCGCTCCCCGCGCGTCATGGCATCGAGCATGGCGCAGGCCCGCGCCGCGCCGCGACCCCTGTGGAAAACTCTCGCGAGAGACCCCCGTCTCACCTTCCGTACAGCTCGGAAAGCCGCCGGAAACACTCGCGTAGCATGGCGAGGAATCGTCCGGTACCCCCCGCGGACTGGAACGGAAGGCCATCGCCGCGTGAACGCAATGCCACCCACCGAGGCCCAGGACCGCCCCGCCCGGCTGACCGTCGGAGTCGTCGGCGCGGGCCGTGTCGGGCCCGCCCTCGCCGCTTCGCTGCGGCTCGCGGGGCACCGCCCGGTCGCCGTGTCGGGCGTCTCCGACGCCTCCGTGCGGCGCGCCGCCGCGCTGCTGCCCGACGTCCCGCTGGTCACCCCGGCCGAGGTGCTCGCGCGCGCCGACCTCGTCCTGCTGACCGTCCCCGACGACGCCCTCGCCGACCTGGTGAGCGGCCTCGCCGAGACCGGCGCGGTGCGGCCCGGCCAGTTGCTGGTGCACACCTCGGGCCGGTTCGGCACCGCGGTGCTGGACCCGGCCACCCGTGCCGGAGCCCTGCCGCTCGCCCTGCATCCGGCCATGACGTTCACCGGCACCTCCGTGGACGTCCAGCGGCTGGCCGGCTGCTCGTTCGGGGTGACCTCGCCCGACGAGCTGCGGATGGCCGCCGAGGCGCTGGTCATCGAGATGGGCGGGGAGCCCGAGTGGATCGCGGAATCGGCGCGTCCGCTCTACCACGCGGCACTCGCCATCGGCGCGAACCACCTGGTCACGCTCGTGGCCCAGTCGATGGACCTGCTGCGCGACGCGGGTGTGCAGGCCCCGGACCGGATGCTGGGGCCGCTGCTCGGCGCCGCCCTCGACAACGCGCTGCGCTCCGGCGACGCGGCCCTGACCGGCCCGGTCGCCCGGGGCGACGCCGGCACCGTCGCCGCCCACATCGCGGAGCTGCGCCGGCACGCGCCGCAGAGCGTCGCCGGGTACGTCGCCATGGCCCGGACGACCGCGGACCGTGCGCTGGACCACGGTCTGCTGAAGCCGGAGCTGGCCGAGGACCTGCTCGATGTGCTCGCGGACTCCGGCGACGCCCCGCGCCCCGGCTCCGCACCGGGCGCCTCCGCCCCCGACGCGTCCGGCGCCCCGGGAGCGGACCGGGACGCCCCCGGCCCGGCCGGCGAAGCGGACGCCGGCGCCCCCGACGACGGCCCGGACGCCTCCGGCCCCGGCCCTGACGACCACGGTCCCGACGCCCCCGACCACGGCCCCGAAGGAGGCGACCGATGACCTCCTCGCCGCAGAGCCCGGACCCGGCCGAGCCCACGGACGCGAGCTGCCAGACCCAGCCCATGGACGCGAGCCGCCAGGCCCCGCCCCCGGAGACGGCTCACCCCACCGACCCCACCCGCCTCGTCCACACCGCCGCCGCTCTGCGCGAGCTGCCCCGCCGCGCCGGGGCCCGTGCCGTCGTCATGACCATGGGTGCGCTCCACGAGGGCCACGCCACCTTGATCCGCGCCGCCCGCCGCCGGGTCGGCCCGCAGGGGCAGGTCGTCGTCACGGTCTTCGTCAACCCGCTGCAGTTCGGCGCCGGGGAGGACCTGGACCGCTATCCGCGCACCCTGGACGCGGACGTCGAGCTGGCCGCCGCGGCGGGCGCGGACGCCGTCTTCGCCCCGTCCGCCGACGAGGTCTACCCCGGCGGGGAGCCGCAGATCCGGATCGCCGCGGGCCCCATGGGCACCCTCCTGGAGGGCGCCAGCCGCCCCGGGCACTTCGACGGCGTCCTGACCGTCGTCGCCAAGCTGCTGCACCTGACCGCGCCGGACATCGCCCTCTACGGGCAGAAGGACGCCCAGCAGCTCGCGGTCATCTCGCGGATGGCCGCCGACCTCAACTTCCCCGTCGAGATCATCGGCGTCCCCACGGTGCGCGAGGAGGACGGCCTGGCCCTGTCCAGCCGCAACCGCTACCTCTCCGCACCGGAGCGGACCACCGCGCTCGCGCTGTCGGCGGCGCTGTTCGCGGCCCGTGACCGGCTCGCCGCCGAGGAGGCGCTGCGCGCCCGCGCCGCCTCCGTGGGCCATGCGGCACAGCACCGTTCCGCGGCCCTGGCGGCCCTCGGCGAGGACCGGGCGGCCGCCGACGCCCACGCGGTCGCCTACGCCGCCGCCGGGCCCCCGCACGGCCCCTCCGTGGCGCGCGCCGCGGCCCGCGCGGTCCTGGAGGACGCCGCCCGCCTCGATCCGCCGCTCACGCTGGACTACCTGGCGCTGGTCGACCCGTCGGACTTCACCGAGATCCCGGACGCCTACGAGGGCGAGGCCGTCCTCGCGGTCGCCGCGAAGGTCGGCACCACCCGGCTGATCGACAACATCCGGCTCGTCTTCGGCGCCGGACGGACCCGGCCGTCGACCGCCCACCGGGACAGCACCACGCCGCAGGACGGAACCACGGCGCACGCCGGGGCCACGGGGCAGCACCGCACCACGCCCCAGGAATCCCGCACCACGCCGGCCCCCACGCACACCGCCCCCACCCCGCCCCCGACCACCCCCCAAGGCCCCCTCGGAGCGACCCGATGACCGCCACCGGAACAGGCACCGGAACAGGCACCGGAAAAGGCACCGGAAAAGGCACCGGAAAAGGCACCGGAACCGACAGCGGACCCGGCCCGGTACCGGGCACCGGCATACGCCTGACGGCCCCCGCCCCCGGCTGGTCCATCGAGGCGGACGTCGTGGTGGTGGGCTCCGGGGTGGCCGGACTGACCGCCGCGCTGCGCTGCGCCGCGGCCGGGCGCCGCACCGTCGTCGTCACCAAGGCCCGCCTGGACGACGGCTCCACACGCTGGGCGCAGGGCGGTATCGCGGCGGCTCTGGGCGACGGCGACACCCCCGAGCAGCACCTGGCCGACACCCTCGTGGCGGGCGCCGGGCTGTGCGACGAGGCGGCCGTGCGGACCCTGGTCACCGAGGGCCCGGACGCCGTGCACCGGCTGATCCGCTCCGGCGCCCGCTTCGACACCGCCCCGGGCGGCGACGAGATAGCGCTCACCCGCGAGGGCGGCCACCACCGCCGCCGGATCGCGCACGCCGGCGGCGACGCCACCGGGGCCGAGATCTCCCGCGCGCTCGTCGAGGCGGTCCGCGCCGCCGGGCTGCGCACCATCGAGAACGCCCTCGTCCTCGACCTGCTCACGGACGCCGACGGCCGCACGTCCGGCGTCACCCTGCACGTCATGGGCGAGGGCCAGCACGACGGCGTCGGGGCCGTCCACGCCCCGGCGGTGGTGCTCGCCACCGGGGGCATGGGGCAGGTCTTCTCCGCGACCACCAACCCGGCGGTCTCCACCGGCGACGGGGTGGCGCTGGCGCTGCGCGCCGGCGCGGAGGTCTCCGACCTGGAGTTCGTCCAGTTCCACCCCACGGTCCTGTATCTGGGCCCGGAAGCGGAGGGCCAGCAGCCGCTGATCTCCGAGGCGGTACGGGGCGAGGGCGCGCACCTCGTCGACGCCGACGGCACCCGCTTCATGGCCGGGCAGCACGAACTCGCCGAGCTGGCGCCGCGCGACATCGTCGCCAAGGCGATCATGCGCCGGGCGCACGAACAGGGCGTCGAGCACATGTATCTGGACGGCCGGCACTTCGGCGCGCAGATGTGGGAGACCCGTTTCCCGACCATCCTCGCCGCCTGCCGCGGCCATGGCATCGACCCGGTCACCGAGCCGATACCGGTCGCCCCGGCCGCGCACTACGCCTCCGGCGGCGTCCGCACCGACCTGCGAGGACGCACCACCGTCCCGGGCCTCTACGCCTGCGGCGAGGTCGCCTGCACCGGCGTGCACGGCGCCAACCGGCTCGCCTCCAACTCCCTCCTGGAGGGCCTGGTCTTCGCCGAGCGGATCGCCGCGGACCTCACCGAGGGCCCCGCGCCGGATCCCGCGCCGGACTCCGCCGGCGACCGTGCTCCGGCGTCCGCGCCGCGCACCACCCTCCCCCTCCTCGCCCCCGAGAGCCGTACCGCCGTGCAGCGGATCATGAGCGCCGGGGCGGGCGTGCTGCGCAGCGCCGAGAGCCTCGCGCGGGCCGCCGCCGAACTGGACCGCATCCACCGCGAGGCGACCCGGGCGAGCGCCGGGACCGCCCACAAGTCCCCCGAGCCCGGCGTGGAGGCGTGGGAGGCGACCAACCTCCTGTGCGTCGCCCGGGTGCTGGTGGCCGCCGCGCAGCGCCGCGCGGAGACCCGCGGCTGCCATTGGCGCGAGGACCACCCGGACCGCGACGATGCCTCCTGGCGCCGGCACTTCCGCATCACCCTGGACGCGGACCGCGCGCTGACCCTCCGTACGACGGCGACCGCCGGCTTCCCGCCGACCACGGCCCCGTGACCGCCGATGACCGCCCACCCCGCCCCTGACCACCGGTCCCCCGGCGCCCGGCGGCTCGCCGTCGGCCACCGGCCCGCCGGACCCGCCGCCCGCCGGGACAGCACCCCGCAACCCCCCGCCCGACTCCCCGAAAACGGAGCCCAGCCCGTGAGCAGCACCCGCGACGACCTCCCCCTCCTCCAGATCGGCCGGCCCGCCGACGGCGCCCCCGGAGGCTGCGGCGACGCCTGCGGCTGCGGCGGCGACGAGGGCGCCTACGAACTCGACCCGCTGACCTGCGGCCTCGACCCCGACCTGGCCGCCCTCCTGGTGGCCGCCGGACTCGACCCCGTCCAGGTCGAGGACCTCGCGCACCTGGCCATCGAGGAGGACCTCGACCAGGGCGTGGACGTCACGACCGTGGCCACCGTCCCCGAGGACGCGGTCGCCACCGGCGACTTCACGGCCCGTGAGGCCGGCACGGTCGCCGGGCTGCGGATCGCCGAAGCGGTGCTGTCGATCGTGTGCACCGACGAGTTCGCCGTCGAGCGGCACGTCGAGGACGGCGACCGCGTCGCGGCCGGCACCCCGCTGCTGAGCGTCACCACCCGCACCCGCGACCTGCTCACCGCCGAGCGCAGCGCGCTGAACATCCTGGGCCGCCTGTCGGGCATCGCGACCGCCACCCGGGCCTGGGCCGACGCCCTCGACGGGACGAAGACCAAGGTCCGCGACACCCGCAAGACGACGCCGGGGCTGCGCGCCCTGGAGAAGTTCGCGGTGCGCTGCGGCGGCGGCGTCAACCACCGGATGTCGCTGTCCGACGCGGCGCTGATCAAGGACAACCACGTGGTCGCGGCGGGCGGCGTCGCCGCGGCGTTCACGGCCGTACGGTCCGAGTTCCCCGGGGTGCCGATCGAGGTGGAGGTCGACCGGATCGACCAGATCCCGCCGATCCTCGCCGAGGGCGCCGACCTGATCCTGCTGGACAACTTCACCCCGGAGCAGACCCGCGAGGCCGTGGAGCTGGTCGCCGGGCGCGCCATGCTGGAGTCGTCGGGCCGGCTGACCCTGGACAACGCCCGCACCTACGCCGAGGCCGGCGTCGACTACCTCGCGGTGGGTGCCCTCACGCACTCCTCCCCGGTCCTCGACATCGGCCTCGACCTGCGCGAGGACGACGGGTCCGGTGCCCGGGGCGCGGACGGCGACGCGCGCGAGGACGGCTGACCGTCATGCCCGCGACCATCGACGCAGGAGCCCCCCGACCGCCCGCCGCCCAGGGCGGTCCTGCCGGGCGCGACATGACCCGGAGGCGGTGCGGAGCATGCTGCTGACCATCGACGTGGGAAACACCCACACCGTTCTCGGCCTGTTCGACGGCGAGGAGATCGTCGAGCACTGGCGGATCTCCACCGACGCCCGGCGCACCGCCGACGAGCTCGCCGTCCTCCTGCAGGGCCTGATGGGCATGCACCCGCTGCTCGGCGACGACCTGGGCGACGGCATCGAGGGCATTTCCATCTGCTCCACGGTCCCCTCCGTCCTGCACGAGCTGCGCGAGGTGACCCGCCGCTACTACGGCGACGTGCCCGCGGTCCTGGTGGAGCCGGGCGTCAAGACGGGCGTGCCGATCCTCATGGACAACCCGAAGGAGGTCGGCGCCGACCGGATCATCAACGCCCTGGCGGCCGTCGAGCTCTACGGCGGCCCCGCGGTGGTCGTCGACTTCGGCACGGCCACCACCTTCGACGCGGTCAGCGCGCGCGGCGAGTACGTCGGCGGCGTGATCGCCCCGGGCATCGAGATCTCCGTGGACGCGCTGGGCGTCAAGGGTGCCCAGCTCCGCAAGATCGAACTGGCCCGGCCGCGCAGCGTCATCGGCAAGAACACCGTGGAGGCCATGCAGTCCGGCATCCTCTACGGCTTCACGGGCCAGGTCGACGGCGTGGTGCAGCGGATGGCGCGCGAGCTGGCCGAGGACCCGGACGAGGTGACCGTGATCGCCACCGGCGGGCTGGCGCCGATGGTCCTCGGCGAATCGTCGGTGATCGACTCGCACGAGCCGTGGCTCACCCTGATCGGGCTGCGGCTGGTCTACGAGCGGAACATCGCCCGGTCGTGACAAGGCGCCCGGCGGGTGCGGGCGGGCGGTCCGCACCGCCGCGGCGCATTCCGGGCCCGTGCGCATTCCCCGGCCGGGTGCCTTTTCCGGCGCGCGGTGTGCGGTGGTGCGGCTCGCTGCCGCGCCACCGTTCACGAATTAAGCGGCTTTTGTCGGAAACGGTCGTAAAGTCGCCACATGCCAATGCCAAACGGAACCCGCGGCGGCATGGCGTTCAGCGCCGATGAGTTGCGTGTGCTCCGTCGCGCCCTCGCCCATGCCCTGCAGACGACGCCCCACCCCGCCCCGCTCGGCGCCTCCGGGCCCGAGTGGTCGCAGGACATCCAGGAATATCTCCGGCTGGCCGAGGCGGTCGACGAGGCGGTCCGCGAAGGCGGCCGGCTGCGCGCCTTCCTCCTCGCCGACCTCGCCCGCTACCGCGACGCCCTGCCCGGCTCGGCCACCGGCTACCTCGCGCAGCTGGCCGAGGCGCTCTCGGCCGGTCACGTCCCCGGCCCCGACGACCTCGCCGCCCTGCGCTCCCTGACCGCCTCCCCGGCCGGCCGGGCCGAGCGCGAACGCCGCGGCGCCCTGCTGCGGCACTGCGAGCAACTGGCCGAACAGTCCGTACGGACCCGGCTGCGCGCGCTGCCCGGCGGCCGCTCGGCGGCCCGCGACGGGCGCGAGCCCGAGCCCGAGCGGAAGCCCGAACCGGAGCGCAAGCCCCGGCCCGCGCCGGCGTCCCCCAAGGCGCCGCGCAGGGACCGGCCGATCCCCACCCCCGGAGAGGTGTTCCCGCCCCGGCGGCGCCCCGCTCCGCCCCCCGAGAGCCGCACCGCCTGAGCGCTGCGTACTCTGGAATCTCCCCGCCCAAAGGAGGCCGAACGCCATGGATTACGTCGCAGCGCTGCTCCCGCCGGTAGTGATGGCCGTGGCCTTCACCGCCCTGATCGTGACGATCGTCAAGAGCCAGGGCGGGGCGAACAAGGCCAAGGAGGACGCCGCCGTGGACGCCGCGCTCTCCCGCACCGAATCCACCGGCCAGGAGGCCACGGCGCACGGCGCCTGAGCCGCCCGCCGCCCGCCGGGCGGCCCGCGGCGCACCGTACGGCCCCGGAGGCTCCCTCCCGGGCCGTACCGCCTTTTTCCGTCCCAAACGCCACGAGATCAACGGGCATTCGCGACATCTCCCACTATTGTTCTTGTGTGCCGAGACGCTTGGGTGATCTGGAAGACGCGGTCATGACGCGTGTCTGGGAGTGGAACCGCCCGGTCACCGTCCGAGAAGTCCTGGAAGACCTGCAGAAGGAACGGTCGATCGCCTACACCACGGTCATGACCGTATTGGACAACCTGCACCAGAAGGGCTGGGTGCGCCGCGAAGCAGAAGGCCGCGCCTATCGATATGAGGCGGTCTCCACCCGCGCCGCCTACGCGGCCGCACTCATGAACGAAGCATGGTCCGCCAGCGACAACCCCGCGGCCGCCCTTGTCGCCTTCTTCGGCATGATGTCGCCGGAACAACGGCACGCCCTGCGCGACGCCGTACGGATGGTGCAAGTCGACGAACCCGCGGACGGTACGGAACAACAGACACCACAGCCCGCACAGGCCGCTCCCGCACAACAAGACGAAGCGGCGGCGGCAGCGGAAGGCACCGGGGAAGCCGGGCCGGCCGAAGGGGATGAACCCGGGGCGGATGCCACCGGCAACGGGCGATAGCGTCCCGGCATGCCTCCGCATTCAAAAGGGCTCACCGTCCGCCGCGCCAGGACCGCCGATGTCCCGGCCGTACGCCGCCTCATCGACTCCTACTCGCGCGACGGGATCCTCCTCGACAAAGCCACCGTCACGCTTTACGAGGACATCCAGGAGTTCTGGGTGGCCGAGCGGGACGAAGACGCCGAGGTCGTCGGCTGCGGAGCGCTCCACGTCATGTGGGAAGACCTCGCCGAGGTCCGCACCCTGGCCGTGGATCCGCGCCTGAAGGGATCGGGCGTCGGCCACCAAGTCCTGGAGAAGCTGCTGCGCACTGCCAGCTGGCTCGGAGTGCGGCGCATTTTCTGTCTCACCTTCGAAGTCGACTTCTTCACCAAGCACGGCTTCGTGGAGATCGGCGAAGCTCCGGTAGACGGTGATGTCTACAGTGAGCTGCTGCGTTCCTATGACGAGGGCGTTGCGGAGTTCCTGGGCCTCGAACGAGTGAAGCCCAACACCCTGGGTAACAGCCGGATGCTTCTGCACCTGTGATGAGTGTTCTATGTCCGAATCGCTCCCCTATCTCATGGCTACGGAAGCATGCGTTCCCCGGTCTGCGGGCAAGTGAACCCTACCCAAGGGTTTGTGTTTTTCCCGGAAAAGCGGTTTGCTTTCCGTCGTAATCCGCATTCGATGAAAGGGAAACCGGTGGCACAGAAGGTTCAGGTTCTTCTTGTCGACGACCTCAACGGTGGCGAGGCGGACGAGACGGTGACGTTCGCTCTCGACGGCAAGTCCTACGAGATCGACCTCTCCGAGGGCAACGCGCAGAAGCTGCGTGACTCGCTTGCCGACTTCGTGAAGGCGGGTCGCCGCACCGGTGGCCGCGCTTCTTCGGGCCGCGGCAAGTCGCGCGGCGCCGCTTCCGGCGGCAGCCAGGACACTGCGAAGATCCGCGCCTGGGCGAAGGAGAACGGCTACAACGTCAATGACCGCGGCCGCGTCCCCGCCGACATTCGCGAGGCATTCGAGAAGGCCAACGGCTGATCGCCGTTCGCGCGGTCCGATTGGGCATTACGAGCACGCCGCAACCGGGCACGGTGGCACTCCGTCGCCGCCGCGCTCACGAGCCGTACGAGGTCGGGGGCGCCCCCAACGTCCCCGATTCCTGTCCCGAACCCCGTGGTGGGCAGGGAATTCCCCGCCTCGTACCCGGGCCGGGGAGGCCGCACCCACCCCGCGGCCTCCCACGAGCCGAATCCGTATGACCGTCCCGGGCCGCCCGGGAACGCCGGAGCGGGCATCCGGTCCCCGGCCCCCCGCGCCGTGAGATCCGCCGCCAGAGCACCCCACTCCAGCCATTCCAGGATTCCCGGAAGTTCCTCCGCACCCCCGGCCGCGATGAGCATGAACAATTTCGGCCGATCAGCCGGATGTTTCCCGCCGCTTCCGGCCCGGACCAGCGCCACGGGGCCGGTGCGCGGCAGCCGCCGCAATACGGCACCCCCCGCATCGGCCGGCATCTCCAGGACGTCGAAGCGCAGCCCCGTCAGCAGCTCCACCGGCCCCGTGGCGGTGGTCGGCCAGCCCAGCTCCTCCTCGTACCGGCGGCGAAGCGCGGCGCGGGGAACGGGAGGCGTGACGGGGGCGAAGGGGCTGCGGGGGCGCGGAAGCACGCGGGCCATGCCCCGTGCAACTCCCCACCACCCCGGAAGTTACGCTGAGTGGAACCTGCGATACGCAGCGTGCCCGCGCAAGAGGGCGCGAGGGGCTTTCGGTGGCGTGCGGATGTTCGCCCGTAGCGGATGGAAGGGCCCTGCGCCGCATGGAGTGTCAGTGCCGGCGGGTAAGACAGTGTCAGTGGGAAGAGACGGTGTGACCGGCGCCCGAGGCGCCTCCGCCGGGCCGAGGGCCGACGGCGGACGGCGTGTCGGTACGGGGCGCGTTCGCCACGGGCGTAGTGGCAGTGGGCGTATATACCTGGCCTGCGGGAACATCGTCTCGCACCATCGAGTTGGAGCAGATGTCAGCTGTTCGGCAGTAAATTTCCCCGCCGGAGCGGGGGTGATCCGGACGGGTGTCGGCAGTTGGAATGAGCTGTCCCGCCCCGCGGGACTAGCATGCGGAAGGACAGGGAGGGGACCGACCCCTAACTGCCTGACCGCTCTGAGGAGCGATTAACGATGTTCGAGAGGTTCACCGACCGTGCGCGGCGGGTTGTCGTCCTGGCTCAGGAAGAAGCCCGGATGCTCAACCACAACTACATCGGCACCGAGCACATCCTCCTGGGCCTGATCCATGAGGGTGAGGGTGTCGCCGCTAAGGCCCTGGAGAGCCTCGGGATTTCGCTCGAGGCGGTCCGCCAGCAGGTGGAGGAGATCATCGGCCAGGGCCAGCAGGCCCCGTCCGGGCACATCCCCTTCACCCCCCGTGCCAAGAAGGTCCTGGAGCTCTCGCTCCGCGAGGCCCTCCAGCTCGGCCACAACTACATCGGTACGGAGCACATCCTGCTCGGCCTGATCCGCGAGGGCGAGGGCGTCGCCGCCCAGGTCCTGGTGAAGCTGGGCGCCGATCTGAACCGGGTGCGGCAGCAGGTCATCCAGCTGCTCTCCGGCTACCAGGGCAAGGAGGCCGCCACCGCCGGCGGCCCCGCCGAGGGCACCCCCTCGACCTCCCTCGTCCTGGACCAGTTCGGCCGCAACCTGACGCAGGCCGCCCGCGAGACCAAGCTCGACCCGGTCATCGGGCGCGAGAAGGAAATCGAGCGGGTCATGCAGGTGCTCTCCCGCCGTACCAAGAACAACCCGGTCCTCATCGGCGAGCCCGGCGTCGGCAAGACGGCGGTCGTCGAGGGCCTGGCGCAGGCCATCGTCAAGGGCGAGGTGCCCGAGACCCTCAAGGACAAGCACCTCTACACCCTCGACCTCGGTGCCCTGGTCGCCGGCTCCCGCTACCGCGGTGACTTCGAGGAGCGCCTGAAGAAGGTCCTCAAGGAGATCCGCACCCGCGGCGACATCATCCTGTTCATCGACGAGCTCCACACCCTGGTGGGTGCGGGCGCCGCCGAGGGCGCGATCGACGCCGCGAGCATCCTCAAGCCCATGCTGGCGCGAGGCGAGCTGCAGACCATCGGCGCCACCACGCTCGACGAGTACCGCAAGCACCTGGAGAAGGACGCGGCCCTGGAGCGCCGCTTCCAGCCGATCCAGGTCGCCGAGCCGTCGCTCCCGCACACCATCGAGATCCTCAAGGGTCTGCGGGACCGCTACGAAGCGCACCACCGCGTCTCCATCACGGACTCCGCGCTGGTCGCCGCGGCCACCCTCGCCGACCGCTACATCTCCGACCGCTTCCTGCCGGACAAGGCGATCGACCTGATCGACGAGGCCGGCTCCCGGATGCGGATCCGCCGCATGACCGCACCGCCGGACCTGCGCGAATTCGACGAGAAGATCGCCGATGTGCGCCGGGAGAAGGAGTCCGCGATCGACTCGCAGGACTTCGAGATGGCCGCGGGCCTGCGCGACAAGGAGAAGCAGCTCCTGGCCGCCAAGGCGAAGCGGGAGAAGGAGTGGAAGGCCGGCGACATGGACGTCGTCGCCGAGGTGGACGAGGAGCTGATTGCCGAGGTCCTGGCCACGGCCACCGGCATCCCGGTCTTCAAGCTCACCGAGGAGGAGTCCTCGCGGCTGCTGCGCATGGAGGACGAGCTCCACAAGCGCGTCATCGGCCAGAAGGACGCCATCAAGGCGCTCTCCCAGGCCATCCGCCGTACCCGTGCCGGCCTGAAGGACCCCAAGCGTCCCGGTGGCTCGTTCATCTTCGCCGGCCCGTCCGGTGTCGGTAAGACCGAGCTGTCCAAGACGCTGGCGGAGTTCCTCTTCGGCGACGAGGACGCGCTGATCTCCCTCGACATGTCGGAGTTCAGCGAGAAGCACACCGTCTCCCGGCTGTTCGGTTCGCCCCCCGGCTACGTCGGCTACGAAGAGGGCGGCCAGCTCACCGAGAAGGTGCGCCGCAAGCCGTTCTCCGTCGTGCTCTTCGACGAGGTCGAGAAGGCCCACCCGGACATCTTCAACTCGCTGCTGCAGATCCTGGAGGACGGTCGCCTGACCGACTCCCAGGGCCGGGTCGTGGACTTCAAGAACACGGTCATCATCATGACGACCAACCTCGGCACCCGGGACATCTCCAAGGGCTTCAACCTCGGCTTCGCGGCCCAGGGCGACACCAAGTCCAGCTACGAGCGGATGAAGAACAAGGTCAACGAAGAGCTCAAGCAGCACTTCCGCCCCGAGTTCCTCAACCGTGTGGACGACACCGTCGTCTTCCACCAGCTCACCGAGGAAGACATCATCCAGATCGTCGACCTCATGATCGCCAAGGTGGACGAGCGGCTCAAGGACCGCGACATGGGCATCGAGCTCAGCGGCGAGGCCAAGTCGCTGCTCGCCAAGCGCGGGTACGACCCGGTGCTCGGCGCCCGTCCGCTGCGCCGCACGATCCAGCGCGAGATCGAGGACGCCCTCTCGGAGAAGATCCTCTTCAGCGAGCTGCGTCCCGGCCACATCGTGGTCGTCGACGTCGAGGGCGAGGGTGACACCGCCAAGTTCACCTTCCGCGGCGAGGAGAAGTCGGCCCTGCCCGACGCCCCGCCGATCGAGTCCGCCACCGGCGGCTCGGGCCCGAACCTGAGCAAGGACGCCTGACGGCACCGCGTAAATCGCACACACGGCACTGCCCCGGAATCGTTTCTCACGGTTCCGGGGCAGTTCCGTATGCGGCGGAGAAATTCAGCTCCGAAATTGCTAGGTCATTTTCGGCCGTTTCTGGACAACGCCGCCGATGCCCGGCCGCTCCCTGCACACGGCACCCATTTCGCCGGCAACGCCGGGCCCCGCGGAATACACGGGCGGCGCACCAGCACCTCCGGAGCACGTCCCGTTCCGGAAAGGACGACAGCCACTCCGGGGAAAGCCCGGGAACCCCGCGGCCGTAAGCGAGAGGCCATCGGGGGAGTGGCTCGGCGGCGAAGATGCCGTCGGTTGGGGTGGCCGGAAGTAACCCGGAAGCAAAAGGCCGGCGATCAGCAGATGCGGGCGGGCACCCGTCGGCCGCGCACATATCGGGGATGGGCCGAGGACACCGGCCCGCCTATGTACGGGGACGGGGGTAGAGGGTGACTTTGACATGGGGAGGAAAGGGAGGGCTGGCCTCTGGGCGGACGTAGGAGAGATAAACCTCCTGGAGGTCGGGGAGGGCTGACAGGGAAGGGAGAGTGATGGAGGGGGCGTGTGCGCCGTAGAGCTGGAGCGTGCGTACGCCGGGGAAGGCCGGGAGAACCGTCTCCAGCGTGTGGCTCAGGTCGGAAGCGGGGCGGCGTGCCGGGTTGAGGAGGCTCAGGGTTTCCACCTGGGGAAGACGAAGGTCCGGGGGAACCCGCAAGGGGACGTGGTCTTCGGCCAGGCCGAAGGAAAAGCGCTTCAGCCTAGAGAGGCGGGTGAGGGCATGCCACTGCTCCTCGGCGAACTCATTGCTGATGCGGAGCAGCTGGATGCTTTCCAAGCGGGGCCAGGAGGTCACTCGGGTGAAGTCGGCGCCGATGGGCTGCCCGAGCGCCAGACCAGTCAACGGGGCACGGGAGGGGAGCGCGGCCATGCCGTCCGTCGGCATCCCAGCGAGAAGCATCAAGAACGTCGGGTGGTGCAGACCATCGAGTCCATGGAGGGGAATCGCCCTGTCGCCTGCCCCGGCGATGGCCAGCGAGCGAAGGGGCAGGTCCTGGAGCGGAGCGAGGCTGCAGACCGAGGGACAGTCCTGAACCGTCAGTGACTCGAGCGCCGGGAACTTCCGGATGAAGGCCAAGTCGTCGATCACGGGATTGTCGGTGAGCGTCAGATGTGTGATCTGGCGGGTGTCCAGGGATGCGAGGAGTTCCCGGGCGGTGAAGGGCCCGGTCACCTCGGTGCGCGGCCGCCCTCCCAGTGCTTGCAGGGTGTGCAGTTCGCCGGCGTTGACGACCGTGACGGACGTGTCGGTGTCGAGGTTCCGCATGACCTCCTCGGCATAACGTTCGGTGTCGAACGCGTGCCAGGAATGCGCGAGTTGATACCTTACCCCGGTGGCGGAGTGGCAGCGGAAGCGCTTGATCACCTCCAGCGCCGCGTCCGACCCGATGAGCGCGGCGGTGGCGATCACCTCCTGTGCCTCGTCCTCCTCCAGACCCTCCGGCCCCGGCAGCAGCCCGAGGACGAGGTGACCCACCTCGGCCAGAAGCCTGGCTTCCTCGCGGCTTCGGGGCGGCAGGATCGCCCGTGCCCGCTCGTTCACCTCCTCCCGCACCCGCGGATCCAGCTCAGTAGCGTGTTCCAGGCCTGCCATCGCCAGGAGATGGACGCGCAGGCGAGCGGCGTCGTCCTCGATGCCGTCCCCCCGGGCGAGCAACCCCCGCAGGATCTCCGCCCGTTCGCGCGGCCGGGCGTGGGCCACCGCCATGCGGATCACGTCCTCCCACTGGGAGTCCTCCGCGTGCGCCACCAGCAGCCCGAAATCCCCGTCCTCCACGGCGGCCTTGGCGCCCAGGTAGTCCTGGAAGGTCCGGTGGACGAAGTCGACGGAGCCGGCGGCCGGTTCGCGCAGGAGGCCGCTGCGCAGCAGGAGATGGCGGAAAATGGCCGTCGCGTCGCCCTGTTCCGCGGCGGCGGGCACGGCCGGCAGGGCCTCGCCGACGATGCGCTCGGCCCGTTCGCGGTCGAGTTCGTTGCGGCCGTTGCGGATGAGCCAGTACGCGAGCCGCTGGAGGAGCTGGATCTGCGGCTCGTCGCTCAGCTCGATGCCCGTGGGGGCGGCCATGCCGCGCTCGCGGTCCCGGCGGGAGAGCAGCATGCCCAGGGCGGCGTCGTAGAGCTCCTTGCGGCCGGTGGGCAGATAGCCGCGGCGGTCCCGGTGCAGGGCGCAGATCAGGCCGCACATGAGGGGGTTGGTGGCGAGCCGGGCAAGGTCCTGTGTGGTGTGGACGGCGGCGAGGAGGGACTGCTCGTAGGCGTCGAGGCGTGCGGGGTCCTCGGCGTCGCGGCGGGCCGCGGCGTGCCAGCGTCCGATGAACGCGGCGACCTCGGCGCGGCTCATGGCCGACAGCGTGAGTTCGCCGAAGCCGTCGGCGGCGAGCCAGTCGTCGCGTACGGCGGAGGGGCGGGAGGTGACCAGCCACAGGTTGCCGGGGAAGGCGTCGGACAGGTCGCGCAGCCAGCGGCGGGTGGGCTCGCGCTCCCGCTCGGGGATCTCGTCCAGGCCGTCGACCAGGAGGAGCGCCCGCCCGCCGGCCAGCACGCGGTCGGCCCAGCCGTCGGGCTGCGAGCCGGACACGGGGCAGCCGACGGCGGCGAGGAACCGTTCGGGGGTGGGCAGGGGCGCCCCGTCGCGGGTGAGGGTGCGCAGGGGGAGGACGAAGGGGATCCGGCCGTAGAGGTGGGGGAGGGCCGTCTCGCCGGGGGGCTTGGTGCACGAGACGGCCAGCCACTGGACGAGGGTGCTCTTGCCGGATCCCGCGACCCCGCGCAGCAGCACCCGGTCGCGGCCGGCCAGGGCCTGGTCGGCGGGGACGGGCAGGGGCGCGGGCGGTCCGGGCTGCGGGCCGGCCTCGTCGTGGAGGGGACCGGCGGCGGTGGCCTCGGGGGCGGCCGGGGCGGTCGCCGCCAGGCTCAGATACGCCGCGTCCAGCGGCCAGCGGTCCGGGGAGCGGGAGAGGTCGATGCCGTAGATGGTCAGCCGGCCGTGCTTGCGGTCCAGGTAGGCGAGGTAGCCGCGTTCGAAGGCGGTGTCGGCGGCCTGCGGGGAGGGGTGCCGCGCGAGGACGGCGTCCATGGCGGTGACCAGGCCGTCGAGGGTCCGGCTCTGCGCCACGAGGGTGCGGGCCACGAAGGCGGACCGCTGGGTGAAGAAGTGCACGATGTGCAGGCAGGCGAGGCCGAGCAGGGTGTCGTGCAGCAGCTCGGCGTCCCTGGTCAGGCCGCGGACGGCGGCGGGGCTCGCCGCCCTCAGGCGCTCGGCGAGGGCGTCGGCTCCCAGCTGGACGGCCTGGACGTCGTCCATGTCGAGGGTGCCGAGGCCGCGCAGCGTGGCGGCCAGGGCACCGGCCACGGTGGGCTCCTCGTCCGCGGGCAGCGGGCGCTCACCGGGACCCGCGGACCGTACGGCCCGGTCCACCAGTTCCCGGGCGAGCCGGTGCAGGTCCTTCTCGGCGAGGGTCCGCTTCTCGCCCGTGAAGGTGACCAGCCCCGAGATCCGCACCGGCCGGTCCACCAGGCCGGCGCCCGGCCCCTCCTGGACGAAGAGCCTGCGCACGAGCGGGGCGATCACGCCGGAGGCGAGCCGGATCCCCAGTGCTGACGGGTCCATCGTGCGGTCGCCCTCCCCCTGGCCGGTGCTGCCGTCGGCCAGGCTAGAGGGGCAGGCACGGCGGCGGTCGGGTCAGCGGGCGGGGATCGGCCAGATCGCGGGCGGGGAGGGGGACAGGGGCAGGGGCGGGGCAGTGGCGGTGGCGGTGCGATCGGGGTGCGGCGGCGTGCTTGTGGCCCGGCGGCGGTACGACCGGGGACGGCGGCGAGCCTGTGACCTGGTGGCCTGTGGTGGCCTGTGGTGGCCTGTGGCGGCCTGTGGCGGTGCCGGGCGGTGTGGCGGTACCGGGCGCTGTGGTGGCGGTCACGGAAACCGACCCCCCATCCACCCTCAATTCGGACATTTAGTAATCCCGGGTAAGCCAGGCCGCAAAGCCTCGGCAACCCGGAACGCAAAGCCCGAGTAACCCACGTCACAAATGCCGGGTAACCCGGGTCACAAAGCGCGGATAACCCGGGCCGCAAAGCGCCGCGGAGGTGACTCCGCGAGGTCGGGAGTTGTCCGCGTCACAGACACCCAAGACCCGGATCGGGCGCCCGAATGGGGCGCGAAAAGGCATTGGATCTTGTTTATCGGTGACATGGCGCACAGCCGATTTGGGGCCTACTAAAAACATTAGGGGGAGTCGGCGGCGGGAGTGCGGGGGTCGCGGCGCCGAGGAGTGGGGGGCGCGGGGGTCGGCCGGGGCGAGAGGGGCGCCGCCCATGCGACATATGGCGAAAATGCCTGTTCAAGTGCCCTGGAGGAGACTCGCGAGCGGGTGCGAGATGTCCGATTTTGAGTGTTTCGTACGGTGCTCCGGAGGGCACGCAAGGGCCCCGTTCACCCCCCTCTTGGTACGGACCTGGTTAGTAGAAAGGCCCCTTGGCGGGGCGGCAAAGGCGGGTTACCAAGGAATGGCAATCCCGGACCGCAGCCGGGAAGTCAGCAATTCACTGGAGGAAAACCCGCATGTCGAAGTTCACCGCTCTCCGTAATGCCAAGAAGACCGCCCTGCGCAATCGCGTGGCCGTCGTCGCCGCCGGTGCCGGTGTTGCCGCCGCCCTGGGTGCCGGTATTGCCGGCGCCGCCGACACGGGCCTGCAGAACCTCACCTCGGGTGTCGGTTCCGCCGTGACCGCGCAGGCCGACGCGCAGGTGAAGTCCGCGGCCGCCGCGAAGGCCGCCGCCGTCAAGGCCAAGAAGGAAGCGGCCGTGAAGCCCGACGCCTGGGTCAAGCCGGTCAGCAACTACACGCTGGGCGAGCCCTTCGGCATCGCCGGCAGCCACTGGTCGCACAAGCACAGTGGCCAGGACTTCGTCGTGCCGACCGGTACCCCCGTCAAGGCCGTCCACAAGGGCACCGTCGTCAAGGCCGGCCCCTGGGGTGGCGGTGACGGCCCGGCCTACGGCAACGCCATCGTGATCCAGCACGACAACGGCACGTACACCCAGTACGCGCACCTGTCACAGATACAGGTCCAGGTCGGCCAGCAGGTCGGCGCCGGCCAGCAGATCGGCCTGTCCGGCAGCACGGGTAACTCCACCGGTCCCCACCTGCACTTCGAGGTCCGCACCGGCCCCGACTACGGGTCGGGCATCGAGCCGACCGGATTCCTGCGGGCTCACGGCGACGCCGTCTGAGCTGAGTCCGGCCGGGCTGGCCGGCGGTTCGGCGGGTTCGCCGCCGTGACCAGTTCTGTGGCGACCTCGAGGACGGCCTTGCGCTTCTCCTCGGGGTCGCCGCTCACTCCCTGCATCACGAACATGCCCGCATGCATGGAGAACAGCGCCGTGATGCAGCGCACCTGATCCGTCAGCTCCGCGTCGGGCTCCTTGAGGAGCCCGAAGAGCGCCAGCATCCGCGATTTGAAGGTCTCGCCGATGCTCAGATTGCGCACCTCCGCCTGGTTCTCCTGCATGAACCGGAAGAGGGGCTCGGCCGAGCGCAGCGACTCGCTGTAGCGGCGGATCAGCTCCTGCTTGGTCTCCAGGGTGCGCGGCTGCTCCTCGGCCCAGGCGATCAGCTCGTCGATGGGCCTGCTCAGGTCCTGGAACAGGCTGATGACGATGTCTTCCTTGGTCTTGAAGTGGTAGTAGAGCGCCGCCTTGGTGACCTCCAGCCGCTCCGCGATCTCACGCAGCGACGTCTTGTCGTAGCCCTGCTCGGAGAACAGCTCCAGAGCGACGTCCTGGATGCGCTGGCGGGTGTTTCCCTTGCGCGCCTGTGTGCTCATGGTGCTCTCTCCTGCGTTGTCGGTCCTGGTCGGAGGGCTGCCCGGCCGGGCACCCGAGAAACTTACTTGACGCCCGGCTAGTTGTCCGCTTACCTTCCGTACTGTACTGAACTAGCCGGGCGGCAAGTAAGTAGGAGTGAGTGATGGGGAAGTCGCGACCCGCGACCCCGACGGGGGACAAGCAGATGACGACCACCGCAGGACCGGACACCGCACCGGACCCGGGCACGGCCAAAAAGCCGGCCGGCGTCCGCGTGGTGCTCTTCGCACTGATGATCGCGATGCTGCTCGCGATGCTGGACAACATGATCGTCGGCACCGCGATGCCCACGATCGTCGGCGAACTGGGCGGGATGGACCACCTGTCCTGGGTCGTCACCGCCTACACCCTGGCCACCGCCGCCTCCACGCCGATCTGGGGCAAGCTCGGCGACATGTACGGACGCAAGGGCGTCTTCCTGTCGTCCATCGTGCTCTTCCTGATCGGCTCCGCGCTGTCCGGCATGGCACAGGACATGGGGCAGCTGATCGGCTTCCGCGCCGTCCAGGGCCTGGGCGCCGGCGGACTGATGGTCGGCGTCATGGCGATCATCGGTGACCTGATCCCGCCGCGGGAACGCGGCAAGTACCAGGGCATGATGGCCGGCGTCATGGCCGTCGCCATGATCGGCGGACCGCTCGTCGGCGGCACCATCACCGACCACCTCGGCTGGCGCTGGAGCTTCTACATCAACCTGCCGCTCGGCGCGATCGCCCTGGTCATGGTGACCGCCGTGCTGCACCTGCCGAAGAAGCGCGCACAGACCCGCATCGACTACGCCGGCGCCGCGCTGCTCACCCTCGGCATCACCTCGCTGGTGCTCATCACCACCTGGGGCGGCACCGAGTACGCCTGGCTCTCCGGCCAGATCATCGGCCTCGGCATCCTCGGCGTGGTCGCCCTCGCCCTCTTCGTGATCGTCGAGCGCAAGGTCAGCGAGCCGGTGCTGCCGCTGCACATCTTCCGCAACGGCAACTTCTCCCTCGTCACCCTCATCGGCTTCCTGGTCGGCTTCGTGATGTTCGGGTCGATGACGTTCCTGCCGCTCTTCCAGCAGACCGTCCAGGGCGCCTCGGCCACCAACTCGGGCCTGCTGCTCCTGCCGATGCTGCTCGCCATGATGGCCGTCTCGCTCTTCGCCGGCCGGGTCACCACCCGGACCGGCAAGTACAAGATCTTCGTCGTCGTCGGCGGCGGACTGATCACCGCGGGCCTGGCCCTGCTGTCCCTGATGGACACCGGCACCACCCGCTTCACCTCCGGCGTCTTCATGGCGGTGCTCGGCGCCGGCATGGGCTTCCTGATGCAGACCACGATGCTGATCGCCCAGAACAGCGTCGAGATGAAGGACATGGGCGTCGGCTCGTCCTCCGCCACCCTCTTCCGCACGATCGGCGGCTCCTTCGGCGTCGCGATCTTCGGCGCGATCTTCACCCACCAGGTGCAGTCCACGATGGCCGAACGGATCGGCACGGCCGGCGAGAAGATGACCAGCGGCGGCGCCCAGATGGACCCCAAGAGCCTCGCCCAGCTCCCCCCGATGATCAAGGACGCCTACGCGCACGCGGTGGCCTCCGGCACGCATCACGTCTTCCTCTGGGGCGCCGCCATCAGCGTCATCGGCTTCGCCGCGGCGTGGTTCCTCAAGGAGGTTCCCCTACGGGGCGGGCCGGTGACGAACGCCGGGAGCGAAGAGGGGGCGGCGGATCGGGTTCTGGTCGCCGAAGCGGTCTGAATCTCGGCGTCTTCGGCTTTCCCTCCGGGGGGGGGTGCTCGCCGATTGTCGCCCGCTACGCGGTGCGCTCGCCGTGGCGCCTGCGGCGGGCCGGGTCCGCTGCGCGGGGCTGTGGGTGCGGTGACGGGCCTCCGGGGCGGGTGTGTGGGACTGCTTCGCTCTACGTCCCGCACACCCGCCCCTCCGGCCCGTCCCCTCCCGTGAGTGAGTCAAGTGAATGTGGGTGGGGGCGGGCCGTTGTGATGGCCCGCCCCCACTTTGTCGTTACGGGGCGACCCGTTTACGTGTGATCACCACGCGCACCGGACCAGCCACTTGCACCCCACCGGTCTTTTCCCCACCCCTCAACGGGAGGGGACGGGCCTGCGCAGCGGACCGGCCCGCCGCCAGGCGCAACGGCGAGCGCACCGCGCAGCGGGCGAATCACGGCGAGAAGACCCATGGCGGGAGAGCCAAAAACGTGGGGCAACGCAACCGCGTTACCGGTCAGGCAGATGAAGAACCGGAAAGCTCCCCGTACTCGTCGGGGCATTCTCCGGCAGCCAGAGGACGGAGACCGCGCCCGTCGACCCGTCGGTGAGTTCGTCCGCGTTGCGGAACGTGAGGCGGGCGCCGAGCACGCGGGCCTGGCCCGCGGCGATGGTCAGGCCGAGGCCGTGCCCGCGCCCGGCACGATCGCTGCTGCCGGTGCGGAACCGGCTGGGGCCCTCGCGCAGCAGCGCCTCGGGGAAGCCGGTGCCGTGGTCGCGGACCCGCAGCACCCGGCCCTCGACGGTGACTTCGATGGGCGGCCTGCCGTGCCGGGCGGCGTTGGCGATCAGGTTGCCGAGGATCCGCTCCAGGCGGCGCGGGTCGGTGGTGACCTCGGCGTCCCGTACGACGTCGACGGTGATGTCCGGGTCGAGGGCGCGCACCCGCCGGGTGACGAACTCGCCGAGCGCGACGTCCTGCAGCTCGGCGCGCTCCGCATGGCCGTCGAGCCGGGCCACTTCCAGGACGTCCTCGACGAGGGTGCGCAGCGCCTGCGCGCGGTCGCGGACGAGTTCGGAGGGGCGGCCGGGCGGCAGCAGTTCGGCGGCGGTCAGCAGGCCGGTGACGGGGGTGCGCAGCTCGTGGGCGATGTCGGCGGTGACCCGCCGCTCGGCCTCGATGCGTTCCTGGAGGGCGTCCGACATGGCGTCCACGGCGAAGGCCAGGTCGTCGGTCTCGTCGCGCACCCGCCCGCTGCCGACCTCGTCGCGGATGCGGACGGCGGTGTCGCCGTCCGCGAGCTTGCCGGCCGCCGCGGCCGCCTTGCGCAGCCGCCTGGAGAGCCGTCCGCCGACCAGCACGCCCAGCGCGCAGCCGCCGACCACCACCGCGGTCGAGCCGATGACCAGCGCCTTGTCGAGGTCGTCGAGGACGGCGAAGCGGTCGGGGAAACGGTCGTGGACGGACAGCACCCGGCCGTTGCTGAGCGGGGAGGCGGCCCACACCTCGGGGGCGGTCTGCCCGGTGTCCTGGAGGTAGGTGGCGCGCTTGTTCTTCTCGACCTCGTCGCGCAGCGCCTCCGGCAGCGCCGGATCGTCGATCTTGGCGCCGAACTGCAGCCGGTTGGTGGAGATGAAGATCTTCTGGGTGAAGTTCAGCCGCTCGATCTGCACGTCGCGGCTGTTGTCGAGCATGGAGTGCCGGGCGGCGTTGTGCACGACAAGGCTCAGCGCGATCGCGACCAGCGCTCCGACGAGCGCGATCGCGGCGCTGAGCTTCCATCTCAGCCCCGTCCGCAGGGCCAGCCTGACCACCGGCCGTGTCAGCCTCTCAGCTTGTATCCGAAGCCGCGGACCGTCTCGATCCGGTCCTGGCCGATCTTGCCGCGCAACCGCTGGACATGGACGTCCACCACCCGGGTGTCGCCGCCCCAGCCGTAGTCCCAGACCCGCTCCAGCAGCCGGTCGCGCGAGAGGACCGTACCCGGTGCGTTGGAGAACTCCAGCAGCAGCCGCATCTCGGTCGGCGTCAGGGCGACGTTCGCACCGCCCTTGCGGACCTCCATGCCCTCGGTGTCGACCTCCAGGTCGCCGAAGCGCAGCACCGGCTCGGGGATGTCGGCCGGGTCCGCGGACGCGCCGCCGGCCCGGTCCGGACCGCTGGCGTGGCCGAAGCGGCGCAGCACCGCGCGGATCCGGGCGACCAGCACCGCGCCGTCGAACGGCTTGGTCACATAGTCGTCCGCGCCGGCCTCCAGGCCGAGCACCACGTCGATCGAATCGGCGCGCGCCGACAGCATGATCACGGGGACGGTCGACTCGTCGCGGATGCGCCGGCACAGGCTGACGCCGTCGAGCCCCGGCACCATCACATCGAGCAGCGCGATATCGGGTCGGTCGGCACGGAACGCCTCCAGGCCCGCGAGCCCGTCCGGCATCGCGGTGACCGTGAAGCCGTCGCGTTCCAGTGCGAGCTGGGTGGCCTCGCGGATGACGTCGTCGTCCTCGACGAAGAGGACATGGGTCTCGGCCATGCGGTGGTCTCAGCCCTCCGTTCCCGTGTCGTCGTCCGGCGTGGCGCCGCCGGCGGTGGTCTTGCTGTAGTCGGTGTGGTACGGGCGCCCGCGCTGGCTGAAGCGGCCGTCCGCCCAGTGGTAGGTCACCACGTCCTCGCCGGAGGGGCAGCACACCTTGTCGCCCGCGGCGTAGGTCTGCTTGGAGACCTCCAGGTCGCCCTTGTTCACCCCGGCGTAGACCGACGGCTGTTCGTTGACGTACACGGTGTCATACCCGTCCGGGGCACCCGGGCGCCTGCGGAACACATACGCGCCGATGCCGACGGAATCCGCGCAGGTCATGACGTTGACGATGACGTCGGGCGACTTCGCGCCGGTCAGCGACGCATACGTCACCTCGACCGGGTACTCGTCCGCGGCGCACGGCTTGGCCAGCGACCTCTTCACGTCCGGGCCGACCTTCGGGGCGTGCTTCAGCAGCTTGACGGCGTCGACCTTCTTGTAGCGGGCGGGCGCCGACGGGCTGGGGGTGGTGTGCAGCGCGCCCTGGGGCGCGCGGGTGGTGCCGGCCGACCCCTCGCTGCGGACGCCCTCGCCGCCCGGATTGCATCCGGCCAGCAAAAGGCCGACGGCGGCCACACCCGCCGTGGCCGCGCCGCCTCTGGTCAACCCGATCCTGGTCAACCTGTTCCTGGTCAATCCGCTCCCGCTCACCGTGCTGCTCGCACAGCTGCCGATGCCGCCGCTGTTCCTGAGGAGATTGTCGCGCGTCGCGCTGCGAGCCGTAAGGCGCCTGGCGCCGTGTCCGTTTTCATCGGTAAAGGCGCACTTCGTCTCGCATGTGGTGTGATGCCGGTTGTGCCGCTCGCCGGCCCGCGGAGCGCCGCGTGCCGCCGGTCAGGCCGCGCACCGCTCCCGCCCCCGCTCGCCGCGCTCCAGCATCCGCGCGTCGATGTCACGCATCTGCAGCTCCTGACGCAGCCGGGCCAGCGCACGGTGCAGCGTGCTCTTGACCGTCCCCGTGGACATGCCCAGCGCCGCGGCGGTCTCCTCCGTGCTCATCTGCTCCCAGTGTCGCAGCACGACGACGCTGCGCTGCTTGGGAGCCAGCACCCCGAGGATGTCCATCAGTAGCGCGCGGTCGGCGCGCTGCTCCGTGCCGTCGTCCACGCTCGCGTCCGGAAGCTGCTCGGTGGGCACCTCTTCCAGCTTGCGCGCCCGCCACCACTCGGTCCGCGTGTTGATCATGACGCGGCGGAGGTAGGCGTCGGCCAGCGACTTGTCCGCGATGCCGTCCCAGCGGCCGTACGTGCGGACCAGTGCCGTCTGCAGCAGATCCTGGGCGTCGACCGGGTCGGGCACCAGGCGCCGGGCGCTGCGCAGCAGGGCCTCCTGCCGGGTACGCACGTACTCTTCGAAGTCCAGTACCTTGCCGCCGCTGGTCGCCATGTCGACGCCTCCGATCCGCTTACGATTCCCCACGTTGACCGTGCTGGCGGTCATCTCCAGCACGAGGAAGACGCTACGGAGGGGGTGTTGCGGCGTAATGTGCGTCGGCCCCACAGCGAGTGCACGGAAAACCCTCGGTTGTGTAACAGCCCGCCAGGGGTCATACCTCGGACGGACGACGGCCTGCCGCACGTCATCCTCCGGAGGGAGGAGCACCCCCGCCGAAAGGCCGACCGGCCGTGACGCGGGGGTCATCGCACAAAGGGAAGGTCTTCTTCCGGTCGTATCGGGGGCGCTTTCCGGTCAAGTACGGCGAAAGGTGACACCCGGTCAGCCAGGGCCGCCCGACGCCGAAGGGCGCGGCCGCCGAAGTGACCGCGCCCTTCCTCCGTCTTACAGGCAATCGCGTACGCGTGAGCGCCGCACTACGTGAGCGGCAACCGATAGCGGCCACCGCCGAGCGGCTCCACCAAACCGTCCGAGACCAGCCCGTCCAGCGCCCGCGCCCGCTGCACCGGCTCGTCCCACACCGCGTCCAGCGCCTGCTGCGGCACCGGCGACACCGCCTCGCGCAGCACCGCGAGCAGCTTGCCCCGCACCTGCCGGTCCGTACCGGCATACGTCTGCGTACGACGCGCCGGACCGTCGTGCGCCGGCGACCCGGCCCGCCGCCAGGCACACTGCGCGGCGATCGGGCAGCGCCCGCACTCCGGAGCACGCGCCGTGCACAGCAGCGCACCCAGCTCCATCGTGGCCGCCGCCCAGCGCGCCGCCAGCTTCTCGTCCTCGGGCAGCAACTGCCGCGCGAGCTTGCGCTCCGCCGCCGTGGTGGCGTTCGGCGGGAACTGCCGGCCGGCCACCGCGCGCGCGAACACCCGGCGCACATTGGTGTCCAGCACCGCGTGCCGCTGCCCGTACGCGAACGAGGCGACCGCGGCCGCCGTGTACTCGCCGACGCCGGGCAACGCCAGCAACTGGCCGTGCTCACGGGGCACGTCGCCGCCGTGCCGCTCCTGTATCGCGGAGGCGGCGGCGTGCAACCGCAGGGCGCGGCGCGGGTAGCCGAGCCGGCCCCAGGCCCGTACCGCCTCGCCCGGCGCCTCGGCGGCCAGGTCGGCGGGGCGGGGCCAGCGGGCCAGCCACTGCTCGTAGACCGGCAGCACTCTGCTGACCGGGGTCTGCTGCAGCATGAACTCGCTCACCATCACACCCCAGGCGCCCGCCTCGGGGCGGCGCCAGGGCAGATCGCGGGCGTGCTCGTCGAACCAGTCGGTGACCGGGCCGTGCAGCGCGGTCCCGTCGGCTTCCGCGGCCGCACCGGCGGCAGAAGCGGTCTCGGTGGCGGCGGTCGTGGCAGTGGTGGTGACAGGCGTCGAAGTCATGGCACTGCCGATCCTGGCACGTCCGACGCCGCCCGGGAAACGCGCCGGGCCGCCCCGCCGCGCGCCCACCCGCACGCAGGACGACCACATACGCACGGGTGGCGGCTACCGGCGGTAGGAGGAGGGCGCGGCGGCTTCGGGGTGCGGCACGGGGGCCGGGGCTGATTACATTCCGGGGGAACTAGTCACTCTCCGTAATCGTTGCTGGAATATATGGAGGCGGCAAGCAGGGAACGCAGGGAACGCAGGGATTGGCAGGGAAAGCGAGGATGCGGGCATGGAGCGGATGCGCGGGACGGGCGATAGGAGCGGTGCGGTGAGGATGAGCGGTGCGCTGAGGCCCGGTGGTGCGGCTGGGAGGGGCGACGCGGCCGAGTCGGGCGCGGCGGGCTCGGGCGTGGCGGGCTCGGACGAGGTGGGCTCGGGCGCGGGTATGGCTGGGGGGAGGGGCGCCGGTGCATCCGGCCGTGCCGGGGCGCCAGGCGGTGCTGGGGCGTCAGGCGGTGCTGCGGGGCCGGGTGGCGCGGCGGGATCGGGTGGCGAGTGGGGCTCGGACGGCGCTGCGGGATCCGGCGAAGCGGCGGGGACGGGTGGTGGCCCGTGTCCGGAGGGGATCCGGCGGGCGCTGGCCGCGCATACGACGATGACCCTGGCGTACGTGGACGAGGAGGGGCCGCAGGCGTGCGCGGTGCTGTACGCCACCGACGTGCAGGGCGGCGCGGAGGCCGGGGCGGGGCCCGCGCTGTACTTCGTCACGTCGGCCACCACACGGCACGGCCGGGCCCTCGCGGAGCCGGGGGCGCGGGTTGCGTTCACGGCCCAGCGGGACGGCCAGGAGTGGACCGGCCTGACCGGGCTTCAAGGGCGGGGCGGCTGCCGCACGCTGACCGGCGCGGAGCGGGAGGCCGGCTGGCGGGTCTATCTGGAGCGTTTCCCCTTTGTCGCGACGAGCGAGCGGCTGCGCGATGCCCTGGAGCGGACCGCGCTGTGGGAGCTGCGGCCCGACTGGCTGCGGCTGATCGACAACGGGCAGGGCTTCGGTCACAAGGAGGAGTGGTCGTCGGGCCGGTGAGGTCGCGGCGGGACGGGGCGGGACTGGCCTTTGCCCGGTCGGCGGCGGCCGGGGGGCTGGGGCTGAGGGCTGGGTGGGCATGCCGACCTGGGGCGATGGCGTTTCCGGGCTGAGCCTGGCCCGGGGCGAGGCTGTCTCAGGGGCGGCCCCTGGCTCCGGGCGTGCCCTCTTCTCTCTGGGCGGGCCCTCTTCCGTTGGGTCCGTGCCTGCTCCTGCGCTCGGGCATCGGTTGGGCCCTCCGGTCCGTCGGTCGTCGATGGCGCACCGAGCGGAAGTGGTGACGGAGTGAGCGGAGTGTGACCTATCCGAACTAAGCCTGTATCAGAGGCGTTAGGGCGGGATGGGGGCAGGAAACGGGGCCCGGGAGTTGTCTGTGGAGGGACGGGCCGGCGGGTCCGGGCTGATCATGGGAAAAGTTGCAGTCGGATACGGCGGGTACTGGCCGGTGTGGCGGCTGATCTCTCGTAGAGTTTCCGCGTGGGATCACTGCGCAATCCGATCGGGCCGCTTCCCTCCTCCATCTACTGGCGGCGGAGGGCCGTTGCGCTGGCCATCGTCGTACTGCTCGCCCTTCTGGTCGTGTGGGCCCTCAACTGGGGCGCAAGCGGCGGCAAGAGTGGCGATGAGGGCAAGGGGCCCCACGGCAAGGGGCCCGCGACCTCCATCACGCCCGGGCCCTCCGCCAGCGGGCCCGCGGATGATCAAAAGCCGGGCGGGCGCGACGAGTCGAGCGGTGGCGGGGGTTCGGACTCCGGTTCCGGCGGTGGCTCGGGCGCGGCCGGCGGTGGCGACGAGTCCGGTGGTGACTCCGTGGGCGGTTCCGGAAGTTCGGGTTCCGTTCCCGATGGGCCGCTCGGCCAGGGCTCCGGCAAGAACGCCGTCGATGCGAGTTCCTCGCTCCCCAACTGTGTCTCGGATGAGGCGGAGTTGGTGCTCCACAGCGTCAAGAAGTCCTATGCGCCGAGTGCCAAGCCGACGTTCGAGCTGACGGTCAAGAACGGTGCCGGTGACGCGTGCAAGGTGGACCTCGGGCAGAAGGCCGCGGTGCTCACCATCACGGACACCGCGGGCGACGACCGGGTGTGGGCCTCGAACGACTGCCCGTCGGGCACCCGGCCCGCGCTGCTGCAGGTGCCGGCCAAGGGTTCCGTGAAGCGCACCATCGTGTGGGACCGGCGGGCCAGCGGCCCGCAGTGCGCCACTCCGAGCTCGGCCACGGTGCCGTCCGGCAAGTACCTGATCGAGGCGAAGGTGCCCGGGCTGGACACGGTCCATACGACGTTTGTCCTGGCCGAGAGCTAAAGGCTGAGGGCTGAGGCGCCGCTGAGGTGCCCAGAGGCGGGGGCCGAGGGCCGGGGAGGCCAGGCTTTCTGCGGAGGGCCGTGTCGTTCCGGTGTCATGTTGTCCGGGGGCCGTCTCCGCGGCGGGGCGCGCGCTGTGGCTGTGCGTGCGCCGGATTTTGCTCGTATGCGCCTGGCTCGTATGTGTCTTCGGGGTTCCGCCCGTAGCGGTTCTGCTGGGAGCGAGCGGGGCTGCTGAGGTCGGGGTCGTCCGGGATAGTCGGCGTCATGAAGCTACTGATGCTGGGTGGAACGGAGTTCGTGGGGCGGGCGGTCAGTGAGGCGGCGGTGGCGCGCGGGTGGGGGGTGACGGTCTTCCACCGCGGGAACCACGCGCCGCCGGAGGGCGTGACGGCGCTGCACGGCGACCGTGGGGCCCCGGCGGGGCTCGCGGCCCTGGAACAGGGCGAGTGGGACGCCGTGGTGGACACCTGGAGCGGTGCGCCGTCGGTGGTGCGGAACAGTGCGCGGCTGCTGTCCGGGCGGGTGGGGACGTACGCCTATGTGTCCAGCGGCTCGGTGTATGCCTTCCCGCCCACGGCCAGGCTCGACGAGCGCGCGCCGCTGGTGGCGGGCTCTTCGGACGCCACCGACGCCGAGGACTACGCGCAGGCCAAGCGGGGTGGCGAGCTGGCCGCGGCCGAGGTGTTCGGGGAGCGGGCGCTGCTGGTGCGCGCGGGGCTGATCCTCGGGCCGTACGAGAACGTGGGGCGGCTGCCGTGGTGGCTGGGGCGGATCGCGCGCGGCGGCCCGGTCCTCGCGCCGGGGCCGCGGGGGATGGCGCTGCAGTACATCGACGTCCGTGACCTGGCCGAGTGGACGCTGGACGCCCTGGAGGGCGGGCTGGGTGGGCCGTACAGCCTGGTGAGCGAGGTCGGCCACGCCACCATGGGCGAGCTGTTGGAGAGCTGCGTGAAGGTCACCGGCTCGGATGCGGAGCTGCGCTGGACCGCGCCGGAGCATGTGCTCGCCGCCGGGATCGAGCCCTGGACCGAGCTGCCGGTGTGGCTGGCGCCCGGTGAGCTGAGGGACGCGCTCTTCGGCGTCGACGTGTCCAAGGCGCTGGCGGCCGGGCTGCGTTGCCGGCCCGTCGCGGAAACCGTTGCCGACACCTGGGCCTGGCTGCAGGCGATCGGCGGTGTGGCGCCGCAGCGTCCGGACCGGCCCGTGCTCGGGCTGGACCCGGCGAAGGAGGCGGTGGCGCTGGCGTTGCGCCGAGCGGACTGATGGGTGGACGGCGGGCCGGCTGCTGGGCCGGGGGAGGGGTAGGGGGGAGCGGTTGAGGGCCGGGCGTCGGGCCGGCGGACAGCTGGTTGCTGGTCGAGGGGGCGGCTGTAGGGCTCAGCTCGTCATCTTTCGCTTGTCCCCTTCGCGATGACCGTGAATGTCGCTGGCCGGCCGGTCACATGGGTGGGTGGGGTGGCTCGTCGGCGGTGGCGTTCTCGTGGAGGCGGTGGGCCAGGGCGCGGACGAGGTCGCGGAGGGCCGTGGGGTGTTCGATGACGAACGGGCGGTCCAGGGCGGCGAGTACGGAGGGTATCCAGTCGAGCCGCTCGGCCCGGAGGCGGACGTGGACCCATTCGGTGCCGGTGGCCGCGTCGGCCTCCCTTCCTGCCCCCGTACGTGCCCCGGCACCCTCGGACGTGACGGGTGACAGCGTGGCGATCCCGGCGGGCAGGTGCTTGCGGATGTGCTCGACGCTGCCGTGGACGCGGAGGGAGACCTCGTGGGCCCAGGGGGTGCGGGCGAGGCCGTCGAGCAGGGTGGTGACCGGGTCGAAGTTCGGCGGGACGGTGAAGGAGCCCGGCTGCACGGTCAGGGCGGCGATCCGGTCCAGCCGGAAGGTACGTATCCCTTCGTCGGCCGGGACGCCGGACTCCCCAACGGGATCAGCGGAGTCGGCAGGATCAGCTGAATCGGCGGAACCGGCGGAATCGGCGACGGAGCCTGCCCCGCCGACGGAACCGACGGAACCGACGGAACCGACGGGACCGACGTGATCGGCGGCTTCAGCAGCCCCACCAGCCCCAGACGAACCACCAGCCGCCGCCCCACCGCCCGTCACCCCGCCACCGCCCACCCCCGCCGTCAGATACCACCGCCCCGAGTGGGCTACGAGGCCGTAGGGGTGGACGGTGCGGGTGGTGGTGTGGGCGTTGCGGTCGGTGTAGGTGAGGGTTACCGGGTGTTGGTGGCGGGCGGCTTCGGCGAGTGCGAGGAGTGTGTGGGTTTCCGGGGGCGGGGTGGGGTGGGGGCGTGTGGTGAAGCCGGTGGTTTCGCGCAGGGCGTCCAGCCGGCGTGCCAGGGGTTTGGGCAGTACGCGGCGGATCTTGGCGGCGGCGCTCTCGGTCGCGGCGGGGGACGTGGTGGCCGGTCCGGTGTTCCGGCCGGACAGCAGGCCGAGGAGGACGGCGAGGGCCTCTTCGTCGGTGAGCATCAGCGGGGGCATCCGGTAGCCGGGGAGGAGCCGGTAGCCGCCGTAGCGGCCGCGTACCGACTCGACGGGTACGCCGAGGTCCTGCAGGTGGCCGGCGTAGCGGCGGACGGTGCGTTCGTCGACGCCGAGGCGTGCGGCCAGGTCGGGGACGGTGTGGCGGCCGCTGCCCTGGAGGATCTCCAGCAGTGCGAGCACGCGGGCGGTCGAGGTGGTCACGCCGGAAAGTGTGCCGCGTATACCGGGCGGGTTCTGTCCGGTATCGGCTCTACGTTCGTCGGCAGCGCCTCTTCCTCCGGTGCGTGCGCGGTGCCGTGCAGTCGGCACCGTGGTGCGACCCCGGGGGTGGACCGTGGTGCCGACCCCGGTGGACCTCCGGGGGACTCTCCGACAGGAAGCCGCTCATGAACGTTGTTTCGCTGCGTGTGATCACCCACGACGTCGCCGGTCTCGTCGCGTTCTACGAACGGGTCACCGGTGTTCCGGCGGCGTGGTCGACCCCTGACTTCGCCGAGCTGGTGACGCCGTCGTGCACGCTGGCGGTGGCGAGCAGCCGCACCGTGGCGCTGTTCGGCGAGGACTCCGCCCGCCCGGCCGCCAACCGGACGGTGATCATCGAGTTCCGGGTGGCGGACGTCGACGCGGAGTACCGGCGGCTGGCGTCTCTGGGCTGTGCGTTCGTGCAGCAGCCGACGACGATGCCGTGGGGCAACCGCTCCCTGCTGTTCCGGGACCCGGACGGGAATCTGATCAACTTCTTCACGCCCGTCACGCCGGAGGCCGTGCGGCGGCAGGACCGCCGGCAGGACCACCGGGCGGGCGTCCCGGCGGACGTTCAGGGCGCCGCCGGGCGGGCGTGACGGGCCCCCGCGGGGCCCGGCCGAACTCAGGGGCTGCGCATCCCCGCCCGTACCGGCCCCAGGATCAGACGTACCGCTCCAGGATCGACGACTCCGCCAGGCGGGACAGGCCCTCGCGGACCGAGCGGGCGCGGGCCTCGCCGACGCCGTCGACGGCCTGGAGGTCGTCGACGCTGGCCGCGAGGAGCTTTTGCAGGCCGCCGAAGTGGTCGACGAGGCGGTCGATGACCGTGCCGGGGAGCCGGGGGACCTTCGCCAGCAGGCGGAAGCCGCGCGGGGAGACCGCGGAGTCGAGGGTTTCGGGGGCTCCGCTGTAGCCCAGGGCGCGGGCGACGATGGGGAGTTCGAGGAGTTCGGTGTGGCTGAGCGCGTCGAGTTCGGCGAGGGCCTCGACGACGGTGCGGGAGCGCTTGGCGGTCGGCTGGGGGACGTAGTCGCGGACGACCAGTTCGCGTTCCGGCTCCACGCCGGCGATCAGTTCCTCCAGCTGGAGGGCGAGGAGGCGGCCGTCCGTGCCGAGCTCGACGACGTATTCGGCGATCTCCGTGGCGATCCGGCGGACCATCTCCAGGCGCTGGGCGACCGCGGTGACGTCGCGGACCGTCACCAAGTCCTCGATCTCCAGGGCGGAGAGGGTGCCGGCGACCTCGTCGAGGCGGAGCTTGTAGCGCTCCAGGGTCGCCAGCGCCTGGTTGGCGCGGGAGAGGATCGCGGCGGACTCCTCCAGGACGCGGCGCTCGCCGTCGACGTAGAGGGCGATCAGGCGCATCGACTGGCTGACGGAGACGACCGGGAAGCCGGCCTGGATGGAGACGCGCTGGGCGGTGCGGTGGCGGGTGCCGGTCTCCTCGGTGGGGATGGAGGCGTCCGGGACGAGCTGGACGCCGGCCCGCAGGATCTTGGTGATGTCCTTGTCGAGGACCAGGGCGCCGTCGAGCTTGCACAGCTCGCGCAGCCGGGTCGCGGTGAACTCGACGTCGAGGACGAATCCGCCGGTACACATGGTTTCGACGGTCTTGTCGAAGCCCAGCACGATCAGCCCGCCGGTGTTGCCGCGGAGGATGCGCTCCAGGCCGTCGCGCAGGGCGGTACCGGGCGCGACGGCGCTCAGCGTGGCGCGCATCAGGCTCTCGGTGCCGGAGCTTCCACCGGACCTGCCGGAAGTCGATGCCCGGTCGTTGGCTGCCACTGCACTCCTCCGTCGCAAGGTCTGTCGGTCCGCAGGCCGCCCGGCCCATGCTGTGTTGACGTACCAGCGGAGCGTACGTGGCCGACAGGCAATTCTGCGGCGACGGGCGAGACCAGGGCAAAGTCTACCGGCGTGCGCCCTCTTCCTGTGGGGCCTCCCGGCGCACCCGTTTGGGCAGGACGGTGAGGGCCGCTCCGACGTCGGCGACCTCCAGTACCCGCATTCCGTCGGGGATCTTGCCGGGGTCGGAGGGGACGAGGGCGTGGGTGAAGCCGAGGCGGGCCGCTTCGGACAGCCGGCGCTGGACGCCGGTGACCCTTCTGACCTCGCCCGCGAGGCCCACTTCGCCGATGGCGACGAGGTTCTTGGGGAGGGGGGTGTCGCTGGCGGCGCTGGCGAGGGCGAGGGCCACGGCGAGGTCGGCGGCGGGTTCGGTCAGCTTCACGCCGCCGACCGTGGCGCTGTAGATGTCGCGTTTGCCCAGGGCGCTGATGCGGCCGCGCTGTTCCAGTACGGCGAGCATCATCGAGACCCGGGAGGTCTCCAGGCCGGAGGTGGTGCGCCGGGGGGAGGGGATCTGGGAGTCGACGGTGAGGGCCTGGACCTCGGCGACGAGGGGGCGGCGGCCTTCCAGGGTCACGGTCAGGCAGGTGCCGGGCACGGGTTCGGCGCGGCGGGTGAGGAAGAGGCCGGAGGGGTCGGCGAGGCCGGTGATGCCTTCGTCGTGGAGTTCGAAGCAGCCGACCTCGTCGGTGGTGCCGTAGCGGTTCTTGACGCCGCGGACGAGGCGGAGCCGGGCGTGCCGGTCGCCTTCGAAGTGCAGGACGACGTCGACGAGGTGTTCCAGGAGGCGGGGTCCGGCGATGGCGCCGTCCTTGGTGACGTGGCCGACCAGGAGGGTGGACATGCCGCGTTCCTTGGAGGCGCGGATGAGGGCGCCGGCCACTTCGCGGACCTGGGCCATGCCGCCGGGGGCGCCTTCGATCTCGGGGGAGGCGACGGTCTGCACGGAGTCGAGGATCAGCAGCGAGGGCTTGACGGTGTCGAGGTGGCCGAGGACGGCGGAGAGGTCGGTTTCGGCCGCGAGGTAGAGGTGGTCGTCGAGGGCGCCGATGCGGTCGGCGCGCAGGCGTACCTGGCTCGCGGATTCCTCGCCGGTGACGTAGAGCGTGCGGTGGGCGTCGGAGGCGGCCTTGGCGGCGACGTCCAGCAGGAGGGTGGATTTGCCGACGCCGGGTTCGCCGGCCAGGAGCACGACCGCGCCGGGGACGAGTCCGCCGCCCAGGACGCGGTCGAGTTCGGGCACGCCCGTCGAGCGGGCGGTGGCCTGCCGGCCGTCGACCTCGCCGATGGGCACGGCCGCGGTGGTGACCCGGCCGGGTGCGGTGGTGCGGACCGCGGGGGCGCCGCCGAACTCCTCGACCGTGCCCCACGCCTGGCATTCGGGGCAGCGGCCGAGCCACTTCGCGGTGGTCCAGCCGCACTCCGTGCAGCGGTAGGAGGGGCGCTCCTTGCCCGAGGATTTACGCGTTGCCATGGGGCCACCGTAGCGGCGGGGTCCGACAACGCCCGCGGGAGCTGTGGACAAGCCGGGAGGAGGGGCCCCGGAAGGGGGCCGGCCGGGGCCGGGCGGGGGCGGCGCGCTCGTCGCCGTTGTGCGCCGGGCCGGGCGGCGCAAACGGAGTGCGGCCGCGGTGTAAAGAGCTGTTCGTGTCCTCTTTTGAGGGAGATGGTCACCCGTAAGGGTTAAAAGTGTCCAACGCGAGCAAGACCGGCTGCATCATCCGCCTACCGTCGCCGGGGTGATGAGCAGCAGGCCCGAGCACCCCACGCACTCCACCGGCGCACACCGGTCGCGCGGCGACGGCCGGCGCCGGAGCCGGCCGCAGCCCTCCGAGCGGCCCGGCCCGGACGCCGCGCGCCCCTCGGACACGCGCCCCGACGGCTACGAGCCGTATCTGGACGGGCTGTTCACCTACTGCCTGTCGGTGCTGTGCGAGCACGACGCGGCGACCGCGGTGCTCGGCGAGACGCTGGCGCTGGCCGAGCGGCACCACGGCAGGCGGCCCGCCGAGCGCACGCGGTACCGCTCCTGGCTCTACGCCCTGGCCCGCTGGGCCTGTCTGCGCCGGCTCGCCGAGCGCACCGGCCCGGCCGCCCGGGAGCAGGACGCGGCGGGCGCGGGCCCGGACGCCGCCGAGACGGAGCGCCGGCGGCGTGAACTCGCCGCGCTGGCCTGGCCGGAGGCCGCGGGCACGGTCCCCGAGCAGCGCGAGGCGCTGGAGCTCGCGGTGCGTCATCAGCTCTCGGCCGACGAGGTCGCCGCGGTGCTCGGCGCCGACCCGGTCGCCACCCGCACGCTGCTGGCCACCGCGGCCTGCGAGGTGGAGCGGACCCGGGCGGCGCTGGCGGTCGTCGAGTCCGGCCGCTGCCGTGAGGTCGCGCGGCTGGCGGGGGACCATCAGATGCTGCTGGGCGCGGCGCTGAGCCGGGAGCTGGTGCGGCATGTCGACGACTGCGCCGAGTGCCGGCGGGCGGCCGAGCGGGCCACCGCCCCGGGGACCTGGCCGGGCACCGCGCCGGTGGCCCGGGGGTCGCTGCCGCTGGTGGCCGCGCCGCGCGAGGCGGTGCTGTGCGCGCTGGCGGCGGCGCGGCGCGCCAAGTCGGGCCGGGCGGAAGGGGTGGCGGGCGCGGGACGCGGCGGCCGGGCGGGTGGGGCAAACGGTTCTCCTCGCTACGACCGCAGCGGTTTCCCCGTCGGCTCGCCGACGGACCGGGTGGCCCGCCGGCGCAGGCTGCGCGGCCGGGCGCTGACCACGACCGTGGTCGCCACGGTCGTCGCGGCGCCGGTGCTGGCCCTGTGGGCGGCGTACCACGGCGGACTGGCCACCGACGAGGCGGCGGACGCGTCGCCGTCGGTGACGGCCAGCGACACGGGGCCCGGGGAGCGGCTGGGCGGCCGGCCGTACGAGAACGCGGGCAATGCCAGGACGACGCCCGATCCGGTCTTCCGGGGCGGGGAGGGCGGGCCCGATGTGTCCGTCGAGGTGATCAGCGCGGACGGCACCCCGCAGCGGACGGGGGCGCCGGGCAGCCGCGCGGAGTCGGGTCCGGGCCGGCTGACGGTCGCGGCCCGGCCCAGCGGGCGCACGACGCTGCTCACGCTCAGTGCCGCGGGCGGCGCCGCGGTGCGCTGGCACGCCTCGGCGGGCGCGGCGTGGCTGCAGCTGAGTCATACGGCGGGCACGCTGCGGCCGGGCGAGACCACGACGATCACGGTCGACATCGATCACGACCGGGAGCCGGCGGGCCGCTGGCGGGCCCGGATCGCCCTGGAGCCGGGCGGCACCGTCGTCACGATGGAGGGCCACGGTGTGACCGGGCCCGCGCCGGGACCGCAGCGTCCGACGCCCCCGAGGCCGACGCCGCGCCCCTCGCACCCGAGGCCGACCCCCACGCCGACCCCGACGTCCCCGTCGCCCAGCTCCGCGCCGCCGTCGCCGACGCCGCGGCCGACCGGCCCGGAGCCGAGCTGGACCCCGTCGAACACGACGCGCCCGGCCCGCTGAGCGCAGCGGGCCCGCGCCGGCCCCGGCGGCCGCGGCGCGCGCCTACTTCTGCTGCGGCGGCTTCCCGGCGGGCCGGGGGTCCGCCGGGTGCGGCGCCATCGGCAGGGTCGCGGCCAGCCGCTCCTCGCAGAGTGCGGCGAGCTTGGCGTAGCCCTTCTTGCCCATCAGCTCGGTCAGCTCCGGCTTGTACGAGACGTACACGGGGTCGCCCGCGCCGTGCGCCGAGGTCGCGGAGGTGCACCACCAGTGCAGGTCGTGGCCGCCGGGGCCCCAGCCGCGCCGGTCGTACTCGCCGATCGTCACCTGGAGGATCCGGGTGTCGTCGGGCCGGTCGATCCAGTCGTAGGTGCGGCGCACCGGCAGCTGCCAGCAGACGTCCGGCTTGGTCTCCAGGGGCTCGCGGCCCTCGCGCAGCGCGAGGATGTGCAGGGAGCAGCCCGCGCCGGCCGGGAAGCCGGGGCGGTTCTGGAAGATGCAGGAGCCCTCCCAGCGCCGGGTCTGGCGTTCGCCGTCCTCGTCCTCCTGGGTCCAGCCGGTCGTGGTGCCGATGTCGTGGTGCTGCCACACGTCGGGTGTGAGGCGTGCCACGTGTTCGGCGACCCGCTTCTCGTCGTCCTCGTCGGAGAAGTGCGCGCCGAGCGTGCAGCAGCCGTCGTCCGCCCGGCCGGCCTGGATGCCCTGGCAGCCGCTGCCGAAGATGCAGGTCCAGCGGGAGGTCAGCCAGGTCAGGTCGCAGCGGAAGACCTGCTCGTCGTCGGCCGGGTCCGGGAAGGTGACCCAGGCGCGGGCGAAGTCGAGGCCGACCTCGTCGGACGGGGCCTTCTTCGGGGACCGCGCCTCCTCAGCCGCCTGGGCGCGCCGCTTTTCTTCCTTGTTGCGGGCTTTTTCGTGCTTCGCCTTTTTCGTCTTTGCCACGGGTCCAGCCTACGGCGCGTCCCGGTGGGGACCGCGACGACAGGAGCGCCCGGTGCCCGCAGTAGGTTTCCCCGTATGAGACTCGGTGTCCTCGATGTGGGTTCGAATACGGTCCATCTGCTCGTGGTGGACGCGCACCCCGGCGCGCGCCCGCTGCCCGCCTACTCGCACAAGGCGGAGCTGCGCCTCGCCGAACTCCTCGACGAGGCGGGCGCGATAAGCGACGCGGGCGTGGAGCGGCTGGTGGCGACCGTCCACGAGGCGCTGCAGGTGGCCGAGGACAAGGGCGTCGAGAGCGTGCTGCCGTTCGCGACGTCGGCGGTCCGGGAGGCCACCAACGGCGAGGACGTGCTGCGCCGGGTCGCCCGGGAGACCGAGGTCGAGCTGCAGGTGCTGTCCGGTGAGGACGAGGCGCGGCTGACCTTCCTCGCGGCCCGCCGGTGGCTGGGCTGGTCGGCGGGCCGGCTGCTGGTACTCGACATCGGCGGCGGCTCGCTGGAGGTCGCGTACGGCCTGGACGAGGACCCGGACGTGGCGGTGTCGCTGCCGCTGGGCGCCGGCCGGCTGACCGCGGGCGACCTGCCGGGCGATCCGCCGGAGGCCGATGATGTGCGGACGCTGCGCCGCCGGGTGCGGGCCGAGATCGCGAAGGTGGTCAGCGAATTCAGCCGCCACGGCACGCCCGACCGGGTCGTCGGCACCTCCAAGACGTTCCGGCAGCTGGCCCGGATCGCGGGCGCCGCGCGCTCGGCGGACGGGCTCTACGTCCAGCGGGAGCTGACCCGCAAGAAGCTGGAGGAGTGGGTGCCGCGGCTGGCCGGGATGTCCGCGGCGGAGCGGTGCGCGCTGCCCGGGGTGTCCGAGGGGCGCTCGCGGCAGTTGCTCGCCGGGGCGCTGGTGGCCGAGGCGGCGATGGATCTCTTCGGGGTCGAGACGCTGGAGATCTGCCCGTGGGCGCTGCGCGAGGGCGTCATCCTGCGGCGGCTGGACCACCTGCCGTAGCCCGCCGCGGCCCGCCGGGACCGCCCGCCGGCCGCCTGCCGCGGACCGCCGCGGCGGCCCGCCCGGCGGGCGCACGGCCGCCGTGAGACTCGTCACGCCGCGGCGGCCCCGTCACGCCCGTCGTCCCCTGTCCCACCGTCCCCCGGCCTCACCGACCGGGGGCTCCGGGTGCCGGACCTCCTGCCCCGGGGCGGGTCCCGGCCCGTACGCTGTCCCTCGTGACAGAGCCAGTGGTGCGCATCCCGGATGCGAAGGTCGCGCTGTCCACGGCCTCGGTGTATCCGGAGTCGACGGCGACGGCCTTCGAGATCGCCGCGCGCCTGGGCTACGACGGCGTCGAGGTCATGGTGTGGACCGACCCGGTCAGCCAGGACATCGAGGCGCTGCGCCGCCTGTCGGACTACCACGGGGTGCCGGTGCTGGCCGTGCACGCCCCGTGTCTGCTGATCACCCAGCGGGTGTGGTCCACCGACCCGTGGGTCAAGCTCCAGCGGGCCCGCACCGCCGCGGAGAAGCTGGGCGCCTCGACGGTGGTCGTGCACCCGCCGTTCCGCTGGCAGCGCAGCTACGCCCGGGAGTTCGTCCGCGGCGTGTGGCGGATGGCGGGCGAGACGGACGTGAAGTTCGCCGTCGAGAACATGTACCCGTGGCGCTACCGCGACCGCGAGATGCTCGCCTACGCCCCGGACTGGGACCCCACCAACGACGACTACCGGCACTTCACCGTCGACCTCTCGCACACCGCCACCGCCCGCAACGACGCGCTGGCGATGGTGGAGCGGATGGGCGACCGCCTGGGGCACGTCCACCTCGCCGACGGCAACGGCTCCGCCAAGGACGAGCACCTGGTGCCGGGCCGCGGCGGCCAGCCCTGCGCCGAGGTACTGGAGCGGCTGGCGGCCACCGGCTTCGACGGCCATGTGGTCGTCGAGGTCAACACCCGGCGGGCGATGTCCGCGGCGGAGCGCGAGGCCGACCTGGCCGAGGCGCTCGCCTTCACCCGGCTGCACCTCGCCTCGCCGACCCGGGTCCCGGGCTCGTGAGCGGCAGCGGGCAGGAGCCGGACGACGCCTCCGCGCCCGGTGCGCCGCCCGCGCCCGCCCGCCGGCGGGGCCGCCCGGCCCGCGCCGCCGCCGAGACCGGGCCCGGCGCCCGCGAGCGGATCCTGGCCGCGGCCCGTGCGGAGTTCGCCGAGCGCGGCTACGACAAGACCTCGGTGCGCGGCATCGCCAAGGCGGCCGGGGTGGACGCGGCGCTGGTGCACCACTACTTCGGCACCAAGGAGCAGGTCTTCGCGGCCGCCATCGAGCTGACCTTCGCCCCCGCGCTGACCATGCCCGACGCCCTCGCCGGCGGCGGCGCGGACGTGGGCGAGCGGATGGCCCGCTTCATGTTCGGCGTCTGGGAGAACCCGGTCAGCCGGCCCGCGCTGCTGGCGATCATGCGCTCGGCGCTGACCAACGACAAGGCCGCGGCGGTGCTGCGCGGGCTCATCGAGCGCCGGATGCTGCAGCGGGTGGCGGGCGAACTGGACGTCCCCGACCCGGAGTTCCGGGCGCAGCTGGCCGCCGGGCACCTCATCGGGATCGCCATGCTGCGCTACGTGATCAAGATGGACCCGGTCGCCTCCGCCGACACGGAGGAGATCATCGCCATGGTCGCACCGGCCCTCCAGCGGTACCTGACGCAGCCGTGAGGGGCTGAGGGCGGGGCGCGGCGCGGCGGGTCCGGGCGGTCGCCGCCTGGAAAACCGGCCACGGCGCGGTGCTCGTCCCGGGCCGGATCTGACGCAGCCCTGACAACCGGCCCGGACGCCGTCCCGGAGCCCCGATCACGGCCACGGCCTGCGCAAACGGCCCGCTCCCCGCTGTCCGTACTCCGGTCAGACGTCTCACATCCCGGAGCGACTGTCCAGATCTTGGATCAGGGGCGTAATCTCGACTGGAGCTGATATATGACGCCGCCCGGTACGGGGCCCAGGGCCCGGGTGCCGGCACCGGCGGTCGTACGGACGTAATCCCGAGGGAGTGACCATCGTGCCCGAGCTGAGGTCCCGCACCGTTACCCATGGCCGCAACATGGCCGGCGCCCGAGCCCTTATGCAGGCCTCCGGCGTAGCGCGGGAGGACTTCGGCAAGCCGATCATCGCCGTCGCCAACAGCTTCACCGAGTTCGTGCCCGGCCACACCCACCTCCAGCCGGTCGGCCGGATCGTCTCCGAGGCGATCCACGCGGCCGGCGGCATCGCCCGCGAGTTCAACACCATCGCGGTCGACGACGGGATCGCCATGGGCCACGGCGGCATGCTCTACAGCCTGCCCTCCCGCGACCTGATCGCCGACTCCGTCGAGTACATGGTCGAGGCGCACTGCGCCGACGCGCTGATCTGCATCTCCAACTGCGACAAGATCACCCCCGGCATGCTGATGGCCGCGATGCGCCTCAACATCCCGACGGTCTTCGTCTCCGGCGGCCCGATGGAGTCCGGCAAGACCACCCTCGTCGACGGCACCGTCCGCACCCTCGACCTGGTCGACGCGATCTCGGACGCCGTCAACGACAAGATCTCCGACGAGGACATCCTCCGCATCGAGGAGAACGCCTGTCCGACCTGCGGCTCCTGTTCCGGCATGTTCACCGCCAACTCCATGAACTGCCTGACCGAGGCCATCGGCCTCTCGCTGCCCGGCAACGGCTCGACGCTGGCCACCCACACCGCCCGCCGCGCCCTGTACGAGACCGCCGGCCGCACCGTCGTCGAGATCACCAAGCGGCACTACGACGAGGACGACCACACCGTCCTGCCGCGCAACATCGGCACCCGCGCCGCCTTCGAGAACGCCATGGCCCTCGACATCGCCATGGGCGGCTCGACGAACACGATCCTGCACCTGCTCGCCGCCGCCCAGGAAGCCGGTCTCGACTTCGACCTGGAGGACATCAACGCGGTCTCCCGCCGGGTGCCCTGCCTGGCGAAGGTCGCCCCGAACGTCGCGCCGGGCGGCACGTACTACATGGAGGACGTGCACCGGGCCGGTGGCATCCCCGCCATCCTCGGCGAGCTGTGGCGCGCCGGACTCCTCAACGAGGACGTCCACACCGTGCACAGCGCCTCCATCGAGGAGTGGCTCAAGACCTGGGACGTGCGCGGCGGTTCACCCTCCGACGTGGCCGTCGAGCTGTGGCACGCGGCCCCCGGCTGCAAGCGCTCGGCGACCGCCTTCTCCCAGTCCGAGCGCTGGGACAGCCTCGACGTCGACGCCGAGGGCGGCTGCATCCGCGACCTGGCGCACGCCTACTCCGCCGACGGCGGCCTCGCGGTCCTCAAGGGCAACCTCGCCGAGGACGGCTGCGTCGTGAAGACCGCCGGCGTCGACGAGTCCATCTGGACCTTCGAGGGCCCGGCCGTGGTCTGCGAGTCGCAGGAAGAGGCCGTCGACAAGATCCTCAAGAAGCAGGTCAAGGAGGGCGACGTCGTCGTCATCCGCTACGAGGGCCCCAAGGGCGGCCCCGGCATGCAGGAGATGCTCTACCCGACGTCCTTCCTCAAGGGCCGCGGCCTGGGCAAGACCTGCGCCCTGGTCACCGACGGCCGCTTCTCCGGCGGCACCTCCGGCCTCTCCATCGGCCACGCCTCCCCCGAGGCGGCCTCCGGCGGCACCATCGCCCTCGTCGAGGACGGCGACCGCATCAAGATCGACATCCCGAACCGCACCATCGAACTCCTCGTCGGCGAGGTCGAGCTGGAATCCCGCCGCCTGGCCCTCGAAGGCGTCTACGCCCCGAAGAACCGCGAACGCAAGGTCTCCCAGGCCCTGCGCGCCTACGCCGCCATGGCCACCAGCGCCGACAAGGGCGCCGTCCGCGACGTGAGCAAGCTGGGCTGAGGCCGCCCGGCAGGCACAGCAGCACGGCAACGGCCCCCGTCGCGGGCGAGCGACGGGGGCCGGTCTGTGGGCCCGTTCTTGGAGCCGGGGGTGCCTCAGGCTTCGAAGCGTGCGCCGCTCTTCACGGCGGTGACGAAGGACGACCAGGCGGTGGCGTCGAAGAGGAGCGCGGGGCCGTGGGGGTCCTTGCTGTCGCGGACGGGGACGAGGGCGGGGAGGTCGTCGGAGACTTCGAGGCACTGGCCGCCGTCGGAGTTGCTGTAGCTGGACTTGCGCCAGGTGACGTTGCTCAGGTCGATGGCTCGCACGGCACTTCCTCCAACATCTGCCCGATGAACTTCCGCGACTCGGTCGGGGACAACGCGAAGTCGCGAACAGCATCGTACGCGCGCTGTAGACGCTCCACCGGGCCTGATTCCTCCACGAGTTCGCCGTGCAGAGCGCTCTCGGTGTATGCCACGGTGCGCCCATCGGTCAGCCGCAGAAACATCACGTCCGTGCTTGCCAGGGCATGCAATCCGGGGCCGTGCGTCAGCACCTGCAGCGTCATGTTGGGCTGCTCGGCGGCCTGGGACAAGTGTTCAAGCTGCTCTCGCCAGGCCTGTGGAACGAGCATGGGCCTGCGAAGCACCGCTTCGGACAGGATGGTGCGGAACTGCGGCGGATCGTCACTCGCCAGCAGCTTGCTTCGCCCTATACGGGCTTCCACTTGGCGGTCCAGATCCGCACCCTTGATGCCGCCCGCCGCGAGCACTTCGCGTGCGTACCCCTTCGTCTGAAGCAGTCCAGGCAGGACGCCCACGGCGTAGTGCCACAGGCTGACGGCTTCGGATTCCAGCACCATGTAACGCCGGTACTGCTCACGGAACTGGCTGGGGTCGGCGAGTGCCAACTCCCACAACGTCAGCAGCAGATCCTTCGTCCCGTAGTACTGGTCCAGGGCCTGTGCGACCTCCGGGCCGCCCAGGGTCTGGCCGCTTTCCATCTTGCCGAACAGGGAGCCGTCCCAGCCCAGGGCCTCGCCGAGCTGGCGGAGGCTGTCGCCCTTCTGGGCGCGCAGTAATCGCAGCTCTTCCACGAAGCGTTGGCGTGGCTCCTGGCTCCGACCGGTGACCGCGCGCCTCGGCGGCATGGCGACCTCCTCCGTGGAAGGTATGGAACTAACGGTGCGTGGTCGCGAAATACAGCCCGCGAGTGGCATTCGCGCCCTTTTCCGGGCCCATTCTCGTAAGGGCCGGAACACACACGGTAGTTGCGCTCCGGTCCTTCAGGCAGGAAAAACGGCAGACAGGAGCGGTGCGGATGGCGACGGAACCACAGTCGGCGGGCGACAAGCGGGCGGAGGCCGAAGCGGCCTGTGCCGAGCTGGCGGCCGTGTTGAAACGGGCCGGGATCGTGCTGCCGTCACTCGGTGTCGATCCCGTGTCGTACGGCTATGCCGTGCCGCGTCCGCTGATCGAGCTGGGGCGTTGCAATCTGGAGACGACGCACCGGCTCATCGCCGTGCTCGACCGGGCCGCCTCGTGACCGGGCGCGTCCCGTACGTCTCCCCGGCGTGCCACGTCGGGACGCACGCGAGGTGCACCAAGGGCGGCCCCGTGCCGGAGGCCGGCGCCGTGCCGGGCGTCCGGCGGGAGGCGTGCATCTGCCGTTGCCACGCGCCGGACGGTGCGCGGCCCGGTGGTCACCAGGCGGCCGGGTCCCCGGCCGGTACGGCGAAGACCGTGCCGTTCGGGGCGGCCGCGTAGATCCGGTCGTGGGGCGCGTCCACCTGCGGGGCGGGCAGCATCTGCAGGTAGCCGTTGTGGCGGCGGCCGTCGAGGCGGGGCGGGGTCTGGCCGAGCAGGCCGCCGTTGCGGGTGTCGACCGCGAGGAGCCGGCCGTCCGCCGCGGTGAAGTAGAGCCGGTTGCCGCTCACCACGGGGGCCGAGCCCCGGCTGACCGAGGTCTCGGTGTCCCATTTCCGCTTCCCGACGGCCTGCAGGGCGCCGCCCTCGGCCAGCAGGTACACCGACTCGCCGTGCACCACGGCGGCCGCCTGGTCGAGTGGCGCGGCGAGCGGGAGGCGCCGGGTGCGGCGGGTGGCGGGGTCGTAGCGGACGACGGCGGTGGTGCGGAACGTGTACGTCGGGTCGGTGGCGGTCAGATAGAGCGCCCCGGACGTACCGGTGCCGGCCGCGGTGAGGGTGCCGGTCAGCCGTCGGGACCAGCGGACCGAGCCGTCGGCGGGGTCGATGGCGGTGACCTGGGTGGCGGTGCCGTCGGGGGTGTTCTCGGCGGCGTAGGCGGTGTGCGGGTCGCCGAAGGCGGAGAAGAGCGGCAGGTGGTGGCCGGGGAAGCGTTTGTGCCAGCGCTGCCGGTGGGTCGCGCTGTCCAGTGCGGTGACCGTGCCGTCCGCCGCCGTCAGCAGGATGCGGTTCCCGACGATCCTGGTCTGGCCCTCGTAGGCGGAGACGTCCTTGGTCCAGCGGGTGGCGCCCTTGCCGCGTGCCGACGGGTCGAGGGCGCTGAGTTGCTTGCCGTCGGCGGAGAAGACGTACAGCAGACCGCCGGAGAGCACCGGCGGGGTCGGCGACGCGGCGGACTTCGCCGCGTTCGCGCCCTGGGCGCGGCGGTCGGTGCGGCGCCAGGCCGGGTGGCCGGTGTCCGGATCGAGCCGGGCGGCCGGAACGCCCGGCTGGCCGCAGAAGACGGCGCCGGAACCGGCGGTGCAGAACGGCATCTCGGCGTCGTGGCCCTGGGGGCGCTCGACGAGCGTGGTCCGCCACGGGTGGAAGTCGGCCCGCCCGATGTGCGAGGGGCGGGTCTGCAGGGCGGGGTCCTGCCCGCTGCCGCCGGGGGCCAGGGCCCGGACGCCCGCGTACGCCCCGGCACCGGTCACGACGAGCGCGAGCGCGGCCCACAGGGGCCAGCGGCGGGCACGGGAGCGGGCGGGGCGGCGGGGGTCGGTGGGGGTGCCGGGTGTGCCGGGCGTGTGGGGTGTGCCCGGGTTGTGGTGGGTGGTGGCTTCGGGGGCGGGGGAGTCGGGGGTGCCCGCTGGGGCGTCGGCGGTCGGGGGCTGGGCGGAGGGCGTGCCGGGGTGCTGGACGGGGACGGAGGCGCGGACGTGGGTGGTCTCGGCGCGCGGCGGGGCGGCCTCGGGGCTTACGGGCGGGAGCTGTTGGAGGGCGGGACGCTCCGGGCTCCGCTGCTCCGGCTGCCGCTGTTCCGGTATCCGGACGGCCGGCACCGGCCTCTCAGGCATGGCGCCGGCCGGCCCCGAGCCGTCCGCCGCCGCACCGACCGCCGCCGCACCGGCTGCGGTCGCGTCCGTCCGCAGCAGTTCCATCAGCGCGCCCGGCGTCGGACGGTCCGCCGGGTCCTTCGCCAGGCAGCTCTCGATCAGCGGCACCAACTCCGCCGGTACGCCCGTCAGATCGGCGTCGTCGTGCACCACCTGGTACGCGACGATGTAGGGGCTCTCCGAGTCGAACGGGCCGCTGCCGGTCGCGGCGTGCACCAGGACCGAACCCAGCGCGAAGACGTCCGCCGCCGGGCCCACCTCACGCGGCCGCTGGAACTGTTCGGGCGCCATGAAGGGCGGCGTACCGATCAGCTTGCCGGTCTCGGTGCGCATTTCGCTGTCCGAGGGCCGGGAGATGCCGAAGTCGATGACTTTCGGGCCGTCGGCGGCCAGCAGCACGTTCCCCGGCTTGAGGTCGCGGTGCACCACCCCCGCGCGATGGATGTCGCGCAGCGCCTCGGCGAGCCCCGCGGCCAGCCGCCGTACCTCCCCGACCGCCAGCGGGCCGTTCCGCTTCACATGGTCGGAGAGGGTCGGGCCGGGGATGTGGAGGGTCGCCATCCAGGGGCGCCCGGCGTCCGGATCGGCGTCCACGACGGGCGCGGTGAAGGCCCCGCTGACCCGCCGCGCGGCGGCCACCTCCTGCCGGAACCGCCCGCGGAACTCCGGGTCCTGGGCGAATTCGGCATGGACGACCTTGACCGCGAGCAGCAGTCCGGAGGACGAGCGCGCAAGGTGGACCACGCCCATGCCGCCGGAGCCGAGCCGTGCCTCCAGGCGGTACTGGCCGGCGTATTGCGGATGCTCCGCTTCCGGTCCGACGCCGGAATCGCGCAGCGATGGCATGGTCCCCACCCCCGTGTTGTTCCCTTGCCATTCGGTCGCAGGTGCGACGCGCGGAGCCTAGTCGATGGCGCGTACGGGATGAGTGAGGCTTGCTAGCGTGCCGTCGCAGAACCGCGCCGCCATCCGGTCGCGGGCATCATCACGGGCGCCGTCGCGCGCTCGTCAACGGGGGAGAACAGCATGACGACTCAGGACGGTCTCGGCGCCACGGAACCGGCCGGCGACCGGGCGCTCGCCGCGGCGGCCGCCGGCGCCACCTATCCCGTCGCACCCGGCTACCGCGTCAAGGTCCGCCAGGGCCCCGGCACCGGCTACCCGGTCGTCCGCACGCTGGCGGAGGGCGCCCGCATCCAGATCCGCTGCCAGCAACACGGGCAGTCGGTCAGCGGCCCGTACGGCACGTCGGACATCTGGGACTGCATCGGGGCCGGCCAGTACGTCTCCGACGCGTACGTCCGGACGGGCAGCAGCGGCATGGTCGCGCCGCGCTGCACGAACTGAGCCGCGGGGCGTCGCACGGCCCGGCCCGCACCGGCCCGCCCCGGCCCGGCCCGCCCCGGCCCGGCCCGGCTCGGCCCGCCCCGGCGGGCTCGGCCCGCACCGGCCCGGCCCCGGGCTCCGGCTCCGGGCCCCGCGGGCACCCCGGCGGGGATAATCGCCGGTATGAGCGATGAGCAGACGCCCGCACCGAGCCCGGAGTCCGGCGGCCCGCAGCCGGGCGGCCCGGCGTCCGTCGGCCCCGGGGCCGGCGGCCAGGGGAGCGGCGGCCCGGAACCGGCGGAGATCCGGTTCTTCGGCACCACCTGGGTCCACCACGACGGCGGCTACGGCCTGCGCCGGGCCGGTGCCGCGGTGGGCTCGCTCGCGCTCGCCGCGGCCGGGGCGCTCGTGCTGCGCTTCGCCTTCCAGGGCCTGGAGATCGCCGCCGTCGGCCCGTTCGTCGGCATCCTCGTCGTGGCCGGCTTCGCCATCTGCAGCGCCCTGGCCTTCCGCCGCACCTGGGACGGCTTCGTCCGCCGCCCCGACCCGGCCGGCCGGAGCGCGGCCGACACGTCCTCCCAGGGCCTGATGATGATCGGCTTCATCGGCTCGCTGCTCGCCTACTTCTGCCGCAGCCTCGTCGAGGCGCCGGGGGAGAAGCTGCACCGCGCCGAGTACGCCGCGGCCCGTGAACGCCACGAACGCCGCCGCGGCGCCCGCACCGGCAACCCGGCCGCCAAGAAGCCCCGCCCCAAGAAGCGCCGCTGAGCTGCCGCCCGCCGCGGCGTGAGAGGCAGGGCGGAGCCCCCGCCCCTTACGGGGGCTCCCCTCGCCCTCAGCCCTCCCGCTTCGGCTTGCCCGTCCCGTACAGCCAGTCCTGGAAGAGCGGTCCCAGGTCCACGTCCGTGTGCTCCTGGCAGAAGTCGATGAAGTCGCGTGCGTCGGCGTTGCCGTAGCGGTACTTGGCGGGCCACTCGCGGAGGATCGCGAAGAACGCCTTGTCGCCGATGGTGTTGCGCAGTTCCTGGAGCATCATCGCGCCGCGCATGTAGACGGACGTGCCGGTCACGTTCCGCGGTGTGCCGGGATCGCCGGGCGGGAAGGCCCAGTTCTCCGTGTCCTTGGAGTCGTAGAGCGTGTCGAACTGCTGCTGCGGGGTCTTGCCGCCCTTGTGTTCCTCCCACAGCCACTCGGCGTACGTCGCGAAGCTCTCGTTGAGCCAGGCGTCCTGCCAGGTCCTGGGCGTCACCGAGTCGCCGAACCACTGGTGGGCCGTCTCGTGCACCACGGTCACGGTGTCCGGCGCCCCGGCGTAGACCGGCTTGGTCTGGGTCTCCAGCGCCATCCAGGTGATCCGGCGGGGGGTGTCGTCGACGATCGCGCCGGCCGACGAGAAGGGGTACGGCCCGAAGAGCTTGCTCTCCCACGCCAGGATCTCCGGCAGCTTGGCCAGCGGTCCTTTGCTGGCCTTGGCCTCGGCCGGGTCGACTGCCACGTACAGCGGGAGGCCGCCGGGCCCGCGGGAGGTGTGGACCTCGAACCGGCCGATGGTGGCCGTGGCGAGGTAGCTGGCCATCGGCCGGCCGCTGTGCCACACGAAGGTGGACCGGCCCCCGGCGGTCTTCTGCGACCGCAACTCGCCGTTGGCGACGGCGGTGCAGCCCTTCGGTACGGTGATCGTGAAGTCGTAGGTCGCCTTGTCCGCGGGGTGGTTGTTGCCCGGGAACCACGTCATCGAGCCGGCCGGCTCCCCCGAGACGAACGCCCCGTCACGGGTCTTGACCCAGCCCTCGGTCGTGCCGTCCGGGTCCTTCATCTCCTGCGGGGTGCCGGCGTAGGCGACCCGGGTACGGAACTGCTCGCCCTTCCCGATCACCTCGGCCGGCCGGACGATCAGCTTGTGGCCCTTGCGGGAGAAGTTGGCGTCCGCGCCGTCGACCCGTACGTGAGAGACCCGCAGCCCCTGCAGATCGAGCTGGAAGGACCGCAGGTCCTCGGTGGCCTCGGAGGTGAGCTCGGCGGTCGCGTCGAGGTGCTTCCTCTTGACGTCGTAGTCGAGGTCGAGCCCGTAATGGCGCACCTGGTAGCCGCCGTTGCCGAGGGCGGGGAAGAGGGGATCGCCCACCCCGCCCCTGCCCGCCGCCCCCCGCACGCCACCGCTCGTGCACGCGGAGAGCAGCAGGGCGACGGACAGGACGGCGGTCGCACCGCACCTGCGAAGGGGCCGGCGGTTCACAGCACTCCCGGAGTCGGCGGACATCGGCAAGCCGACCCTACGGTCATTTCCGCCGGAACACCGGCCCTTCGCGGCGCGGGTGTCCTACGGGGCGGCGGTCCGTGCCGCCTGCCGCGTCGTCCCCTCCGGGCCGCGGCGCTGCTCCTCCCAGGCCCCGAGGGCGGCGGCACACGCGTGGTCGAGGTGCCGCAGCCCGGACAGGTCCAGCTCGACCTCCCGGTCCTCGGGCAGCGCCTCCAACTGGTCGAGCAGCTTCGGCAGTCGCAGGAAGGTGGCGTTGCCCAGGGCCCGTACGCGGATGGGGCGCCGGGCGGCCGGGACATCCCGTTCCCGGCCCGCCGCGGCCTGGTCGCCCGGTCCGCGGCCCGCCGAACCCTGCTCGCCCGGTCCGCCCGCTGCCGGCTCGTCCAGCCCGACGATCTCCAGGTGGACGTGCGAGGTTTCCCAGGCCGACTTGGCCACCGCCATCAGCAGCCCCAGCAGCACCCCCTCGAACATGTTGGTGGCCACGATCGCGATCGCCGTCGCGGCGAGCACCACGGCCTCGCCCCGGTGCTCCCGCCACAGCGGCCGCCACTGCTTCACCGCGAGCAACTTCACGCCCGCGTGCACCAGTACACCGGCCAGCGCCGCCACCGGCACCACGCCCAGCGCCACCGGGAAGGCCACCGCGAAGACCAGCAGCCACACGCCGTGCAGCACCCGCGAGGCCTTCGTCCGCGCCCCGGCGTGCACGTTCGCGGCGCTGCGGACGATCACCGCGGTCATCGGCAGCGCCCCCAGCAGCCCGCACACCGTGTTGCCCGCGCCCTGCGCCATCAGCTCCTTGTCGTAGTCGGTCTTCGGCCCGTCGTGCAGCCGGTCCACCGCGGCCGCGCTGAACAGCGACTCCGCCGACGCGATCAGGGTGAACGCCAGGACGGTGCCCAGCGCGCCGGCCACCGCCCCCGCCTCCGTCAGCCGCAGGAAGTCCGCGCCGCCCGGCGGCTGGACGACCTCCAGCAGGCCGGACACCTCGACCCGGGCCACCGGCAGATCCAGTACGAACACCACGGCCGTCGCCAGCGCCACCGCCACCAGCGGCGCCGGCACCACCCGGGCCGCCCGCCGCCACTTCGGCCACAGCACCAGCAGCACGATGGTCCCCGCGCCGACCGCCAGCGCCGTGAGCGCGGCCGGGGACCCGGCGGTGTCCGCGGCGAGCTTCGGCAGCCCGCCCAGGTTCGCCGGCCCGTTGCCCGGCGCCTTGGCGTCCGCCAGCGCGTACAACTGCCCGGCGATCAGCACCAGTCCGATGCCGGCGAGCATCCCCTGGACGACCGCCACGGAGATGGCCCGGAACCAGCGGCCCAGCCGCAGCGCCCCCATGGCCACCTGCAGCACCCCGGCGATCAGCACCAGCGCGCCCAGCGTGCCGAGGCCGTACTCCTGCACGGCCTCGTAGACCAGCACCGTCAGCCCCGCGGCCGGGCCGCTGACCTGCAGGCTGCTGCCGGGAAGTAACCCGGTGAGCAGCCCGCCGACGATCCCGGTGACCAGCCCCAGTTCGGCCGGCACGCCGGAGGCGACGGCCACCCCGACACACAGCGGGACGGCGACGAGGAAGACCACGAGCGAGGCGGTGACATCGGCGCGCCACAGCGACAGCGCCTGCCGTGACGGTATCGACGGCCGGAAGGGGCGGGGACGGGCAACACGGAACCTACGCATGGGGATGCCTCCAGCGAGTGCGAGATGCGGTGGCGCGCGGACACGCGCGGATGCGCACGAAGACGCCCGAGCGGACGCGGAGCGGGGCGGGCGGCGGGCGGCGGCCGGGACACGGGTCCGCGGGCGCCTGCCGCCGCGCACCACCGCCCACAGCCGCGCGGAGCGCGCCGGGAACGGGTGACGGCTGGATCCGTCGGATGCGCGGGCCGGGGGAGGCCCGTGGGGGCGGCGCTCGGTTCTCAGCAGCGGAAGACGAGGTGCCTGACCGGCAGTTCGCCCGATCTCGACAGGGGCACGGCCTGCCGGCCGGTCAGCGGGGCGGTCACGGTCAGGGCGCCCTCGGCCCGCACCGGGCCGGTGGCCGACACGGTGGTGAGCGGGGGCCGCGGTGCGGACAGCGTGGCCGCGGAGCGTCCGCCGCGGCGCGGCTGGCAGCGGTCGCTGCCGGATTCCGGGTTCTCGGAGAGGTCCGATCCCCACCGCGCGGTGCCCGGGGACTCGGCCCGGCCGTCGCCCGCGGCGGCCGACCGGGTAGCGGTGCGTTCCCCGTACGCGGGGTGGGCGACCAGCGGCAGTGCCAGTGCGACGGCGACGACGATCAACAGGAGCCGGCCGAGGCCGCCGACCCGGATCTTCGCCATCGTCGCCCCTTCCGGCGCGGCTGGACAGGTCGTTCCATTGTGTCCGCGCGGGCAGGTCTGGCCCCACCTCGGGATGTAACCACCTTGTAAACGCGGAGTTATCGACCTGGAGTGGCCGGTTCCGTGCACTACGGCGCACCGCCGGTGCGCGCACGGACGCCGAACGCGCCGCTCCCGCACCACACCTGGCTGCCGCACCACCCACGGGCCGTCCGCCCAACCGCCGCACCACCCACGGCCGTCGGTCTCGCTCCGCCTTCTGCCCCCTGCGCCTCGCCCCACGGCCTTGACGCCCCATCCCGCCGGGCGCATTATTCACCACATGATGAATTGCGGCCGTGGCCCCGACGGCCCCGACGATCCCGCCGTCCGCGCCCGCGACCTGACCGTCGCCCGCGGCGGCCGCACCGTCCTCGACGCCCTCGCCTTCGACGTGCCCCGCGGCCGGATCACCGGCCTGCTCGGCCCCTCCGGCTGCGGCAAATCCACCCTGATGCGCGCCGTCGTCGGCACCCAGGCCAAGGTCACCGGAACCCTCCACGTCCTCGGCCGCCCCGCGGGCGCCCCCCGGCTGCGGCCCCGCATCGGCTACGTCACCCAGGACCCGTCCGTCTACGACGACCTCACCGTCCGCCAGAACCTCGACTACTTCGCCGCCGTCCTGCACCCCGGCCGGGCCGCCCGCGCCCGGCGCCGCGAGACGGTCGCCCGCGTCATCGACGACGTCGGCCTCACCCCGCGCGCCGGCGCCCTCGCCGGCAACCTCTCCGGCGGCCAGCGCAGCCGGGTCTCCCTCGCGGTGGCCCTGCTCGGCGCCCCCGAACTCCTCGTCCTGGACGAGCCCACCGTCGGCCTGGACCCCGTCCTCCGCCGCGACCTGTGGCACCTCTTCCACACCCTCGCCGCCGACCGCGGCACCACCCTCCTCGTCTCCTCCCACGTCATGGACGAGGCCGAGCGCTGCCACCGGCTGCTCCTGATGCGCGAGGGCCGCATCCTCGCCGACGGCGCCCCCGACGACCTCCGCGCCCGCACCGGCGCGGCCACCGTCGAGGCCGCCTTCCTCCACCTGGTCGACGCGGCCGCGGCCGGCACCCCGACACCCGCCGCCCCCGTTCCCGCCCCCGAGGAGTCAGCACGATGACCACCACCCCCCTCCCCGGCACCGCACCGCTCCCGGCCGGCGCCCCGCCCTCCGCCACCGCGCCGTTCTCCCCGTCCCGCACCCTGGCCACCGCCGCCCGCGTCCTGCGCCAGCTGCGCCACGACCCGCGCACCATCGCGCTGATGCTCGTCGTCCCGTGCGTGATGATCGCCCTGCTCCGCTACGTCTTCGACGCCCGCCCGCAGACGTTCGACAGCATCGGCGCCTCGCTCCTCGGCATCTTCCCGATGATCACGATGTTCCTGGTCACCTCCATCGCCACGCTGCGCGAACGCACCTCGGGAACCCTGGAACGCCTGCTCGCCATGCCCCTCGGCAAGGCCGACCTGATCAGCGGCTACGCCCTGGCCTTCGGCCTGCTCGCGATCGTCCAGTCGGCCCTCGCCACGGCCCTGTCCGTCTGGGCCCTCGGCCTCGACATCACCGGCTCCGCCTGGCTGCTGCTGCTCGTCGCCGTCCTGGACGCCCTCCTCGGCACCGCCCTCGGCCTGTTCGTCTCGGCCTTCGCCGCCTCCGAGTTCCAGGCCGTCCAGTTCATGCCCGCCGTCCTGATGCCCCAACTGCTGCTCTGCGGCCTGTTCACCCCGCGCGACACCATGCAGCCGGCCCTGAAGGCGCTCTCCGACGTCCTGCCGATGTCCTACGCCGTCGACGGGATGAACGAGGTCCTCACCCACACCGGCGTCACCGGCGACTTCCTCCGCGACGTCGTCATCGTCAGCGGCTGCGCCCTGCTCGTCCTCGCTCTCGGCCCCGCCACCCTCCGCCGCCGTACGGCGTGACGCCACGGCCGTGGTGCGAGGATGGCCGGGAAACGCCCAGCGCAGCGGAAAGGTGAACCCGCACGATGACCCAGAAGGTCGCAGTACTCGGCACCGGAAAAATCGGCGAAGCCCTGCTCAGCGGAATGATCCGGGGCGGCTGGGCACCCTCCGACCTCCTGGTCACCGCCCGCCGCCCGGAGCGCGCCCAGCAGCTCCGCGATCGCTACGGCGTCGAGGCGGTCGGCAACGCCGAGGCCGCCAAGGCCGCCGACACCCTCATCCTCACCGTCAAGCCCCAGGACATGGGCGCCCTGCTGACCGAGCTGGCCCCGCACGTTCCCACCGACCGCCTGGTCATCAGCGGCGCCGCCGGCATCCCCACCTCCTACTTCGAGGAGCGCCTCGCCGCCGGCACCCCGGTCGTCCGGGTCATGACGAACACCCCCGCCCTCGTCGACGAGGCGATGTCCGTCATCTCCGCCGGCACCCACGCCACCGGCACCCACCTCACCCGCGCCGAGGAGATCTTCTCCGGCGTCGGCAAGACCCTCCGCGTCCCGGAGTCCCAGCAGGACGCCTGCACCGCCCTCTCCGGCTCCGGCCCGGCCTACTTCTACTTCCTCGTCGAGGCCATGACCGACGCCGGCATCCTCCTCGGCCTGCCCCGCGACAAGGCCCACGACCTCATCGTCCAGGCCGCCATCGGCGCCGCGGTGATGCTCCGCGACAGCGGCGAACACCCCGTCAAGCTCCGCGAGAACGTCACCTCCCCGGCCGGCACCACCATCAACGCCATCCGCGAACTGGAGAACCACGGCGTACGCGCCGCCCTGATCGCCGCCCTGGAGGCCGCCCGCGACCGCAGCCGCGAACTCGCCTCCGGCAACGGCTGACACGTCCGGAGAGCGAAGGGCCCGCCCACCCTGCGGGCCCTTCGCCTCACGAGACCGGCAAACCGACAAGGGGGCCGGGCCGGCAGGAGGCGGACGCCCCGACAGGCGGCCCGCCCCACCTCCCCTCACCCCCTGGGCAGCAACCCCACCGCCTCGAACGCGGCATCCACCCGCGGCCGCTCGGCCCCGGCCCGCAGCACCGCATCGACCTGCCCCGGGTCCGCCGCCAGCTCCGCATGGCGCGCCCGCACCGGCCGGAACATCTCCACCACGGCCTCCGCCGCAGCCTCCTTCAACGCCCCGCACGAGCCGTACTCCCCGGCCAGCCGCTGCGGCTCACCCCCGCCGCACGCGGCCAGCACCTCCAGCAGATTCGCCACCCCGGGCCGCCGCCCCGGCTCGTACGAGACATCGGGATCCCCGTCCGTCACCGCCCGCAGCACCTTCCCGCGCACCGCCTCCGGCTCGTCCAGCACATGGACGACCCCCGCGGTCCGGCCCCGCGACTTCCCCATCGTCGACGCCGGGTCCTGCAGATCCTTCACCCGCGCCGCCACCGGCGGATGCACGGTCCTCGGCACCACGAACGTCGCCCCGTACCGCCGGTTGAACCGCACCGCCAGATCCCGCGTCAGCTCCACATGCTGCGCCTGGTCCTCCCCGACCGGCACCTCGTGCGTCCCGTACGCCAGGATGTCCGCCGCCATCAGCGCCGGATACGTCAGCAACGATTGAGCCGCCGCACCCGCGCCGGATCGTGCTCCACGGTCAGCGCATGCAGATCCACCACACAGAACAGCGCGTCCGCCCGGTACTGATCCACCTCGGCCCACCGCCGCATCGCCCCCAGGTAGTTCCCCAGCGTCAGATGCCCCGTCGGCTGCACCCCACTGAAGATCCGTGTACGCGCGCCCTTCGCCCCGGCCCACTCGTTCATCCTTCGTCTCTCCCGAACTCCCGCACTCCGCGAAGTGCGTATCGAGACCGCCGGCTCGCCGGCCGGCTGCGGGAAGGAGAAACGCGAACGGCCGCCGAAGCGGCGGCCGTGGTCATGCATGCGCTGCTGGTCGGCCGCCGTCAGGCGAGCCACCACAGCCGTACGAGCGCATGCGTAGTCATGGGCCCCAAGGTAGCCCGCCCACCCGCGCCCGGTACGGGTTTGAACAACCCCGACCCCTCGTGTAGTGTCCTCCGAGTTGCCACGGAGTCATCAGCCCCACGGCAGCCATCCCGCCGCTTCGCGGCACACCACTACTGCACGGCCCCTCACCGGGACCAATTTCGGCATGCCGAAATTCGACCGTGACGTGATTATGCGTCAACGAGGAATTCCGCTAACGTAGTGATCACGCCGAAAGGCGCGGCCGAGCAAATAGGCCGCACCACGGCGGACCCCCTCCGACGGGGATTCGGAAACGAATTCGGACCGGCAACGGAACGAAACGGATCTGATAGAGTCGGAAAGGCCGGAAAGCGAAAGCCGGACGGTCTGGCCCGCTCCAACAGGGCGCCGGAGACGGAAACGGATCTGGTAAGGTTGGAAACGCGAAGAAGCCGAAAGGCGGAAACGCACCGGCGAAAATCAGGACCGCGAGGATCTGATAGAGTCGGAAACGCAAGACCGAAGGGAAGCGCCCGGAGAGCCTGGTGAAACAGGCACAAAGGAAGCGTCCGTTCCTTGAGAACTCAACAGCGTGCCAAAAGTCAACGCCAGATATGTTGATACCCCGTCCGCCGGAACATTCCGGTGGATGAGGTTCCTTTGAAAAGCCCACCACGGCCCCATGGGTCGGGGTGGCACACACAGCGAGGACGCTGTGAACGACCGGACCTATTCCGTCTGGTTGTTCCGCTCTCGTGTGTGTTGACCCGATTACGGGTAAACATTCACGGAGAGTTTGATCCTGGCTCAGGACGAACGCTGGCGGCGTGCTTAACACATGCAAGTCGAACGATGAACCTCCTTCGGGAGGGGATTAGTGGCGAACGGGTGAGTAACACGTGGGCAATCTGCCCTTCACTCTGGGACAAGCCCTGGAAACGGGGTCTAATACCGGATACGACCTCCGACCGCATGGTCTGGTGGTGGAAAGCTCCGGCGGTGAAGGATGAGCCCGCGGCCTATCAGCTTGTTGGTGGGGTGATGGCCTACCAAGGCGACGACGGGTAGCCGGCCTGAGAGGGCGACCGGCCACACTGGGACTGAGACACGGCCCAGACTCCTACGGGAGGCAGCAGTGGGGAATATTGCACAATGGGCGAAAGCCTGATGCAGCGACGCCGCGTGAGGGATGACGGCCTTCGGGTTGTAAACCTCTTTCAGCAGGGAAGAAGCGAGAGTGACGGTACCTGCAGAAGAAGCGCCGGCTAACTACGTGCCAGCAGCCGCGGTAATACGTAGGGCGCAAGCGTTGTCCGGAATTATTGGGCGTAAAGAGCTCGTAGGCGGCTTGTCACGTCGGATGTGAAAGCCCGGGGCTTAACCCCGGGTCTGCATTCGATACGGGCAGGCTAGAGTTCGGTAGGGGAGATCGGAATTCCTGGTGTAGCGGTGAAATGCGCAGATATCAGGAGGAACACCGGTGGCGAAGGCGGATCTCTGGGCCGATACTGACGCTGAGGAGCGAAAGCGTGGGGAGCGAACAGGATTAGATACCCTGGTAGTCCACGCCGTAAACGTTGGGAACTAGGTGTGGGCGACATTCCACGTCGTCCGTGCCGCAGCTAACGCATTAAGTTCCCCGCCTGGGGAGTACGGCCGCAAGGCTAAAACTCAAAGGAATTGACGGGGGCCCGCACAAGCAGCGGAGCATGTGGCTTAATTCGACGCAACGCGAAGAACCTTACCAAGGCTTGACATACACCGGAAAACCCTGGAGACAGGGTCCCCCTTGTGGTCGGTGTACAGGTGGTGCATGGCTGTCGTCAGCTCGTGTCGTGAGATGTTGGGTTAAGTCCCGCAACGAGCGCAACCCTTGTTCTGTGTTGCCAGCATGCCCTTCGGGGTGATGGGGACTCACAGGAGACTGCCGGGGTCAACTCGGAGGAAGGTGGGGACGACGTCAAGTCATCATGCCCCTTATGTCTTGGGCTGCACACGTGCTACAATGGCCGGTACAATGAGCTGCGATACCGCGAGGTGGAGCGAATCTCAAAAAGCCGGTCTCAGTTCGGATTGGGGTCTGCAACTCGACCCCATGAAGTCGGAGTTGCTAGTAATCGCAGATCAGCATTGCTGCGGTGAATACGTTCCCGGGCCTTGTACACACCGCCCGTCACGTCACGAAAGTCGGTAACACCCGAAGCCGGTGGCCCAACCCCTTGTGGGAGGGAATCGTCGAAGGTGGGACTGGCGATTGGGACGAAGTCGTAACAAGGTAGCCGTACCGGAAGGTGCGGCTGGATCACCTCCTTTCTAAGGAGCATCTAGACGGCCGCAAGGTTGTCCAGAGCCACTACGTCGGCAAACGTCCGACGGTGGATAGCTCATGGGTGGAACGTTGACTATTCGGCACACTTGATTCTCTGGAAGTTAGTACTGCTTCGGCGTGGAACGCATCCGGGAGGTCGAGTGGGCCGGGCACGTTGTTGGGTATCTGAGGGTACGGACTGTTGAGTCTGGACCTTCGCGATGCCGGCCCCAGTGAACTCAGCCTTCGGGTTGGGGTGGTGGGTGGCTGGTCGTTGCTTGAGAACTGCACAGTGGACGCGAGCATCTGTGGCCAAGTTTTTAAGGGCGCACGGTGGATGCCTTGGCACCAGGAACCGATGAAGGACGTGGGAGGCCGCGATAGGCCCCGGGGAGCTGTCAACCGAGCTTTGATCCGGGGGTGTCCGAATGGGGAAACCCGGCAGTCGTCATGGGCTGTCACCCGCTGCTGAACACATAGGCAGTGTGGAGGGAACGCGGGGAAGTGAAACATCTCAGTACCCGCAGGAAGAGAAAACAACCGTGATTCCGGGAGTAGTGGCGAGCGAAACCGGATGAGGCCAAACCAGTTACGTGTGATACCCGGCAGGGGTTGCGTGGCTGGGGTTGTGGGATCTCTTTTCTGCAGTCTGCCGGCTGTGGGACGAGTCAGAAACCGTTGGTGTAGGCGAAGGACATGCGAAAGGTCCGGCGTAGAGGGTAAGACCCCCGTAGCTGAAACATCAACGGCTCGTTTAAGAGACACCCAAGTAGCACGGGGCCCGAGAAATCCCGTGTGAATCTGGCGGGACCACCCGTTAAGCCTAAATATTCCCTGGTGACCGATAGCGGATAGTACCGTGAGGGAATGGTGAAAAGTACCGCGGGAGCGGAGTGAAATAGTACCTGAAACCGTGTGCCTACAAGCCGTGGGAGCGTCGCACAAGGACTTGTCCTTGTGTCGTGACTGCGTGCCTTTTGAAGAATGAGCCTGCGAGTTTGCGGTATGTTGCGAGGTTAACCCGTGTGGGGAAGCCGTAGCGAAAGCGAGTCCGAAGAGGGCGTTGAGTAGCGTGCCCAAGACCCGAAGCGGAGTGATCTAGCCATGGGCAGGTTGAAGCGGAGGTAAGACTTCGTGGAGGACCGAACCCACCAGGGTTGAAAACCTGGGGGATGACCTGTGGTTAGGGGTGAAAGGCCAATCAAACTCCGTGATAGCTGGTTCTCCCCGAAATGCATTTAGGTGCAGCGTCGTGTGTTTCTTGCCGGAGGTAGAGCACTGGATAGGCGATGGGCCCTACCGGGTTACTGACCTTAGCCAAACTCCGAATGCCGGTAAGTGAGAGCGCGGCAGTGAGACTGTGGGGGATAAGCTCCATGGTCGAGAGGGAAACAGCCCAGAGCATCGACTAAGGCCCCTAAGCGTGTGCTAAGTGGGAAAGGATGTGGAGTCGCAGAGACAACCAGGAGGTTGGCTTAGAAGCAGCCACCCTTGAAAGAGTGCGTAATAGCTCACTGGTCAAGTGATTCCGCGCCGACAATGTAGCGGGGCTCAAGCACACCGCCGAAGTCGTGTCAATGCAGTAATACTCCTAACGGAGGCTGTGTTGGGTAGGGGAGCGTCGTGTGCCGGGTGAAGCAGCCGTGGAAACGAGTTGTGGACGGTTCACGAGTGAGAATGCAGGCATGAGTAGCGATACACACGTGGGAAACGTGTGCGCCGATTGACTAAGGGTTCCTGGGTCAAGCTGATCTGCCCAGGGTAAGTCGGGACCTAAGGCGAGGCCGACAGGCGTAGTCGATGGACAACCGGTTGATATTCCGGTACCCGCTTTGAAACGCCCAATATCGAATCCATTAATGCTAAGGCCGTGAAGCCGGCCTGGAGTCTTCGGACGAAGGGACGTGGTGGAGCCGCCGATCCAAGGTGGTAGTAGGTAAGCGATGGGGTGACGCAGGAAGGTAGTCCAGCCCGGGCGGTGGTTGTCCCGGGGTAAGGGTGTAGGGCGCTGTCTAGGCAAATCCGGACAGCTTGAAGCCTGAGACCTGATGCCGAGCCGATTGTGGTGAAGTGGATGATCCTATGCTGTCGAGAAAAGCCTCTAGCGAGTTTCATGGCGGCCCGTACCCTAAACCGACTCAGGTGGTCAGGTAGAGAATACCGAGGCGTTCGGGTGAACTATGGTTAAGGAACTCGGCAAAATGCCCCCGTAACTTCGGGAGAAGGGGGGCCATTGCTGGTGATGAGTCTTGCACTCTGAGCTGGTGGTGGCCGCAGAGACCAGCGAGAAGCGACTGTTTACTAAAAACACAGGTCCGTGCGAAGCCGTAAGGCGATGTATACGGACTGACGCCTGCCCGGTGCTGGAACGTTAAGGGGACCGGTTAGTCGACCTTCGGGTCGGCGAAGCTGAGAACTTAAGCGCCAGTAAACGGCGGTGGTAACTATAACCATCCTAAGGTAGCGAAATTCCTTGTCGGGTAAGTTCCGACCTGCACGAATGGCGTAACGACTTCTCGACTGTCTCAACCATAGGCCCGGTGAAATTGCATTACGAGTAAAGATGCTCGTTTCGCGCAGCAGGACGGAAAGACCCCGGGACCTTTACTATAGCTTGATATTGGTGTTCGGTTCGGCTTGTGTAGGATAGGTGGGAGACTTTGAAGCAATCACGCCAGTGGTTGTGGAGTCATTGTTGAAATACCACTCTGGTCGTGCTGGATGTCTAACCTGGGTCCGTGATCCGGATCAGGGACAGTGTCTGGTGGGTAGTTTAACTGGGGCGGTTGCCTCCTAAAGGGTAACGGAGGCGCCCAAAGGTTCCCTCAGCCTGGTTGGCAATCAGGTGTTGAGTGTAAGTGCACAAGGGAGCTTGACTGTGAGACTGACGGGTCGAGCAGGTACGAAAGTAGGGACTAGTGATCCGGCGGTGGCTTGTGGAAGCGCCGTCGCTCAACGGATAAAAGGTACCCCGGGGATAACAGGCTGATCTTCCCCAAGAGTCCATATCGACGGGATGGTTTGGCACCTCGATGTCGGCTCGTCGCATCCTGGGGCTGGAGTCGGTCCCAAGGGTTGGGCTGTTCGCCCATTAAAGCGGTACGCGAGCTGGGTTTAGAACGTCGTGAGACAGTTCGGTCCCTATCCGCTGTGCGCGTAGGAGTCTTGAGAAGGGCTGTCCCTAGTACGAGAGGACCGGGACGGACGAACCTCTGGTGTGCCAGTTGTCCTGCCAAGGGCATGGCTGGTTGGCTACGTTCGGAAAGGATAACCGCTGAAAGCATCTAAGCGGGAAGCCTGCTTCGAGATGAGGGCTCCCACCCCCTTGAGGGGTTAAGGCTCCCAGTAGACGACTGGGTTGATAGGCCAGATATGGAAGCCCGGTAACGGGTGGAGTTGACTGGTACTAATAGGCCGAGGGCTTGTCCTCAGTTGCTCGCGTCCACTGTGTAGGTTCTGAAGTAACGACCTGTGTCATTGCCGGGTTGATATCTTCATAGTGTTTCGGTGGTCATTGCGTTAGGGAAACGCCCGGTTACATTCCGAACCCGGAAGCTAAGCCTTTCAGCGCCGATGGTACTGCAGGGGGGACCCTGTGGGAGAGTAGGACGCCGCCGAACAATCATTGTGGGGAGGCCCCGCACCGTATGGTGCGGGGCCTTTCTGCGTTTACGGACCGGAATACGGACCGGAAAGCGGAAAGGTGGTCCGGCGGGGTGGTGCGCTGGGATGCTGGCCGTATGGGGTACGTGATCAGGCCGGTGACGGCGGATGAGTGGCAGCGGCTCAAGGAACTGCGGCTGGCGGCGCTGGCCGATCCGGTGGCCCGGGTGGCGTTCACCGAGACCCTTGAGGCCGCGGCCAGCCAGCCGGATGCGTTCTGGCAGCGGCGGGCGTTGTCTCCCGACGAGGGCGGGGCGGCGCTGACGTTCGTCGGGGTGGCGGAGGACGGCGGCTGGGGCGGCATGGTGGTGGTCCTCGTCGAGGAGCACGAGGAGATGCCGCAGACGCACGTGGTGGGCGTGTATGTGCGGCCCGAGCACCGGGGGACGGGGCTGGCGCGGGAGTTGTTCGCGGCGGCGATCGGATGGTCCTGGGACCTCGCGGAGCCGGTGGTGGAGCGCGTACGGCTGTGGGTGCACGAGGCGAATCCGCGGGCCGAGGCGCTGTACAGGGCCCTGGGGTTCGTGGCGACGGGGCGGACCATGGCCGACCCGAAGGATGCCGCCGCGCTGGAGCGGGAGATGGCGCTGAGCCGGAGCGGCGCCCGGAAGGACTCCTCCCAGGGCTAGGGAGGGGCGTGCCGGGTCAGGCCGGCAGGGAGTGGTGGGGCCAGCGGGCGCGGGCCTGTTCCCGGGAGCGCATGGTCGCCAGGGTCAACAGTCCGCGGTCGCGGCCGGTGTCGAGGAGGCCGGGGAGCGCCGGCAGCGGGGCGAGGGCCGCGATGTCGTCCAGGACGAGGGTGAGTGGTGGGTCGAGCCGACCGTCAGATGACCGTTCGGCCATGCGGCGGCCGTGCTCGACCACGCTCGAGAGGAGTGCGGTGAGCAATGGCATCGCACCCGGGTCGGTACGCGGATCCTCGAGGGGATCGCCTACCACGTAAAGCGTTCCCCCCTCTTCGATAAATGATTCGAGGAGGAGCGAATCCGCTCGAAGTGGTGTGCAGGCGTCCCGGATGTGGATCGAGGAGAGGGCGGTCAGCGCGCGGCCGACCAACTGCTGCGCGGCTTCCCGTCGTTCGGGGTGGGCGGTCAGCACCGACTCCAGCTCGCCGGCCTGCCCGCCGGACGCCTTGGCGCTGGTGCGCAGGATGCGGACGGGTTCCTGGGCGGCGCCGGAGGTGTGCGCCCAGCGGTGCAGCTGGCGGAACGGGCGGCCGTCCACCGCGGCGGCGTGCAGCCAGCAGCGCAGCAGGGTCTGGGCGGCGTCCGCGACGGCCGAGTCCAGGGCGCCGGACGGGCGTACCGGGGCCAGCAGGGCGGTGGCGCGGGCCGTGGCGGTCGCCAGGTCCGTACAGCCGGAGGTCGGCGACCAGCGCAGCCGGGCCGGGGTGTCGAGACGGTGCGTGGGGTCGTAGGTCAGCAGCGGGCCGAGCTTGGCGCGCGCGTCCTTGGTCTCGGACCAGAGCGCGGGGTCCGTCGTGGCGACGACGAGGGGGCCCGGGGCGGCGGCCGCGACGGCCAGGGAGGCCGCGCGGGCGACGGCGCGGTCGGGAGCGAACTGGAGCCGGGGAAGGGCGGGTTCGGTGGGCGGGGCGGCGCTCTCGGCTCCGGGGAGAGGCGGGGCGGCCGGGGGAGCGGTGCGCTGCTCGGGGAGGGGGCCGGTCGCCGTGGCCATGGCCGTGGACGTGGCTGTCCCGGGGGAGTCGAGGGGGACGGACGGGGTGGCGGGGACGGCCGGTTCGGCGGGTGCCCTCTCGTGGTGCGCCGTGGGCTCCGGGGCCGTGTGGGCCGCTTCCCGGGGCGTTTCCCGGGGGTTCGGAGGTGTGTGAGGCGGCCGGGGGGCTTCCGTCTCACCAGGAAGCGCCGTGTCCGGGCCTGCGTCTCGTGTGTCGCGGGCCGCCGTTCCGGCCTTGGCCCGTCGTGCCGCCCGTACGGCACGGTAGCGGGTGATCGTCCCCAGCGCGAAGATCACCAGGACCAGCAGGACCATCAGTTCGCCGATGAGGATGCCCCAGAACAGGCCGTACCCGGAGAGCTGCCCCTTGGGGGTGTCGGGCCAGGCGGCGGCCAGGTCGTGCGGCGCGGAGACCAGGTGGCGCAGGGCCAGTGCCGTACCGGGGTAGGTGACGCGGTCGGGCCAGGCGCCGTGGGTGAACAGGCCGGCCAGGCCGGTCGCCGTCCACACCAGGAACGTCAGGCCCAGCAGGAAGGCGAGCAACCCGACCAGCAGGGAGTCGGGGATGCCGCGCCCCCGGGCCGCGGGGGCGTCACGGCGGCTGCCTCGTTCCTCGTCGTATCCGCGCGTCACGCCACCGTCTCGCTCGACTCGTCTCTCCACTGCCGCTCCATCGCCATGGCCTCGGCGCGCGCCTCGGCCTCGGCGTCCGCCGCCGCCTGGAGGGCGCGCGCCTCGTCCGTCGGCATCGCGGACGCCTCGGTCATCGCCCGGTCGGTGTAGACGAGCGGGCGCTCTGCCTCGGTGATGAGGTGTTTGACGACCTGGACGTTGCCGTTGACGTCCCAGACCGCGATGCCGGGGGTGAGGGTCGGGATGATCTCGACGGCCCAGCGCGGCAGGCCCAGCACCCGGCCCGTGGCGCGTGCCTCGTCGGCTTTCTGGGCGTAGATGGTGCGGGTCGAGGCCATTTTGAGGATCGCGGCGGCCTCGCGCGCGGCGGCGCCGTCGACGACGTCGCTGAGGTGGTGGACGACGGCCACGAACGACAGGCCCAGCCGCCGGCCGAACTTCAGCAGCCGCTGGAAGAGCTGGGCGACGAACGGCGAGTTGATGATGTGCCAGGCCTCTTCGACCAGGAAGATGCGCTTCTTGCGGTCGGGCCGGATCCAGGTGTGCTCCAGCCAGACGCCGACGATCGCCATCAGGATCGGCATCGCGATGGAGTTGCGGTCGATGTGCGAGAGGTCGAAGACGATCAGTGGCGCGTCCAGGTCGATGCCCGCCGAGGTCGGGCCGTCGAACATGCCGCGCAGGTCACCGTCGACGAGCCGGTCGAGGACCAGGGCCACGTCCAGACCCCAGGCCCGGACGTCGTCTATGTCGACGTTCATCGACTCCGCCGACTCCGCCTCCGGGTGCCGCAGCTGCTCGACGATGTCGGTCAGGACGGGCTGGCGGTCGGTGATGGTGTCGTTGACGTAGGCGTGCGCGACCTTGAGGGCGAAGCCGGAGCGCTCGTCCAGGCCGTGGCCCATCGCCACCTCGATGATCGTCCGCAGCAGGGCCAGCTGGCCGGTGGTGGTGATCGACGGGTCGAGGGGGTTGAGGCGGATGCCGCCGTTGAGGGCGGCGGTCGGGTCCAGGCGGATGGGGGTTATCCCCAGTTCCTCGGCGATGAGGTTCCACTCGCCGACGCCGTCCTCGCCCTGGGCGTCGAGCACCACGACCTGCCGGTCGCGGAACCGCAACTGCCGCAGGACGTAGGTCTTCTCCAGCGCCGACTTGCCGTTGCCGGACTCGCCGAGGACCAGCCAGTGCGGGGCCGGCAGCTGCTGCCCGTACAGCTGGAAGGGGTCGTAGATGTAGCCCTTGCCGCTGTAGACCTCGCGGCCGATGATCACGCCGGAGTCGCCGAGGCCGGGGGCCGCGGTGGGCAGATACACCGCCTGTGCCTGGCCGGTGGAGGTGCGTACGGGCAGCCGGGTGGTCTCCACCTTCCCGAACAGGAAGCTGGTGAACGCGTCGGTGAGCGCTCCGATCGGATCGAGCATGGCCATGACGTACGCGCCTCCCAGCGGCTTTAGCGGCGGATCCCGGTCGCGAACGGCAGGGTGTTGACGAACGCCCGGTGGTGCTCGCGGTCGCACCACTCCAGCTTGAGGTAGGACTTGCCCGCCGAGGCGCGGATGGTGCGCTTGTCGCGGGCCAGCGCGTCGGGCGAGCGGGAGGAGACCGTGAGGTAGCCGACGAGGTTGACGCCGGCCGCGCCGGACGCCAGGTCCTCGCCGCGCTGGTCGACGCGGCCGTGGTGGGCGACGTCCCGCGGGTCCACCACCCGGTTCATCTTCGCCGCGCGGCTGGCCTCGGCGTCGTCGTTCGTCTTCTCCGTGAGCATCCGCTCGATGGCGATCTCGGTGGGCTCCAGGTCCATGCAGACCGCGACCGTCCGGATCACGTCCGGGGTGTGCACCAGGAGGGGCGCGAGGAAGTTGACGCCCACCGGGGTCAGCGGCCACTCCTTGACCCAGGCGGTGGCGTGGCACCACGGCGCGCGGGTCGTCGACTCCCGCGTCTTGGCCTGCAGATACGTCGGCTCCATCGCGTCGAGCTCGGCCGGCCAGGCGTTGCGCCTGCTCATCGCCTGGATGTGGTCGATGGGGTGGTCCGGGTCGTACATGGAGTGCACCAGGGAGGCGAGCCGGGCCTGGCCCAGCGGCTGGCGCACCCGGATGTCGGCCTCGGCGAGCCGGGCGCAGATGTCGGTCAGCTCACGGGCCATGACGACCGCGAGCCCGGCGTCCCGGTCCAGCTTCTTGCGCAGCAGCCCGCCCTGGTGCATCCGGGCGGCGCGCGCCATGGTCTGCGCCTCGGCGGCCAGCTCGCGGGTGTAGTGCATACAGGCGACGAGGTAGGCGCGGTGCTGTTCGGAGGAGGTGGAGACCATCGACTGGAGCTGGTCGTAGGACTCCTGCAGCCAGTCGGGGGAGTTCTTGTCGCCGCGCTGGGCGACGTCCTTGGCGTGTGCGTCCGGGTCGGCGGGCAGCGTACGGGCCAGCATCTGCAGCCGGGTCACGAAGCCGTCCCCGTTGGCGACGTGCTTGAGCAGCGTCCCGAAACGGTCGACCAGCGCCTCCTGGTCCTCGCTGTCGCGCAGGCCGACGCCCGGCCCCTCGATCTCGATGGCCGCCGTCACCGTCTTGCGGTCGGCGTGCAGCAGCACCGCGATCTCGTCCGGGCCGAACGGCGCGGACAGCCAGTTGATCCGGCCGATGCCGGGCGGCGGGCCGATCTCGACCTCGCGGCCGTCCAGCCGGACGCCCGCCTCGGCGGCGCCGGAGCGGTAGGTGGCGCCGCGGCGGACCGTCCGGCGGAAGCTGCGCCGGATCTCGAACCACTTGTAGAACGTACGGCCCTTGTACGGCACGTAGACGACCGCGAGCGCCAGCATCGGGAAGCCGGTCAGCGACACGATGCGCAGCGGCAGCATCGGGACCAGCAGCCCGCACATCATGCCGAGGAACGCCCCCGCGATGATCAGCGCGATCTCACCGGTCTCGCGGTTCTTGCCGACGATCGCGTTGGGCCGCGCGCGGCCGATCAGGTACGTGCGACGTGGCGCGATCGGGTGGGACTGCGTGCTCAACGCCCCTCACCTCCTGCTGTCTTGCCGGTGCGGGGGCTGCCGCTCGGGCCGGGGTTCGTACGGGGGGCGGGGGTGGCGGGGGCCGAGGAGCGGCCGCCGCCGGTACGGGAACTGTGCGCGGCGACGCCGCCGGCCACCGCGTCGGCCGGCCGGGACTGGCCGCCCTGCGCGCCCTGCGGCTGCCCGCCGTCCCCGCCGGACCGGCGGGAGCTGTGGGTCTTGATGCCCTGGGACACCAGCGCGGCGGGCGAGGAGATCATCGCGGCGGCCTGGCTGCCGTCGGTGGCCCGGCCCTTGTTCGTGCGCGCCGAGACCATCTCGTCGCCGAAGCCGGGGACGAAGCGGTAGATCACCGCGCTGGCGAAGATCGCGAGGACGATGATCGCGAGCCCGGAGACGACCGCGGAGAAGGCGTTCGGCCCCTTGTCGTGGGAGAGCGCGCCGGCGATGCCCAGCACGATCACGATGACCGGCTTCACCATGATCACCGCGATCATGATGCCCGCCCAGCGGCGCACATGCCCCCACATGTTCTTGTCGACCAGCCCGGCGTAGACGACGGTGCCCAGCAGCGCCCCGACGTACAGCAGCGCGGCCCGGATCACCAGCTCCAGCCACAGCACACCGGCGGCGAGCACGGAGACCAGCGACACCACGATCAGCATGATCGGGCCGCCGCCGATGTCGGTGCCCTTGGTGAGCGCCTGCGAGAACGCCCCGAAGAAGGTGTCGGTCTGCGCCCCCGTGCCCTTCGCGATGATCTCGGTGACCCCGTCGGTCGCCGAGACGATCGTGTAGAGGATCAGCGGGGTGAACGCGGAGGCCAGCACCGTCAGCCAGAGGAACCCGACCGCCTCGCTGATCGCCTCCGTGAGCCGCACCCCGCGCACCGCCCGCTTGGCGACCGCCAGGAGCCACAGCACGAGCGTGAGGATGGTGGAGGCCGCGAAGACGACGGCGTACTGCCGCAGGAAGGCCGCGTTGGTGAAGTCCACCTGCGAGGTCGCCTTCACCGCGTCGGAGAGCTTGGTGACGATCCAGGCGGCGGCCTTGGCGCATCCCTTGGCGAGGGAGTCGAGGGGGTCGAGAGGGTTGTTGTCGGTGAGGCCGCCGGGCGCCTTGGGCGCCCCGGAACCTGCTTTGTCACCGGATTGGCAGTAGTCCTTGGCGGGGCCACGGACGAGGTCACAGGGGTTGCTGCTCGGGGTGGGGCTCGGTGCCGCAAAGGCACGCGAGGCCAGGAGCACGGCGGTGGTCTGGACGACCGTCACCAATGCAGCGAGCGAGAGGGCGCGGCGGTGACTATTAGCGGGCATAGGTGAACCCTCCGAACCCTTGCACGGCCTTGGTCATGTCCTCTGCCGACGCGGCAGCCTGGTCCCTCCCGATCGGCGCGGGACCGTCCTTCTGCGTGAAGTCCGTGACCTTCCAGTCCCCGCCCGTCCACTGCAGGTCGAAGGTGTTCGTGTACCAGCTCTCCGTGACAGGGTTCTTGGACTGCGTCCCTGCGAGGCCGAAGAGCGCGGAGTACCAGACCGAGATCCTGGCGGTGTCGCCCTTGAACGCCTCGGTCTTCGTGCCGACGGGGTTCGCGCGCGAGACGAAGGTCATGCCCTTGGGCGCGGTGCCGTCCGGCTTGAGGCCGATCCGGCCGAGGAAGGCGTGGTCGGAGTACACCTTGTCGAGGTCGTCCTTGCGTGCCGCGGCCACCGCGGGCGCATAGACGGCCTTCGCGATCTCGTGGCGCCTGGCAGTCAGGTACATGCCGTCACTGGTCAGCGCCACCGCATAATTCGCCGCCGCCGACTGTGCCCCCTGTTCCGTCCTGGCGAAGCCCGAGGCGATGCCGCCGGTCTTGCCGGTGGCGGGCCTGGTGCCGGTGGGGGCGGTGGGCTGGGCCTGGGCGGTGTCCTTGGGGGAGCCGCCGGAGGGGGTCTCGCTGTTGCCGCTGCCGCCGCGGTTGGCGAAGGCGATGGCCGCGAGCAGCAGGACGACCACGCCGACGATGGTGACGAGGTTGCGGCTGGACATGCCGGCGCGGGGCCGGCGTCCGGAGCCGTAGGGGTCACCGCCGGTGTCGGGAAGTCTGGTCCGTGTCTGGCCCGACTCGGAACCGCGGTGGCCGTCGCCGCCGTAGCCGCCGTCGTCACTGAGACTCATCGCGCCTGTGCCCCCTCTGCCGCTGTCGCCGTGCGTGCCGTGGTTGTGCCGCCCTCATATGACCGTAGCCGCGCGGGCGGCGGCTCGGGTGCGGCGGTACGAGTACATCTCACCGTGACGGGTCCTCAGATGCGGTACGGCAGAGGCGAATGGGGGACTGTGGGTCATATGTGCTCATAGCCCGCTCCGTGGTCGCCGTCGCCTTCTTGCGTCTTCCTGCCTCCGGGTGCACCTGTCCCCGCCCCGGGGTCCTCCCAATCGGTCCGCTGGTGGCGGGGGTGACGAGGACGCGGGCCCGGTGGTGCCGGGCCGGGCGTGAGGGGACGTCAGCATGTCGCCTCGGCGGGGGAGGTGGATCCGGTGGGGGTGAGTGGGGGCACGGGACGGCGGAGAGAGGGCGGGCGGGGGCGCAGGGGGAGCGGCCCGGGACGGGCGCGGTCCGGGTGGGGTGCACCACGTGGGCGGGCACGGCGCGGCCCGAGGGGTGCCCGCGCTAGACCGCCATGCCGTAGACGATGGTGAACAGCGTCCCCAGGGAGCCGATGATGAAGACGCCGGTCAGGCCGGCCACGATGAGGCCCTTGCCCTGTTCGGCGCTGAAGGTGTCGCGCAGCGCGGTGGCGCCGATGCGCTGTTTGGCGGCGCCCCAGATCGCGATGCCGAGGCACAGCAGGATCGCCACCGCCATGACCACTTCGATCATCACGCGGGCTTCGTTGCCCAGGCTCCCGAACGGTCCCCAGTCCGGGGCGATTCCGCCGATGATGGTGGTGATGTCGCCCTTTTCGGCCGCAATGAACATGTGTGAACTCACCGCCCCTTGATGGGTAGTTGTGTGCCCGGTGCCGGCGCGGCACGGGTCGCTCTCTATCTTCGCTGACGAACGGGCCGTCAGCTGTCGTCTTGGCGGCTTTCTTTGACGGATCCCGTGGGAGTGGCGTGGACGTGCGGGCGCACGTCGTCCATTGAACCGACTGGTCTCACTGTGTGTATCACGGGGCCCTACCCTGAGCAATGATCATCGGAAGAGGTCATGGCCGGTCCGGCGCGCCGCCTGGGCCGGGGCCGTTCGGGTGGTGACGCGGCCCGGGTACGGCGGCCGCGCTCCGGTGCCGGTTCCGTGTGCAGTGTCGCCCATCCGGCGGGGGTGCGGACGTCGCCATGAGGGGCATCTCACACCGGGGCCGGAGCGCCCCCTGCGCCGTGCTGTGCGCCGTCGTGTCGCACCGGGAACGGCACGGCGCGCGCGGAGCGGCCGGAAAATGGCAGTGAACCGCGCCTGAATGGGGGAGGGTTGGGGGGTGCGGAAATTCTGGGTGGCCGGTGGGCTCGGGACGGGGCTGGTGCTCTGTCTGCTCGGGCTGCTTGTGATCGGTACGTACACGGTGGCGGCCCGGCTGGCCGGGGCCGGCGGGCAGGCGCTCGGGCTGGCGAAGGGCGCGGTGCCGGCCGAGTACCAGCAACTGGTGCAGAAGTGGGGCACGCTCTGCCCGGCGATAAGCCCCGCGCTGCTCGCGGCGCAGCTCTACCAGGAGAGCGGGTGGAACCCGCGGGCGCAGAGCCCGGCGGCCGCCCAGGGCATGGCGCAGTTCATCCCGGGGACGTGGCAGACCCACGGCATCGACGGGAACGGCGACGGCAAGAAGGACGTGTGGGACCCGCAGGACGCGATCGCGTCGGCGGCCTCGTACGACTGCGAGCTGGCCAGTTACGTGAAGGGCGCGCCGGGCGACGCCACGCACAACATGCTCGCCGCGTACAACGCGGGGGCGTACCGCGTCATCCAGTACAACGGGGTGCCGCCGTACCGCGAGACGCAGAACTACGTGAAGACGATCACGACGCTCGCGAAGAGCTTCGAGGCGCCGTCGGGTCCGGTGGCGCCGTCGAAGCAGGCCGCGGGGGCGATCTACTTCGCGCAGGAGAAGCTCGGCACGCGCTATCTGTGGGGTGGTACGGGAACGGCGGCGCAGGGCGGGCGGTTCGACTGTTCGGGGCTGACCCAGGCGGCGTACCGCTCCGTGGGCATCGAGCTGCCCCGGGTGGCGAACGACCAGTGGAACGCCGGGCCGCATCCGAAGCGGGACGAGCTGCTCCCGGGTGACCTGGTGTTCTTCGCCTACGACCTGAAGGACCCGCGGTCGATCCACCACGTGGGGATCTACGTCGGCGGCGGCTACATGATCAATGCGCCGTACACCGGGGCCGTGATCCGGTTCGACAAGATCGATTCGCCGGACTACATCGGGGCCACGCGCGTCACGTCCGATGGCGCAAAAGCGCTGCCCGGCACGAACGCTGCGTGAACATAGGGCCCTGAACTGCAGCGATGAGTCAAGCTTCGATAACGTCCTGGTGATCATCCGGTGGAGAGTGGAACGGCCGGGGTGGAGATCGCGTTTCCTTGGCGTGGGGACGTAGCGCAGCAGCTCGACGCAGCACACGCTCGACGACCACGGGGGCAGGCAGCACACGACGGCGCTCGCGCGCGCGAAAGATAAGGGGCCGCGGCAGATGGCTGGACTCGCACTCGAGGGGCCGAACCCCGATGTCGACGTGCTCGACGGCATCAACGGCCTCGCGAAGGACGCCCCCCACTGGGTCAACAAGGCCATGGAGTACATCGGCGAGTACGGCATCATCGCCGGCCTCGGGGTGCTGTGCCTGATCGCCTGGTGGTCGGCGCGCCGTGGACCGGGCGCCCCGTCCGCCGTCGCGGGCCTGGTCTGGGCGCCGCTGGCCGCGGGCCTCGCGCTGCTGGCCAACATCCCGATCCGGGCGTTCGTGGAGCGGCCGCGGCCGTTCAAGGACCATGCCGGGCTGGAAGTACTGATCCCCGGCAAGAGCGACTACTCGTTCGTGAGCGACCACGCCACGCTCACCATGGCGGTCGGCGTCGGCCTGTTCGTCGCCCACCGGAAGTACGGCCTGATCGGCATCGCGCTGGCGCTCGCCGAGGGCTTCTGCCGCGTCTACATGGGCGTGCACTACCCGACCGACGTGGTCGGCGGGTTCGCGCTGGGCACCGCCGTCGCGCTGCTGCTGGCGCCGCTCGCGCAGGCGCTGCTGGTGCCGCTGGCGACGGCGGTCGGCCGGTCGAAGGCGGCGTGGCTGGTGCGCGCGCCGGGCGCGGACGCCGGCGCGGGGCAGGACGCCGAGGGCGGCCGGGTGGTGGCCGGATCGGCGATGCCGCGCGGGCAGAAGGAGCGGGACAAGGACCTGGCGGCCTGAGGGCCCGCCGGCCCGGGGAACGACCCGGCCCGGCGGCCCCCGGGAGCGACGACCTGGCGGATGCGGACGGCCCGGACCCCTCGCGGGGCCGGGCCGTCCGTGTGTCCGCCGGGGCCCGCCGGTGTCAGAGCGCCTGCGGGAAGGTGCTGAACAGCCGCTGCGGGTCGTAGGTCCGCTTGACCTGGTCGAGACGGGTGGCGGCGGCGCCGTAGTAGGCGGACTTCCAGTCCTTCAGCCCGGGGTCCGTGTAGTTCTGGTAGGCGGCGCCCGACGAGTAGCGGCGCATCGCGTCATGGAACGAATTGAGCCACGCTGTACGCGTCGCGGACGAGCCTCCCCCAGGGCCTGAACGGCCCTGGGAGGTGCCCCCACCCGGCCAGGACGTCAAGTACTGGGCCAGGAACCGCGAGCCGCGGTGGACGAAGGCGGTGTCGGTGCGCCCGACGCGGTTGATGGCGCCGCCCAGCGCCGTCAGCGCCACGTTGCCGTTGACGCCCTTGCGCCCGCCCGCCTCGATCTGGTCCATCAGGGTGCGGATGCCGGCCGCGGACAGCGAGCGGTCGAAGAAGTGCGAGCGGGCGGCGTAGGTCTCGCGGCCCAGCTGTCCGGCGCTCGTGTGGCCGGGCAGCGAACCCGGCATGTGGCACTGCGCGGTGGACTTGGAGGAGCAGCCCGCGTAGGACTCCATCGCGTCCAGGTAGCCGGTCGGCGTGAGGTGGACGCTCTTGGCGGGGCCGGGGCCGCCCGGCTGGTCGGCGAGCTTGTCGACGGCGTTCTGCAGCTCGCGGTAGCTGCCGAGCGAGAAGGCGGCGACGGAGACGGACGGGGTGGTGCCGGGGCGGGCGTCGAGGTGGCAGGCGGACCATATCTCGTCGGCCTGCGCCGGCCCCCACTTCTGCCAGGACGCCACGACCTTCGCCGCCTTGGCCCACGGCCAGGTCATGTACGCCATCACGGCGCGCGGCGCGGGGTGCGTACGGAAGCGGAGTTCGGTCACCACGCCGAAGTTGCCGTTGCCGGCGCCGCGCAGCGCCCAGAACAGGTCGGCGTGCCGGCTCTTGTCGCAGTCGACGGTCTTGCCGTCGGCGGTGACCAGGGTGGCGCCGACGAGGCTGTCGCAGGTCAGGCCGTACGCGCGGGAGGCCACGCCGTGGCCGCCGCCGAGGGTGAGGCCGGATATGCCGACGGTGGGGCACGAGCCCCCGGGTATCGTCACGCCGTGCGCCCCGAGGCCCTGGTAGACGTCGATGAGCTTGGCGCCGGCGCCGATGCGGGTGGTGCCGCCGGACGGCGCGCCGACCTTGGAGAGCGCGGAGACGTCGATGACCAGCTTGCCGTTGCCGCTGGACCAGCCGGCGTAGGAGTGGCCGCCGCTGCGGATGGCGACCGGGGTGTCGTGCCGCCGGGCGAAGGCGAGGCATTCGGCGATGTCCGCGGGGTGCTCGACATACGCGATGGCCGACGGCTTCAGCGTGTCGTAGCGGGTGTTGTAGAGGCGGCGGGCGGTCGCGTAGGCGGCGTCGGAGGCCCGGATCAGCTTGCCGTCCAGGCTCTTGCCGAGCGCGGTCCAGGACGCCTTCGAGGCGTGGCCGCCGGTGGCGGCCGCCGAGGCGGAGGCCGCGTTGGTCTGTGCCGCGCCGGTGCCGGTGGCGGCGCCCGTGGCGGAGGTGGAGGACGCCGCACCCGCCTTGCCGGTCTTGTTGTCGCATCCGGTGGCCAGGGCGACCGAGGCCGCCGCCAGTCCGCCGCCCGCCTGCAGGAGTGTGCGCCGCTTCACTGGGATGAATCCCCCTCGATGTTTTTGTCCGGTCCTGCCCCGCCCGCCGATGGACCGGGTCACGGGGCACGTGCGGGAACGCCGCACCGGGCGGTCGCGGCGGCGCGCTGCCCTCGCCCCCGCTGTGCCGGTAATGCTCCGCGCTGTCCGGTGCCGTCCGCGAAGTCCGTTACCGGCATGGTGCGTTTGCTTCCCTGACTAGCCAGATGCCGTACAGGCGTGCGGGGTTCCCGGAACGGACGGACTCATTCCAGGGGGCGCCCGGAGCCGGTGTCCGGCTGCGGTCCGGCCGCGGCGTCCGCCAGGTGGCGTTCCGCGTCGGTGCGCGCCTGGGAGCGGGCGCGGCGGGCCGGCCCCCGCCAGCCGCAGGCGCAGCGGGCCGTGCAGAAGGAACCGCTCTCGGCGGTGGAGGTGGCGTGGGGGGCTCGGTCGGGCGCGTCGGGCACTCTGCCACGCTACGCGCCCCAGGTGCCCTTGCGTGACGAGCCCCCGTGACGGTCGTTGAACCGGGCGGTCGACGGAACGTCAGAGGCGGCGGTGGCGGACCGGTGACCCTCCCGAGCGGACCGGCCGGCCCAGGCCGTTCCCGAAGACAGCGGCCGAGGGGGCTCGTACGCGATGGTGGTGCAGGACAGGCGAGGCGGCGGTGCGGTCGTCGTGGCCGTGGCGTGCGGGACGGGTCTGGCGGTCGGGCTGCTGACGACGGGCTGTTCCCCGGACGGGGCCGCGGCCGACGACCAGGACCCCGCCGGCCGGGCCGCTGCCGCCGCCGCGGTCCGGGGCAGCGCCGCCGCCCTGCTGCGGGCCGGCTCCGCCGGGGTCCGTACGTCCATGGAGACGGTCAGCGGCGGCACCCGCGTCGCCATCCGCGGCACCGGCGGTTACGACTTCGCCACCAGCACCGGGCGGCTGCGGGTGGTCCTCCCCGATCCCGCGGGCCGGTCCGGTGGCGGCCGTCAGCCGGTCACGGAGATCCTCGCGCCCGGTGCGCTGTTCATGAAGAACCGCGGGGCGGGGGTGCCGGACGACAAGTGGGTGCGGGTCTACACCGCGTCGCTCAGCGACGGGAACCTGGTCACCGGCGGGGCGACGGATCCGCTGGCCGCCGCGGAACTGCTGCGCGGCGCACGGGAGGTGACGTATCAGGGGGAGGGGCGGCTGGACGGCGTCCTGGTGCGGCACTACCGCGGGACGACGGACATCGGGGCGGCCGCCCGGCAGGCGTCGCCGCGTACCCAGCCCGCGCTGATCGCCGCGGAGCAGGGGTTCACCACCGACGCGGTGCCGTTCGAGGTGTATCTGGACGAGGACGGGCGGCCGCGCAAGGTGCGCCAGTGGTTCCGCTTCGCCAACGGCTCGCCGAAGGGGGCATCGGTGACCTCCACCACCGAACTGTCGGATTTCGGGAGGAAGGTCGCGGTGCGGCTGCCGGACGACCGTGACATCTACGCGGGGAAGATCGCCTCGCCCGCGCGCTAGTTCGGGGCGGGGCGGGGCTGCCGGGGCACGTGACGGGGGCGCTTGCCGGATGGCGGAAATGGTCCATCCGTGCCATGCGCGGAGCGTGCGCCCGTCTTTACGCTGACGGTAACCACCGCAGACGTGGGAAGGCGCTCGGAGGAGGAGGTGTGGTACGTGTCCGGACACCGCCCGACGACGGTCCAGGACCACGTCGCCCTCGTCGAGATCGATCTGACGGGTGAGTTGATGATCGCGGCGGCCGCCGCGAGCGAGGACCGGCTCAGCCCGGACCGCATCGACGAGGTGCTGGAGGTCGACGGGGAGGACGCCGACGGCGCGGACCGGGTGCCTCCGCGGGCCGGTCCGGCGGGGCCCACCCCCGGCTAGCGGGCACGCGGGCCGGCCGGCTCAGGTGCGCAGCATCCGCTCGATGGCCTTGGTGGCTTCCTGGACCTTGGCGTCGATGGCCTCGGGGCCCTTGACGGCCGCGTCGGCGACGCAGTGCCGCAGGTGCTCCTCCAGGAGCTGGAGGCCGAAGGACTGCAGGCCCTTCGTGCTCGCCGAGACCTGGGTGAGTATGTCGATGCAGTAGACGTCTTCTTCGAGCATCCGCTGCAGTCCGCGGATCTGCCCCTCGATCCGCCGCAGTCGCTTGATGTGTGCGTCTTTCTGCTGTGCGTAGCCGTGGGGGCCCGGTGTCGCCGGAATCTCTGCGTCGTCGGTCACGGTTTGAACGGTGTTCAGGGGGTCGTTGCCCGGCTGCTGGGGGTGGGGGGCCGCGGCGGCTGCGGCGCTGCCGCTGGTGTCGGCGTCCGTGGTCGTCATGGCCGTCTCCCGTGGTATCTAGGCGATCTATATACCCCTGGTGGGTATATGGTACCGAACTTTGCGGGCACCCGTGGTACCCCGTGCAGAGCATGCTGCACGATGGGCGACACTGAAGGAACGCCGGTTAGCTGTGGCTGGATGATGCGCCTAGCATCAACTCGACCGAATCCGATGCACCCCGAGGATTTCACGTGCGCTTTCGTCTGACCCCCAGGGAGACGAGCTTCTACGACATGTTCGCCGCCTCCGCGGACAACATCGTCACGGGCTCCAAGCTCCTGATGGAACTGCTCGGGGCGGACGCCTCGGCCCGGGCAGAGATCGCCGAGCGGATGCGGGCGGCGGAGCACGCGGGTGACGACGCGACCCACGCGATCTTCCACCAGCTGAACTCCTCGTTCATCACGCCGTTCGACCGCGAGGACATCTACAACCTCGCCTCGTCGCTCGACGACATCATGGACTTCATGGAAGAGGCGGTCGACCTGGTCGTCCTCTACAAGGTCGAGGAACTGCCCAAGGGCATCGACCAGCAGATCGAGGTGCTGGCGCGGGCGGCCGAGCTGACCGCCGAGGCCATGCCGCACCTGCGGACGATGACCAACCTCACCGAGTACTGGATCGAGGTCAACCGCCTGGAGAACCAGGCCGACCAGATCCACCGCAAGCTGCTCGCGCACCTCTTCAACGGCAAGTACGACGCCATCGAGGTCCTCAAGCTCAAGCAGATCGTGGACATCCTGGAAGAGGCGGCGGACGCGTTCGAGCACGTCGCCAACACGGTCGAGACCATCGCGGTCAAGGAGTCCTGAGCGCCGCCCATGGAGACCTTCGCGCTCGTCGTGACCATCGCGGTCGCGCTCGGATTCACCTATACCAACGGCTTCCACGACTCCGCGAACGCCATCGCGACCTCGGTCTCGACGCGGGCGCTGACCCCGCGCGCGGCCCTGGCGATGGCCGCCGTGATGAACCTCGCCGGCGCGTTCCTCGGCAGCGGGGTCGCCAAGACGGTCAGCGAAGGGCTGATCGCCACTCCCCAGGGCAACCAGGGGATGGGCATCCTCTTCGCCGCGCTGCTCGGCGCGGTGGTCTGGAACCTCGTCACCTGGTACTTTGGCCTGCCCTCCTCGTCCTCGCACGCCTTGTTCGGCGGCATGGTCGGAGCGGCGCTGGCCGGCGGCACCAAGGTCATCTGGGGCGGCGTGGTCGAGAAGGTCGTCCTGCCGATGTTCATCTCACCGGTCATCGGCCTGGTGCTCGGCTATCTCGTGATGGTCGTCATCCTCTGGATGTTCCGCCGGTCCAACCCCCACAAGGCCAAGCGCGGCTTCCGCATAGCGCAGACCGTCTCGGCCGCCGGCATGGCGCTCGGACACGGTCTGCAGGACGCGCAGAAGACCATGGGTGTCGTGGTGATGGCCCTGGTCATCGCCGATGTCGAGGATGCCAACGACGCCATCCCGATATGGGTCAAGCTGGCCTGTGCGCTCACCCTGTCGCTGGGCACGTACGCGGGCGGCTGGCGCATCATGCGCACCCTGGGCCGCCGCATCATCGAGCTGGACCCGCCGCAGGGCTTCGCCGCGGAGACCACCGCGGCCTCGGTCATGTACACCGCCTCGTTCATGTTCCAGGCGCCGATCTCCACGACCCATGTCATCACCTCCGCGATCATGGGCGTCGGTTCGACCAAGCGTCCGCGCGCGGTGCGCTGGGGCGTCGCCAAGAACATCGTGATGGGCTGGTTCATCACGATGCCGGCGGCGGCGCTGGTCGCGGCGCTCGCGTTCTGGCTGATCCGCCTGGCGTTCGGCTGACGCGGCCGGCCCGTGCGGCCGGACACGAGCACAGGAACGGGCCCGCCCCCGGGAAGAGGGGCGGGCCCTTCGTCGTGCGGTGGCACCGCCATGCAGCACCGCAGGACGTGGAGGGGGCGGCCCCGGCCGGGCGGCCGGGGCGCGCGGGGCTCAGCCGAAGCGGCCGGAGATGTAGTCCTCCGTGGCCTGGACCGAGGGGTTGGAGAAGATCCGCTCGGTCTCGTCGATCTCGACGAGCTTGCCGGGCTGCCCGACGGCGGCGAGGTTGAAGAACGCCGTACGGTCCGAGACCCGCGCGGCCTGCTGCATGTTGTGCGTCACGATGACGATCGTGAAGCGCTCCTTCAGCTCGCCGATCAGGTCCTCGATGGCGAGGGTGGAGATCGGGTCGAGCGCCGAGCACGGCTCGTCCATCAGCAGCACCTGCGGCTCGACCGCGATGGCGCGGGCGATGCACAGCCGCTGCTGCTGGCCGCCGGAGAGGCCCGAGCCGGGCTTGTTCAGGCGGTCCTTGACCTCGTTCCAGAGGTTGGCGCCCTTGAGGGACTTCTCGACGATGTCCTTGAGCTCGCTCTTCTTGTACGAGCCGTTCAGCCGCAGCCCGGCCGCGACGTTGTCGAATATCGACATCGTGGGGAACGGGTTGGGGCGCTGGAAGACCATGCCGACGGTGCGGCGGACGGCGACCGGGTCGACCCCGGAGCCGTAGAGGTTCTCGTCGTCCAGCATCACCTTGCCCTCGACGCGGCCGCCGGGGGTCACCTCGTGCATCCGGTTCAGGGTGCGCAGGAAGGTCGACTTGCCGCAGCCGGACGGGCCGATGAAGGCCGTCACGGAGCGCGGTTCGACGGTCATCGAGATGTCGTCGATGGCCTTGTGGCCGCCGTAGTACGCGGAGAGGCCGCTGACGTCGATTCGCTTGGCCATGGAGATCACTGCTTCTTTCTGTCGCCGGGCTGTGTCAGCGGCCGGGCTGCGTCAATTGGTCGGACTTCGTTTCGCTTCCGCTCCGGCCGGGTGCCGCACCCTCGTTCCTCGGATGCGACCCCCAACCTCCGCCGCAGCTCAACTCCGTCCTCCGCGTGGGGCCTTCCAGCGGGCGATGCCGCGGGCCACCAGGTTGAGGATCATGACGAAGGCGATGAGGACCAGCGCCGCGGCCCATGCGCGGTCGTACGAGGCCTCGGAGCCCTGCTGCCACTGCTGGAAGACGTAGAGCGGAAGCGACTGCTGGGCGTCCTGGAAGGGGTTGTTGTTGATCGTCTTCGCGCCCCACACCAGGAGCAGCACGGGCGCCGTCTCGCCGGCGATACGGGCGATGGCGAGCATCACGCCGGTGGTGATGCCGCCGATCGACGTCGGCAGGACGACCTTGAGGATCGTGCGCCACTTGGGCACGCCGAGGGCCAGCGACGCCTCACGCAGCTCGTTGGGGACGAGCTTGAGCATCTCCTCGGTGGAGCGGACCACGACCGGCATCATCAGGATCGCCAGCGCCATCGAGCCGGCGAAGCCGGACGGGCCGAAGCCGAGGATCAGGATCCACACGGAGAGGATGAACAGGCCGGCCACGATCGACGGGATGCCGGTCATCACGTCGACGAAGAAGGTGACGGCGCGGGCGAGCCGGCCGCGGCCGTACTCGACGAGGTAGATCGCGGTGAGCAGACCGATCGGCGCGGCGATCAGGGTGGCCAGGCCGACCTGCTCCAGGGTGCCGATGATCGCGTGGTTGATGCCGCCGCCGGGCAGCGCGTCCGGCGTGGTGCCCATGGAGTGGGACAGGAAGTAGCCGTTGAGGACCTTGGTGCCGCGGGTGACGGTCTCCCACAGGAGGGAGGCCAGCGGTACGACGGCGATCAGGAACGCGAACCAGACCAGGCAGGTGGCCAGCCGGTCCTTGGCCTGCCGGGCGCCCTCGACGCCGGCGGCCAGCGCGAACGTGCCGAGGACGAAGACCAGGGCGGCGATCAGGCCCCACTGGACGGTGCTGTCCAGGCCGGCGGCCAGCCCGATGCCGCAGCCCGCGCCGGCCGCGACCAGCGCGAGGACCGGCGGGGTCCAGCGGGGCAGCCGGGCGTGCCGGAGGGAGACCGGAAGGGGGGCGTCGCCGTTGGAGACCGCGGGGCGGTCGGTGGTGATGCTCATGCCGCCACCTCGCTGCGCGAGGGAGCGCATGCGCAAAGCGCGCACCTGTTGTTGATTCGTTCGCTTCGCTCACTCATGCGGCGGCTCCCGAGTACTCCTTGCGGCGGGCGATGATCAGGCGGGCCGCGCCGTTGACGAGCAGCGTGATCACGAAGAGGACGAGGCCGGAGGCGATCAGGGCGTCCTGGCCGAAGGTGTCGGCCTCGCTGAACTTGCTGGCGATGTTCTGGGCGAACGTGCCGCCGCCCGGGTCCAGCAGGCTGGTGTTGATGAGGAAGCTGGGGGAGAGGACCGTGGCCACGGCCATCGTCTCGCCGAGCGCGCGGCCCAGGCCCAGCATGGAGGCGCTGATGACCCCGGAGCGGCCGAAGGGGAGCACCGACATCCGGATGACCTCCCAGCGGGTGGCGCCCAGCGCCAGCGCGGCCTCCTCGTGCATCCGCGGGACCTGCAGGAACACCTCGCGGCTGACGCTGGTCACGATCGGCAGGACCATGATCGCGAGCAGGATGCCGACGGTGAACAGCGAACGGGCCGCCCCGCCGCCGTACGAGAAGACGCCGGTCCAGCCGAGGTAGTCGTCCAGCCAGCCGTAGAGGCCGGACAGGTGCGGGACGAGGAAGAGCGCGCCCCACAGGCCGTAGATGATGCTGGGCACGGCGGCGAGCAGGTCGATGACGTAGCCGAGCGGCGAGGACAGCTTGCGCGGGGCGTAGTGCGAGATGAACAGCGCGATGCCGACCGCGACCGGGACCGCGATGGCCATCGCGACCACCGAGCTGACGACGGTGCCGAAGGCGAGGACCGCGATGCCGAACTTCGGGTCCGTCCCGGTGGCGTTCCAGTCCAGGGTGGTGAAGAAGTTGGCCTTGTCGCCGGAGATGGCGAGCACGGAGCGGTAGGTGAGGAAGACCGCGATGGCGGCCATGATCACCAGGAGGGCGACACCGGAACCCCGGGAGAGCCCGAGGAAGATCCGGTCACCGGGTCGGACCGCCTTGCCGGAGACGGCGGAGCGGCCGTCGTTCCCCGGCGGGGGCGGGGTGGCGGATGTCGAGGTAGCAGAAGTCATGGATTCTCCGGTCTGCGGAGCCCGTTGGGGGCTCCTGGCGCGGCGGTGCACCGGACGGGCGGCGGCCCGAAAGGGGCCCTGGTGAAGGGGCCCCTTTGGCCTGGCGGTCTGCGGGCCGCCGCCCGGTGGGTCAGGAGAGCGTGGCGACGGTCTTGCGGACCTTGTCGGCGATCTCGGTGGGCAGCGGGGCGTAGCCGAGCTGCTTGAGCGCGCTCTGGCCGTCCTTGCTGGAGACGTAGGTCAGGAAGGACTTGGTGGCGGCCAGCGTCTCGGGCTTGTTGCCCTTGTCGCAGGCGATCTCGTTGGTCACCAGGGTGATCGGGTAGGCGCCCTCGGCCTTGGTGGTGTAGTTGAGCTTCAGGGCCAGGTCGTTGCCCTTGCCGGCCGGCGTGGCCTCGGAGATCGCCTTGGAGGCGTTGTCGACGGTGGCGTCGACCGGGGTCTTGGCGCCGGTGTTCAGCTTGACCGTGGGGATCTTGCCGGCCGTCGCGTACGACAGCTCGAAGTAGGAGATCGCGCCGCTGGTCTGCTTGACCTGCGAGGAGACGCCGGCCGAGCCGGAGGCCGCCTGGCCGCCGGTGCCCTCCCACTTCTTCGCCGGCTCGTGCTTCCAGTCGCCGGGGGCCGCGCCCTTGAGGTACTTGGTGAAGTTGTCGGTGGTGCCCGAGTCGTCGGAGCGGTGGAACGCCTGGATCTTGAGGTCCGGGAGCTTCGCGTCCGGGTTCAGCTTCTTGATCGCGGTGTCGTTCCACTTGGTGATCTTCGAGTCGAAGATCTTCGCCAGGGTCGGGGCGTCCAGCACGAGGTTGTCCACGCCGGGGACGTTGTAGCCGATCGCGACCGGGCCGCCGACCATCGGCAGGTCGATGGCCTGGCCGCCCTTGCAGACCTGCTTCGACTTGGCGATCTCGTCGGGCTTGAGCGGGGAGTCGGAGCCCGCGAACGCGGTCTGGCCCTGCAGGAAGGTGGTCACGCCCGCGCCGGAGCCGGTCGGCTGGTAGTTGATCTCGGTGCCCTTGCAGGCGCCCGCGTAGTTCTGGACCCAGACGTCCATGGCGTTCTTCTGCGCGGAGGAGCCGGACGCGAGCAGCTTGCCCTTGCCCTCGCACTTGATGTTCGACGGCTTGGCGGCGGCACCGCCGCCGGCGCCGGAGGTGTTGTCGGAGCCGCACGCCGTCAGGGCCAGGGCACCCGAGACGGCGAGAGCGCCAACGGCGAGGGCGCGAACCCGGTTCTTGCGCTGAAGCTTCACTGTCGAAAGTTCCTTCCTGGGGCGCGCCGCTTCGTCGGCGTGCGAGGTGGTGTCGAGGATCCGGGGCGGTCGCGTTCCGCGATGCCGCCTGCCGTGTCGCGCTTCCGCTTCGGGCGAGACGCGTACTCGGTGAGGCTGAAATTAGGCAGATCAGGTGAAGCGGCCGATGGAGGGGAATGAACGCACGGTGAACCTCGGCCATCGGATGGGTGCGAGGACCGGGTGCCCTGAGGAGGCACGACCGTGACGACGGGGCCTTTGGGCGGAAGCGTGCGCCGGCTGGTGCGAAACGGCCCGTCGCCCTGTTGAATTACCGGCCGGTATGGCAGCATCCGCGCCTGTAGGAACACGCGAATCGGTGCGGAACGACCGGAGGTGGCTGGTGGGGAGCCAGGGGGCACAGCAGGGCGTTCGGGACGTACGGGGCGGACGGGGGCCGTGGGGCGCACGGCGGCCACGGAGCCCACGCGGGGCGTGGGGTTCGCGCGGCGGCCGGCTCGTGACGTGCACCGCCGTCGTCCTGTGCGCCATGGGGCTGCTCGGCACCGCGGCCACGGCCGCCTACGCGGACGATCCCAAGAGCCCGTCCGCCGCCCCGGGGCGGGCCGGCGACGCGGGAGCGGCCGCGGACGCCGAGGCCAAGCGCCTCGACGACGTACGCAAGAAGATCGACGCCCTCTACCGCAAGGCCGAGCAGGCCACCGACGCCTACAACGCCGCCAAGGAACAGGTCGGCCTCCAGCAGAAGGAGATCGTCAAGCTGGCGCGCAGCATCGATTCCACCCAGCGCCGGCTGGCCGCCCTCAAGCGGCAGGCGGGCGCGCTGGCCAGCGCCCAGTACCGCGGCGGCGGGCTGCCCGCCGAGGCGAAGCTGATGCTCAACGTCGACCCCGAGGGCTTTCTCGACAATGCCACCCTCGCGCGCAAGGGGCAGCTCGCGGCCAAGCGAATGATCAGCCAACTTTCCCGTCTGGAGGGAGACTTGGAGGACTATTCGCAGTCCGCGACGGACCGCTGGGAGAAGCTGGAGGCGAACCGCAAGAAGAAGGAAAGCGCCCGGCGGGACATCGAGAAAAAGATCGACGAGGCAAAGGAGCTGGAATCCCGGCTGGCCGCCAAGGAAAAGGACCGGCTGAAGAAGCTGGAGGACGAGCTGGCCTTCCGGCAGCAGCAGAAGTGGCTGGACTCCGGCGTACTGAAGGACATCAGCAACAAGGCCTCGGCCTCCGGCAAGAAGGCGATTGCGTACGCCACCGCGCAGATCGGCAAGGATTACGTGTGGGGCGCGGAGGGGCCGGACACCTTCGACTGCTCCGGGCTGACGCTGCGGGCCTGGCAGGCCGCCGGCACGACCATTCCGCGGACCTCGCAGGAGCAGTGGCGGCAGCTGCCCCGGGTCGACATCGAGGACATGCGGCCCGGCGACCTCATTATTTATTTCACCGATGCCAGCCATGTCGGGATGTATCTCGGGAACGGCGCGATTGTGCATGCGCCGCGGCCCGGCCGGCAGGTCACGATCACCGGCGCCGGCTCGATGCCGATCCTCGGTGTCGTGCGCCCCGATGGTGACCGCTGACACGATGGCGCGGATCACACGCACGATAAATGACCGAATTGTTCGCTGTCCCAGGGTCGCCGCCGCGTAGCGGAATGCACTCAAGCGGGGTGATGTTCGTCATTCCGCATTCCACCCTCCCCAGGTCAAATGGCTTATCGGGTGCGGCATATGACGATGGCCGATTGCCGCCGGGCATTCCATCCCACTCCGTACTGGCGCTATGGTCGGCTGGCAGTGCCCGGTGTGCACCCCCGCTCCACTGACCGACGAGCGGCGGGCGGCCGGGCACGGTGGTGCGCCGGTCGGCGCCCCGCCGCACCCCTCGGGGGGAGGGAAGGAAGCAGACCCATGCCCGTACCCGTACCGCACCAGCGGTCGGTCGTGCTGCCGCACCAGGCAGGACCGGTGGACGACGCCTGCGCGGACGCCGCGCAGGTCGCCGGCGCGCCGGGCGCGGGGGACACGACGGCCCGGCACGTGGGCGCCCCGGCGACCGCCGTGGGCCGGCCCTCGGACCACCCGGCCCCGCAGGGCTCCCCGGACCCCGGGCAGACGGCCGACGAGCGAGTTCCGGCCGGCCACGGCCCGGTCCACCAGGGCCTGACCCTGCTCCTCATCGGCGAGAACCCCAACAGCCACGTCCCCGACATGTGGGACTGGGCCGGCCGCAAGGTGCGCCTGCGGACCGCCCGCAACCTCACCGAGGCCGAGCGGCTGCTCACCGACGACGTGCACTGCATCCTGCTCGACCTGCCCCCGCGCGAGCCCGGCGACCGCACGGAGCGCGCCGCCGGCCGCGGCGGCGCCCCCGACGACGAGCTGGGCATGCTGCGTGACGTCCTGCGGATGGCCACCTCGCACGCCGTCCTCGTCCTCACCTACGAGACGGACGCCGAGCGCGCCGCCGACGCCGTGCGCGTCGGCGCCCAGGACTACCTCTTCCGCGACGAGCTGGACGGCGCGGTGCTCAGCCGCGCGGTCCGCTACGCCGTCGAGCGCAAACGCGCCGACCTCGCGCAGCGCCAGCTCACCGAGTCCCGGATGCTCGCCCAGGAGAACGCCCGCCTGGAGCGCGGCCTGCTGCCCACGCCCCTGCTCGACGGCTCCAACCTGCGCTTCGCCGCCTGCTACCGCCCCGGCCGCAGCCGGGCGCTGCTCGGCGGCGACTTCTACGACACCGTCCGCACCCCGGACGGCACCGTCCACGCGATGATCGGCGACGTCTGCGGCCACGGCCCCGACGAGGCCGCCCTCGGCGTCGAGCTGCGCATCGCCTGGCGCGCGCTGACCTTCGCCGGGCTCTCCGGCGACGAGCTGCTGGCCACCCTGCAGAAGGTGCTGGAGCACGAGCGGGCCGACGACGAGATCTTCGCGACGCTGTGCACCGTCGACATCTCCGCCGACGGCCGCCGCGCCGGGCTGTGCCTGGCCGGCCACCCCGCACCGCTGCTGGCCCAGGCCGGCCGGCGCCCGCAGCTGCTGCCCTACGAATTCGGCGGCCCGGCGCTCGGCCTGCTGCCGCACGCCCGCTGGCCGCGCCGGCAGGTGGAGCTGGGCGGCTCGTGGAGCCTGATGATGTACACCGACGGCCTGATCGAGGGCCGTATCGGCCAGGGCAACCAGCGCCTGGGCCAGGAGGGCATGACCGAGCTGGTGAGCCGGCAGATGGCCGCCGGCCTCACGGGCGAGGAACTGCTGGAAGCGTCGGTCAGGGAAGTCCGCGATCTGAACGGCGGCGAGCTGACGGACGACGTGGCCGTGCTGCTGCTGGACCGGCGGTAGGCGGCAGCCGGTAGGGGGCGCCGGCGGTCGGGCGGCCTCCGGGCCGCTCGGTTCCCGCCGCTCAGCGCCCGCTGTCCGCGCTCAGCGTCCGCCGTTCCCGCTCAGCGGCCGCCGTTGTACGGCCCGTACGGTCCGTCCGAGCTGGAGCCCCCGCGCCGGGGACCGCGGCCGCCGCCGGAGACCGCACGGAGCGCCGGTCGCACGTCGACGGTGTAGACGATCACTGCGATCACGCCGATGACCGGCAGGAACGACATGATCGGGAGAATGAACAGCAGCGCCGTGGCAAGGGCGAGGAAGATCAGCCACATGCCCTTGGTCTGCTTGCTCGCGGCGCGATAGGCGTCCTCACGGCGCACGGCCGCGTCGATCAGCATCACGGCGGCATAGACACCCAGGGCGAGCTGCACCCAGCTGAGAATGCTCTGGAACCCGTAAATCAGCACGCCCTGCACCGCCCGTTCGCCAGTCGTGTCGTCTTGGTCCACGGCGGCCCGACTGCCGCCCGTGCGGCCCCACCGTACCCGGACAACGGGCCGGGCACCCGAAGTGTGCCCGGCCCGGCCGGTGAATCGGGGTCCGCGGCGAAAGGTGAGCGAACTCACCCGTTCCCGCCGTGTACGCCCCGCGCCGTCACTTGGCGGACGGCGGAGTGCCCTTCTTCGCGGGCGCCGGGGCCGGCTTGCGCTGCGCGACCGGCTTCTTCGGCGCGGCCGGCTTGGGCTGCGCCGCGGGGGTGGCCTTGGTCTCCGCCTTGGCGCCGTTCGCGGTCGGGTTCTTCGCGCCCGCGGCGGTCTGGGTCTTCGTGCCGCTCTTGGCCTGCTTCGGCGCCGGCTCCGGCTCGATCGCCACCGCGAGGTCCTCGACCTGGTCGGCGGCCTCGCCGCGCCAGGTCGCCACCGCGCCGCGGCCGCGCTCGGCCAGCTCCTCGTAGCCCTCACGGGTGCGGACGACGGCCTCGGCCGCGCGGCCCACGCCCTGCAGCGCCAGCTCCTGCGCCTGGTCGCGGACCTTCTTGATGTCGCCGTCGATCGAGCCCAGCAGCTCGGTGAGCTTCTCCTTGGCGTCCTTGGCCTGCTTGGTGACCAGGGCCTGGACGTCCTTGGGGTCGGTGCTGCGGACGGACTCGAAGCGCTTGGGCGCCTCCACCCGGATCTTCTCGACGAACTGCGGGACCTCGCCGAGCTTCTCGGCGGCCAGGTCGACCGTGCCGGCCAGGGCGTACAGCGGGGTCGCGTCGGTCAGGGCCTTGCGGAGGTCATCGGTGTTGATGGCCATGACGTGGTTCCTCCTGGAAACGAAATCGGTTGCTCAGGTGGCGTGCGGGCCGCCGTCGGCCTCTGTCTCGAGGGTGTCCGTGCCGAGCCCGTCCTCAGGTCCGCGCACGGCGGCGTCCTTGCCGCCGCTGCCGAGCCCGTTCTCGTTGCGGAAGGACTCGTAGATCTGCAGCAGGACCTGCTTCTGCCTCTCGTTCAGCGCCGGGTCGGTGAGTATCGCGGTCTGCACCTCGACGCCGTCCAGACCCTGCCGTTCGTCCAGAATCCCGGCCTGGACGTACAGCGTCTCGGCGGATATCCGCAGCGCCTTGGCGAGCTGCTGCAGGATCTCCGCGCTCGGCTTGCGCAAGCCGCGCTCGATCTGGCTGAGGTACGGGTTCGACACCCCCGCGGCATCCGCGAGCTGCCGCAGACTCAGCTGCGCCGTGCGCCGCTGCTCCCGCAGGAACTCGCCGAGGTTGCCGACGTTGAGTGATGCCATACCCCGATGGTGCCTCGCAGTGCTAACTATTGCAAGCGCAGCGCTAGCAGGAGTGCTCCAGGGGTGAGCGCGACTGCTGCCGGGCCGCGCGCGGCATGGGCGTGCGGCCCGGGGCCCGGTCCGCCTCCGGCCGGGCTCCGGGGGGCTACGGCGACGGTGAGGCGGTGCCCATCCGGGGTGCCTGTGGCGGCTGCGGTGCCGTGCCGGCCCGGGTGCCCATGACGACCGTGGCGCACAGCTCGTCGGAGTCGGCGACCCGGGGGAGCAGGCCGTTGCGGGTGAAGGTCTCGACGGCCTGCGGCGCCTGCCGTTCGCTCGTCTCGACCAGCAGATGGCCGCCCGGCGCCAGCCACCGCGGGGCGGTCGCGGTCACCCGGCGCAGGACGTCGAGCCCGTCCGCGCCGCCGTCGAGCGCCACCAGCGGCTCGTGGTCGCGGGCCTCGGGCGGCAGCAGGCCGACCTCTTCGGTCGGGACGTAGGGGACGTTGGCCACCAGGATGTCGATCCGGCCCCGCAGCCCGGCGGGCAGCGCGTCGAAGAGGTCGCCCTCGTGGACCTCGCCGCCGGCGGCGAGGACGTTGCGGCGGGCGCAGCGCACCGCGGCGGGTTCGATGTCCGCGGCGTGCAGTTCGACCGGGCCCAGGGCGGCGGCCAGTGCGGCGCCCACCGCGCCGGAGCCGCAGCACAGGTCGACGACGACCGGGGGCCGCCCGGTGCGCCCGGTGGCCCGCAGCCCGAGGCCGACGGCCCGGCCCACCAGGAACTCGGTGCGGCGGCGCGGTACGAACACGCCGGGATCGACGGCGATCCGCCGGCCGCAGAACTCCGCCCAGCCGACGACGTGTTCCAGGGGCAGGCCGAGGGTGCGGCGCTCCACCATGGCGGCGAGCTCACCGGCGGTGCGGGCGGCGGCCAGGAGCAGCTCCGCCTCGTCCTCGGCGAAGACACAGCCGGCGGCGCGCAGCGCGGTGACGACGGCGGGGCGGGTGAGGGGCGCGGGGGCGGGCGCCGTGAGGGGCGAAGGGAGGGGTGACGGGTGGTGGGACGGGTGGGACGGCGTCGGGGACGACGGCATGTGAGCCTTTCGGGGCGCCGAGGCGCTTCCCGGGTCACCGGTGTCGGGCGGCCACCTGCGTCCGGTGGGCCGCACGGTTGTGAGCCGGGGGCGCCTGCCTGGTCTGGCGGGGAATCGGTCTCACCTCCTCGTCGGGCCACTTCTGAGGGCGCCACATTACCCGACCGGGGTCGCGCGCACAGGTGGTCGCCGCGCGGGCCGGACGCAGGTGACGGGTCGTAGGCGGGGCGCGCGGGGTCCTGTCGCGGCAGGTCGCCACCCTGGAGAAGGCCGGCTATGTCGCCGTCACCAAGGGGTACGTCGGCAAGCGCCCGCGCACCTGGCTCGCCCTGACGCGCGCGGGCCGCACCGCCTTCGCCGCGCACTGCCGGGCCCTGCGGGAGATCGCGGGAAACGGCGGCTGAGGGAAGACGCCGGGACGGCACGGTCGAGCCGGCCGGCGCCCCGGCCACGGCGCTCCGATGACGTGGTGATGATGCGCTGTTGACTTGGAGTGCTCTCCAACTCCTACCGTCCTGAACGGACTTCGGCGCAGGCCCGGCACACGGGCACCGGAGTCCGGGAACCAGGGCGGGACCACGGGCACGCGACCCGGTCCGCCGCCGTACGTCCAGGAGGTAGCAGCACCATGACCACGACGAACATCCCGGCGCGTCACCTCGGTGAGCTGGTGGTCTCCGCGCAGGGGCTCGGCTGCATGGGGATGAGCCACGGCTACGGGCAGTCGGACGACGCGCAGTCGGCCGCCACCATCAACCGGGCGCTCGACCTCGGCGTCAGCATGCTGGACACCTCCGACTTCTACGGCGCGGGGCACAACGAGGAGCTGATCGGCCGGGCCATCGCCGGCCGGCGGGACGAGGTGGTGCTGGCGACGAAGTTCGGCTTCGCCAACCGGCTCGGTGAGCCGACCGCGATCCGGGGCGACGCCGCCTACGTACGGGAGGCGTGCGACGCGTCGCTGCGCCGCCTCGGGGTCGACCACATCGACCTCTACTACCAGCACCGCGTCGACCCGGACGTGCCGATCGAGGAGACCGTCGGCGCGATGGCCGAGCTGGTCGCGGCGGGCAAGGTGCGTCACCTCGGGCTGTCCGAGGCGAGCGCGGCGACCCTCCGGCGGGCCCATGCGGTGCATCCGATCGCCGCGCTGCAGAGCGAGTGGTCGCTGTGGACCCGCGACCTGGAGCACGAGACAGCCGCGGTGTGCCGTGAACTCGGCATCGGGCTGGTGCCGTTCTCGCCGCTCGGGCGCGGCTTCCTGACCGGGCGCTACACCTCGGTGAAGGGCCTGCCGGAGTCCGATGTCCGCCGCAGCCAGCCGCGCTTCGCCGACGGCAACCTGGAGCAGAACCTGGCCATTGTGGAGCGGCTCGACGCACTCGCCGCCGAGAAGGGCGTCAGCGCCGGACAGCTCGCCCTGGCCTGGGTGCAGCACCGCGGCGACGACGTCGTGCCGATCCCCGGCACCCGCCGGGAGAAGTACCTGGAGGAGAACCTCGGTGCGCTCGCCGTCGAGCTGACCGAGGAGGACCTCGCCGCGATCGACGCCGCCGCCCCGGCCGACCGGGTCGCCGGCACGCGGTACGACGCGAGCAGCATGACGTTCGTCAACCGCTGAGAGGCGGGAGCGGGACGGGCGGGCACGGCTGGGCCCCGCAGGGGCGCCCTGGCGCAAAGTGACGGGCGGGGGTGGCGCCGCTCCTAGGATCGGCGGATGACGATGGTTCAGGAAGACTTTCTGCGGGCCTTTCATGCCGCGCATCCCGCGGTGACGGTGCGGTCGATGGCCCACGGGCGGGCCGAGGACGGCCGCTCCAGCTACGAGATCCTGCGGGACCGGGTGGCACAGTGCCGTCGGCTCCTGGACCTGGGCTGTGGCGACGGGCTGTTGCTGGAACTCCTCGCGGCGGGGGAGGCGGGAGCCGGGCGGGCGCTCGCCGGGATCGACCTGTCCGCCGAGGAGTTGCGGCTGGCGCGCGCCCGGCCCGGTGTCGCGGGGGCCGATCTCCGGGTGGTCCGGGCGCAGCAACTGCCGTTCCAGGACGGCTGGTTCGACGGCTGTGTGTCCCATATGGCGTTGATGCTGATGAGCGACGCGGATCAGGTCGCGGCGGAGCTGGCGCGGGTGCTGGAGCCGGGCGGCACGCTGGCCGTCGTCCTGGGCGGCGGGCCGGCCGGGGGCGAGGCGTACGAGAGGTTCGTGCAGTTGCTGAAGCCGCTGTTCCGGGCGGCGCCCGCGGAGCAGCAGATCCCGTCGTTCGGGGACCGGCGGCTGCGGAGCCGGGAGGGCTTCGACGAGGTGTTCCGGCCGGCCGGATTCCGTCCGGCGCGGTGGGAGACCGTGCGGATCGACCTGTCCGGCCCGCCGGAACGGATCTGGCGGACCGTCGGCGGCTTCTACGACCTCGCGCCCCTCGACGCCGCGGTCGTCGCGGATCTGCGGGCCCGTTTCGAGGCGGAGGCGGCGACCACGGCGCTGCCGGACGGCCGGATTCCGTGCGCGATGAACGTCCGTGTCGCGACGGCGGTGCGGGAGGGCTCCTGAGGGGCGGTGGCGACGCCGACGGTCGCGCACGGGGCGGAGTGCGCGACGCTCGGCGGGCCTCGGGAGGGGCTCAGGCGCCGTACGGGCGTGCCGCGCGGGCCTCGCGGAGGGCCAGGGCCCACCAGGTCAGCTGGCGGAGCAGGGCGTCGGCGGCCTGGGTGGCGGGGGCCGGGTCGCGCAGCCGGCCCGCGCCGTCGAAGAGGTTCCCGGCGAGCGCGAAGCTCACCGTCTCGCGCACCGTGGTGGCGTGCAACTCGGCGAACACCAGTCGCAGTTGCTCGACGGCGCGCAGGCCCCCGGAGACGCCGCCGTACGAGACGAAGCCGACCGGCTTGGCCTGCCACTGGTGGTGCAGCAGGTCGATGGCGTGCTTCAGCGGGGCCGGGAAGGAGTGGTTGTACTCCGGGGTGATCACGACGAAGGCGTCCGCCTCGTCGACGCGTTTGGCGAACGTCTCGAACTCCGCGCTGCCGTGGCGCAGTTCGTACGGGCGGACGGCGTCCAGGTCGATGACGTCCACGTCGAGGTGCGCGTGCTGTGCCGCGTGCCGGGTGAACCAGTTCGCGATGACGGGCGCGAACCGGCCCTCCCGGGTGCTGGCGACGATCACTGCGAGGCGGTAGGGGTGCTCGGACATGCGGGTCCTTCGTGGCGGCGTGGCGAGGGGCGGCGGGTGCGCGCCCGGGGGCGGCGGGTGCCGTCGACACGCGACGCTAGGACCTCAAGCGAGCTTGAGGTCAAGCGTGGGGTGCCGCGTCCGGGCCTGGTGCCGCTTCTCCGGGCCGGGTGCCGCGTCGCCTGCGGGCCACCGCGCACGGCCGGGCGGCCGGGACCTCGCGGGCCCGGCCCCGGCCAGCGGACCCCGGCCCCGTCCGGCCGGCCCCGACTACTGGTCCGCTCGTCCGCGGCCCGCCCGCAGGCCACCCGCCGTCGCCCGGCCCGTCCCGGGCGCGCCCCTCGGATCACTCCGCCCCGAACAGCTTCAGCAGCTCCGTCTTCTCGAACATCCGGGCCGTGTCGATCGCTGAGGGCGTGCCTGCGGCCGGGTCGGCGCCGTGGGCCAACAGGACCTTGACGACCTCGTCCTCGGCTTTGAAGACCGCGCCCGCCAGCGGGGTCTGGCCGCGGTCGTTCGGGCGGTCCGCGTCCGCGCCGCGCTGCAACAGGGCCTCCACGGTGGCGGCGTGGCCGTGGTACGCCGCCAGCATCACGAGGGAATCGCCCTTGTCGTTGGTCAGGTTGGCGGGGACGCCCGCGTCCACATATGCGGCGACGGTGTCGGTGTCGCCGTGCCGTGCCAGGTCGAACACCTTGGCCGCCAGCTGCAGCACCTCGGGGTCGTGCGCGTGCTCGATCGCCTCGGGCCCCTGCGGCTCGGAATTCGCGTCGCTCATGGTCGCCGGCCTCCTGCTGTGGTGGGTGATACGTGCCTGCACTGTGTCATCGCCACCTTATGCAGGCCATCGCCACGGCGGCAGCGGGCGCGGGGCGCGCCGTACGGCGGCGCGTGGCAGGCCCGTCCCCGACTCACCGACCCTGGAGCGCCCGCCCCCGCCCGCCCCTCAGAACGTCGCGCGGATCTCCCCCACGCGCGCCCCGCCGCCGAAGAGCGGGGCGTCGGCGAGGCGGTCCAGGACGGGGGCGTCGAGGCCCATGTGGCGCAGGGTGCGGGCGAGGACCGGGCCGAGGGTGCGGGTGGCGCCGTCGTCGATCTTGAAGGCGAGGGCGCGGCCGTCGGGGAGGGCCAGGGCCTGCACGGCCTCGGCGCCCATCTTGGCGAGGGTGCCGGGGAGGGCCCGCATCAGCCAGGTGTCGGGGCGGCGGGTGCCGGCGACGTACTCCGGGTGGGCGCGCATCGCGTCCGCCACCCGCCGCTCGGGGGTGCCGGGAGCGGCCGTGACGAAGTGCCGGAAGGCGCGCGCCAGGCCGGTCAGGGAGAGCGAGAGCAGCGGCGCGCCGCAGCCGTCCGTGCCGACGTGCGCGACGTCCTCGCCGCTCGCGGTGCGCACCCCGTCGGCGACCAGCTGCTGCAGCGGGTGGGCCGGGTCGAGGTACGAGGCGAGCGGCCAGTCGTTGCGCGCGCAGGCGGCCAGCATCGCGGTGTGCTTGCCCGAGCAGTTCATCGTGAGGCGGTCGCGGACCCGGCCCGCGGCGAGGTACGCCTCCGCCTCCTCGGGGTCCAGCGGCAGGTCCGCCGGCGTCTGCAGCTGCTCGGCCGTCAGCCCGTGCTCCGCGAGCATGGTCCGGACGAGAGCGAGGTGGAAGGGCTCGCCGGAGTGGCTGGCGGAGGCCAGCGCCAGCCGTTCGCCGGAGAGGTCCAGGCCCGCCCGCAGGACCGCCGCGGCCTGCATCGGCTTGTTCGTCGACCGCGGGAAGACCGGGGCGGCCACCTCGCCCAGCGACCACTCCACGCTGCCGTCGGCCGCCAGCACCACCAGGGACCCGCGGTGCCGGCCCTCGACGAAACCGGAGCGGACGACCTCGGCGAGGACGGGGGAGACCGCGGGCGGCGCGACATCCGTGGCCCCCGGCCGCGCGGCGGCGTCCGGGGTCGGGGCGGATATCGGAGTGGGCGAGGTCATCGGTGGCCTTCCGGGGGTGTGACCCGCCGCCCCCGGCCGGTGGTCCGGTCAGGACAGCAGGTCGTCTACTTGCGCTTCGCCTTCACGGTACCTTCGGGCGATTTCGGCACTGCACTCGTCGGCGGTGCGCTGCAGTGCCTGACGGCGGCGCGACACCTGCTGTTCGTGGCGGATCAGCCGGCTCATGGCGTCCTGCAGCTCCTCGTCGGTGCGTGCGGTGAGGTCGGACAGCTCCACCTCGCCGAGCATGTCCTCGGCGAGCCGGCGGTACTCCGCGCCGTGCGGTGTGCCGACGGTGACGTGCCGGGCCGAGGAGCGCTGCCGGGAGGGCAGGTCCGTGAGGATCTCGGGGAGCCGGTCGATCAGCGGGGTGTGCTGCGCGGACCGGCGGGCGATCTCGGCGCGCAGGATGTCGATCCGGCCCTGCAACAGCCGCCGCAGATAGCTGAGATCGGCCTCTTCCTGCTGCGAGTCGCGCCGCACCACCCGCAGCTCGGGCAGCCCCAGCCCGGAGAGGTCGGGCGCGGTGTCCGGGGGGCACTCGCGCTGCTGCGGGGGGCGGGGGCGCTGCGCCTGGTCTGCCTGGGGCATGGGACCGTCCTCGGTGCCGGGGGGCTCGACGCGAGCCGCTGCCGTGGTCGTCGTCAGGGCGGTGGGGGGTGGTGGGGCGGTGGCCGCACGCGCGGGGTCTGTCGTGGGGGCGGTGGAGGTCGTCCGGCCGGTCGGTGTCGTACGGGCGGTTGGTACGGGACCGGGTGTCTGGCCGGCGCCGGGAGTGCTCATGGATCGTTCCGTCCCCTCGTCCGGTGCCGCTTCCTGGGCATGTTGTCCATGAAACGCACCACGTGCACGCATCGTGCCACTCTGGGCGGTCCTTCTGCAGGGCCATGGCACCCGAACGGCCCCCGTAGGGGCACGGCTGTCCGAACGCGGGGGGCCGCCCGGCATGATGGCGGGTATGCGAGCTGTGGTGCAAAGGGTGGACGGTGCCCGCGTCGAGGTGGCGGGCGAGACGGTCGGGGAGATCGTCGGTGAGGGGCTGTGCGTGCTGGTGGGGGTCACGCACGAGGACACCCCTGAGAAGGCGGCGCAGCTGGCCCGCAAGCTGTGGTCGGTGCGGATCCTGCAGGGCGAGAAGTCCTGCTCGGACACCGCCGCACCGCTGTTGGTGATCAGCCAGTTCACTCTCTACGGTGACGCCCGCAAGGGGCGCCGCCCCACCTGGAACGCCGCGGCCCCGGGGCCGGTCGCCGAGCCGCTGGTCGACGAGGTCGTCGCGCGGCTGCGGGCGCTGGGCGCCCAGGTGGAGACCGGCCGCTTCGGGGCGGACATGAAGGTGTCGCTCACCAACGACGGGCCGTTCACGGTGCTGGTGGAGGTGTAGGCGGCCGCCTTGAGGAGCCCGGCGCGGGCCGGCCGCGCCGGGCGGGGCGTCCTACGGCTCGACCACGGTCTCCTGCGCCGCCGCCGTGCCGCCCGCCATCAGCGGCGCGTCCACCGGCACGTTCCGCTTGACCAGGGCCAGCGCGATCGGGCCGAGCTCGTGGTGGCGGACCGAGGTGGTGACGAAGCCGAGCTGCCGCCCCTCCTCGCCGTCCGCGGCGAGCCGGACGGGGGTGCCGTGCGGCGGCAGATGGACCTCGCTGCCGTCCAGGTGCAGGAACACCAGGCGGCGCGGCGGCTTGCCCAGGTTGTGGACCCGGGCGACGGTCTCCTGGCCGCGGTAGCAGCCCTTCTGGAGGTGTACGGCGGTGCCGATCCAGCCCAGCTCGTGCGGGATGGTGCGGTGGTCGGTCTCCAGGCCCAGCCGGGGGCGGTGGGCCTCGACACGCAGCGCCTCCAGCGCCAGGACGCCGGCCGCCGGGCCGTGCGCGGCGGCGAACGCCTCCAGTTCGGCGCGGGGCAGGAACAGGTCGCGGCCGTGCGCGGTCTCGCGGACGACGGCGCCGGCGGGCGCCTCGGCGATGGAGCCGGCCGGCAGGTGGACGACGGCGATCTCGTCCGTGCGGTCGGCGACGTCGACCCGGTAGAAGAACTTCATGCTCTCCAGGTAGGCGATCACCGCCTCCTGCCGGCCGGGCTCGGTGTGCAGCCACGTCGTCTCGCCGTCGTCGACGAGGTAGAGGGCATGCTCGATATGGCCGTGCGCGGACAGGATCAGCGCCTCGGTGGCGTGGCCGGGCGCGAGGTCGCTGACGTGTTGGGTGAGCAGCAGATGCAGCCAGCTCAGCCGTTCGGGGCCGGTGACGGTGACCACGCCGCGGTGGGAGAGGTCCACGAAGCCGGATCCGTCGGCGAGGGCGCGCTGTTCACGGAAGAGGTCTCCGTAGTGCGCGGCGACGCCTTCGTCGGGAGCCTCGGCGGGGACGGCGCCGGGCAGCGACAGCAGGGGGCTGGCGGGTGATGGTCGCAGCATGGGGCCAGCCTACGACCCGCCCGCCGCTGCCTCAGCTCTCGCCCTGGGCGGCCTTGTCCCGGCAGGCCGCACAGCGCCCGAAGATCGCGAAGTGCTTCATGTCCGTCTCGAAGCCGAACTGTCCGCGCAGCTGCGCCGTGAACGGCTCGGCCACCGACAGATCCGCCTCGATGACCTCCGAGCAGTCCCGGCACACCAGGTGGATGTGGTGGTGGCGGTCGGCGAGGTGGTAGGTGGGGGCGCCGTGGCCGAGGTGGGCATGGCTGACCAGGCCCAGCTCCTCCAGGAGTTCCAGGGTCCGGTAGACCGTGGAGATGTTCACCCCGCCCGCGGTCTTGCGTACCTCGGTGAGGATGTCGTCGGGGGTGGCGTGCTCCAGCCTGTCCACAGCCTCCAGCACGAGCTGACGCTGCGGGGTCAGGCGGTATCCGCGCCTGCGGAGGTCGCTCTGCCAGTCGGTGGTCACCACATGCCCAGTGTAGGAGGACGGGCGGCCGGCGGGGGCGGGCCCGGCGCCTCAGCCGCCCGTGCGCACGCCGCGCAGGTAGCGGGCCAGGTCGCTGACGGCGGCGGGGTTGCGGGGGCTTTCGACGAGTTCGGCGTAGTCCATGACGTAGATCCGGTGGTGCTTGACGGCCGGGACGCCGGCGAGCGGCGGGTAGGACTCCAGAAACGCCTTCTTCCGCGCGGCGGAGGTGTCGCCGTAGTCGTTGATCACGATGACGTCGGGGCGGCGGTCGACGACGGTCTCCCAGCCGACGGTCGTCCAGGGGTCGGCGAGGTCCTTCATGAGGTGGTCGCCGCCCGCCTTGGTGATGATGTCGTGCGGTCCGGCGTACCTGCCCGCGGTGAACGGCTTGTCGCGGCCGTCGTCGTAGAGGAAGACGGAGGGGCGCCGGGCGGGTGCGGGGGCCTTGGCGGCGGCGTCGGCCACCTGCTTCCGGTACTTCTTCACCAGGGCCTTCGCCCGGTCCTCGACGCCGAAGATCTTCCCGAGGGTCGTCAGGTCGGTGTAGAGGGCCTCCAGGGGCGGCATCACGCCGCGGCCGCTGCCGCCGTCCGTGCCGTTGTGGCAGGACTCGGTCAGGACGTAGCTGCCGATGCCGAGCTTCTTCAGGGCGGCGGGGGTCAGGCCGCTGTCCTCGCCGAAGCCGTAGTTCCAGCCCGCGAAGACCAGGTCGGCGCGGGCGCCGAGGACCAGCTCCTTGGTGAGCGCCTTCTCGGAGAGCCGGGGGACCGTGTCGTAGGCGTCCTTCCAGGGGAGACCGTCGACGTCGCCCTTGTCGTCGGGCATGGCGTAACCGGCCATCCGGTCCGCCAGGCCCAGCGCGAACATGATCTCGGTGATGCCGACGTCGTTGGTGACCACCCGGCGCGGCGCCCGGTCGTAGGTGGTGCGGGTGCCGCAGTTCCCGACCGTGACGGGGTAGTGGCCCGAGGAGCCGGCGGGGCGGCGGGCGGCCGCGTCGCGCCCGTCGTCGGAGACCCGCGCGCCGCAGCCGGTCAGGGCGAGCGCGAGGACGAGGGCGGCGAGCGGGGCGGCGGGACGGCGCATGAGGGGTCCTCAGGAGTCGGCGGCGGGGGCGGCGAGACGGTCGAACAGCAGCTGGACGGCGCCCGTTTCGGGATGCCGTACGCGGTGGGCGCGGACGCCGAAGACCTCGGCGAGCAGCTCGGGGGTCAGGACGTCGTACGGCGGGCCCGCGGCCGCGATCCGGCCGTGGGCGAGGACGTACAGCTCGTCGCAGTACCGGGCGGCCAGGTTGAGGTCATGCAGCGCGGTGAGCACCGTCAGCCGTGCCCCGGGCTCCCCGGCCCGGCCGTCTCCGTCCGCCGCGTCCGGGTCGGTGTCCCCGGCCCGCACCAGCGCCAGCACCTCCAACTGCTGGGCGATGTCGAGGTGGTTGGTCGGCTCGTCGAGGACCAGCACCCGCGGGCCCTGGGCCAGCGCGCGGGCGATCAGCACCCGCTGCTTCTCGCCGCCGGACAGGCCGAGGAAGCCGCGCCCGGCCAGGCGGCCGGCGCCGACCCGGGCCAGCGCCCGCGCGCACCGCGCGGTGTCCTCGGCGCTCGCCCGGCCCGCGCCGCGCTGGTGCGGCAGCCGCCCCATCGCGACGACCTCGGCCACGGTGAAGTCGAACTCCGTACCCGCCTCCTGGGGCAGCGCGGCCAGCAGCCGGGCGCCCTGGCGCGCGTCCATGGCGTGCAGGTCGGCGCCGTCCAGCCGGACCGTCCCGGCGGCCGGGCGCAGCGCCCGGTAGACACAGCGCAACAGGGTCGACTTGCCGCTGCCGTTGGGGCCGACCAGGCCGACCATCCGGCCGCTGCCGGCCCGCAGCGTGACGTCGTGGACCAGCCGCCGCCCGGCCACCTCCACGGACACCCCGGTGAGATCGATCCGCATCAGGCACCGCCCCCGAAGGTGTAGCCGCGCCGCCGCATCAGCAGCACGAAGCAGGGCACGCCGAGGACGGCGGTGAGCACGCCCACCGGCAGTTCGACGGGCGCCAGCAGCACCCGCGAGAGCAGGTCCACCCACACCAGCAGCACCGCTCCCAGCAGCGGCGCGACGGCCAGCACCCGGCCGTGGCCGGCGCCCACCAGCATCCGGGCCGCGTGCGGCACCATCAGCCCGACGAAGCCGATCGCGCCGCTGACCGCGACCACCGCGCCGGTGACGGCGGCCGCCACGACGAACAGCTCGCGGCGCAGCCGGTGCGGGTCCACGCCCAGGGCGGCGGCGGTCTCGTCGCCCATCGCCAGCGCGTTCAGCCGGCCCGCGGAGAGCAGCAGGTGGACCAGGGCCGCGGCCACCGCGGCCGCGGCGATCGGCAGCGAGCCCCAGCCGGCCCCGCTCAGGCTCCCGAGCAGCCACATCATCGCCGAGCGGGCCGCCTCGCCGCGGTCGGCGGTGAAGACCATGAGGGTGGTGACGGCGGAGAAGCCGTAGTACATCGCGGTGCCGGTCAGCACCAGGCGCAGCGGGGTGAGGCCGTGGGCGGTGCGGGCGGCCGCGTAGACCAGGGCCATGGCGATCAGCGCGGAGCCGAACGCCGACACCGACAGCGCCCAGACGCCCAGGGAACCGAGCGCCCCGAAGAGCAGGACGGCGTTGGCGCCGACGGCGGCGCCGGAGGAGATGCCGAGGACGAACGGGTCGGCGAGGGCGTTGCGGACCAGGGCCTGCACGGCGACGCCGATGGCGGAGAGCCCGGCGCCGACGACGGCTGCCAGGACGGCCCGGGGCAGGCGCAGCTCCCACACGATGGTGTAGGCGGGGACCTCGTCGGGCGAGATCGTGCCGCCGGTCAGCCCGGCGCCCGCGTAGCGCAGCGCCTCGGCCCAGCTCGGACCGGCGGCGCCGAGGCCGGTCCCGCACAGCAGGGACACCAGCAGCACGGCGGTGAGCGCGGCGAGCAGCGGCGGTACGGGCAGCCGCCGGGGCGGCGGCGGTGCGCCGGCCCCGGCGGGCGTCGGGTGCGCGGTGGGGGTCGCCACGGTCGGTCGGCCGCCTCGGGGTCGGGCCGCGTCCGTACGTACCGAGGACCGGCCCGGGACCGCACGGGTCCGGGTGGCGTCCCCTCGCAGTCCACGGCGAGTTGTGCGGGAAGCGGAGCGCACCACGGGCGATCGGGCTCACGGAAGGAATGCCTTCCGCCTACCGTTGCGGGTCAGCGCCGGACTTCGACCGGCTTCCCCCGCGGGGCGCTGGCAAGGAGGGCGGGGCCCTCCCGGCGGTTTACGGGTTGTAGGGCGTGCCGTCGGGGCGGAAGAAGGAGACCCCGTCCGGCATGTCGTCGGGGAGGCTCTCCGCCCACTCCTTGAGGTCGGCGACCTTCTTCAGGTGCGCCGACATGTACGGCCGCAGCGGGACGTCCGGGGTGGCCTTCTCGCCGACCCACATCAGGTCGCTGTTGACGTAGCCGTAGAGCCGCTTGCCGCCGCTGTACGGGCCGGAGGCCGCGGTGCGGGCGATGGCGTCGGTGGCCAGGTCGATCTGCGGCTTCTGGTCGGCCAGCTCGCCGTACCAGACCTCCACCACGCCCTGGTCGCGGCACATCACGATCTCGACCTTGCGGTCCGCGTCGATGCGCCAGTAGCCGGTCTCGGTCTCCAGCGGGCGGACCTTCTTGCCCTCGGCGTCGAGCACCCAACTGTGCGAGGTGTACTCCAGGAAGTCGCGGCCGTCGTGGGTGAAGCTGACCTCCTGCCCGAAGTTGCACTTCTCGGTGCCCGGGAAGTCGGCGACGCCGGCGCCCTCCCACTTGCCGAGGAGGAAGGCGAGCGGCACCAGGGCCGGGTTCAGGTCGGACGGGATCTCGATCATGAGAGCTCAGACGATCTATGTGGAGGGGAACCGACAGGGACGCGCGGTGCGCCCCGCCGAGGCTGGGGACCTGCCACCCGCCGGTGGCCGGAAAGGGAGGCTCAGCGCTGGCCCTGGTACAGCTTCTTCCAGGTCAGACCGGCGAACGCGATCACGCCGACGGCGACCAGAACCAGCAGGGTGGTGAAGAATGCCTCAAGCACGAGCGCGCTCCCTGAACGGAGTGAGGGTGTAACGGACCGCCTGAGAGTCTAGTCGGCGGCGGTGACAACGGCGCTGTGAGGTCCACCGCGCCTACTCTTGCCCCATGGCGAAGAAGCTCGTGATCAAGGTGACGGCGGGTGCGGATGCGCCCGAGCGGTGCTCGCAGGCGTTCACGGTGGCGGCGGTGGCGGTGGCCAGCGGCGTCGAGGTGTCGCTGTGGCTGACCGGGGAGTCGGTGTGGTTCGCGCTGCCGGGGCGGGCGGCGGAGTTCGAGCTGCCACACGCGGCGCCCCTGCCGGAGCTGATCGACGGCATCCGGGCCGGCGGCGGCGCGATCACCGTCTGCACCCAGTGCGCGGCCCGGCGCGACATCGAGCAGAAGGACCTGATCGAGGGGGCCGGGATCGCCGGGTCCCAGCTGTTCGTCAGCGAGATCATGCCGGACGACGTCCAGGCGCTGGTGTACTGAGCCGGCCGGAGCCCCGGCGGGCCTACTGGGTGTGCTTGTCGTCGCCCCGGTCGTCCAGCTCGCGCCACCAGCGGTCGGACTCCGGGTCGCCGGACTCGTCCCACCAGCGCTCGCCGGGCTCCCGGCGGTTGCCGATGATCGCCGCGACGGGCGGGATGACCATGGCGACGACGCACATGCCCACCGCGGCCGGCACCGACCACAGCCGCACCACGCCCCACGCCAGGACGAACAGCACCAGGCACACGCCCATCAGGACGAAATACCTGCGATGGCGGCGCTGTACGGGCGACCGGCGGTGCGCGTCCATGCCTCCACGGTAAGTCCGTGCGGGGCGGGACAGAAGCCGGCGGGGGAGACGCCGTCCGCACCCGGACGGCGCAAAGGGCCGCACCCCCAGTCAAGGCGTCCAAACCTCTGGGATGCGGCCCCTTGGCCGTACTGATCGTGGCGGGAGCCCCCTGCGGGGCACGGCCACGGCCGCCGTCAGACGGCGATGGCCACCTCCGCCAGGCCGCCCTGCTGGGCGACGACGGTGCGGTCGGCGGTGCCGCCCGGGACGAGCGCACGCAGCGTCCAGGTGCCCTCGGCCGCGTAGAAGCGGAACTGTCCGGTCGCGGAGGTGGGAACCTCGGCGGTGAACTCACCGGTGCTGTCCAGGAGGCGGACGTAACCGGTGACGGGCTCGCCGTCGCGGGTCACGCTGCCCTGGATCGTGGTCTCACCGGGCTTGATGGTCGAGGCGTCCGGGCCGCCGGCCTGTGCTCCACACATAGGGGTACTTCCTTGAGGGTCGGGGAGAAGCTGCTTGCTTACTTGTTGGCGCCGAGCTCGATCGGGACGCCGACCAGCGAGCCGTACTCGGTCCAGGAGCCGTCGTAGTTCTTGACGTTGCTCTGGCCGAGCAGCTCGTGCAGGACGAACCAGGTCAGCGCGGAGCGCTCACCGATGCGGCAGTAGGCGATGGTGTCCTTGGCGAGGTCCACCGACTCGCTCTCGTAGAGGGCCTTGAGCTCGTCGTCCGACTTGAAGGTGCCGTCGTCGTTGGCGTTCTTCGACCACGGGATGTTGCGGGCGCTGGGCACGTGGCCGGGGCGCTGCGACTGCTCCTGCGGGAGGTGCGCCGGGGCGAGCAGCTTGCCGCTGAACTCGTCGGGGGAGCGCACGTCGACCAGGTTGAGGTTGTCGATCGCGGCGACGACGTCGTCCCGGAAGGCGCGGATGGAGGTGTCCTGGGCCTTGGCCTTGTAGTCGGTGGCCGGGCGCGCGGGCACCTCGGAGCCGTCGACCAGGTCGCGGGAGTCCAGCTCCCACTTCTTGCGGCCGCCGTCGAGCAGCTTGACGCTGCCGTGGCCGTAGAGCTTGAAGTACCAGTACGCGTAGGAGGCGAACCAGTTGTTGTTGCCGCCGTAGAGGACCACGGTGTCGTCGTTGCCGATGCCCTTGGCGGAGAGCAGCTTCTCGAAGCCCTCCTGGTCGACGAAGTCGCGGCGGACCGGGTCCTGGAGGTCCTGCTTCCAGTCGATCCGGACGGCGTTCTTGATGTGGTTCTTGTCGTAGGCCGAGGTGTCCTCGTCGACCTCGACCAGGACGACCTTGGGGTCGTCGAGGTGGGCCTCGACCCAGTCGGCGTCTACGAGGACGTCGCTACGGCTCATGTTCTTCTCCTCCGGGGCAGTTACGGGGGGCAGTGGCAGAGTTGCACGCGGGTACGCCGGGCGCGCGCCGGTGGTTTCCGGACGGGGTTCCGGGGCGGCGCTGCGCCGGGACGCGGGGCGGCGGCCTCGGGGAGGCCGGCCTGGGGGAACGACGGGAGGGAAACGGCCCGTCAGACAGGGCGACAGAGCATGGCGGCGACGCGGCACAGGTCGACTGCCCGCCGCTTCGTCAGTACCGCACGTCCCCGGGGTCGGAGACCGCTCAATGAGCTCTGCATGGCACCGATCGTAGGGACGTGGAGCGGGGCGTGTCACCGGCGTGTCGAATGGCGAGACGCGTTTGTCCGCATTGTGGGATCGGTGTGCCTCCGGGGCAGGCGCCCGCGGGTCCCGGAGGGCCGTGCGCCGGTGGGGGGTCTGGCGTACGGACCGGGGTGTCTCAGGGAATGGACGCGGGACGGGTGCGGCGGACCGGTGGGGCGGCCCGCCGCGGCCGTCCGGTCAGCCGGGGAGCTTGACGTCCTTGCCGGCGGCGGAGATCGACAGGCCCTCGGAGGTGGTCACGACCTGCTCCAGCTTCAGGTTGCCGGGCAGCTGGTCCAGCTTCCAGTCGTGGTCGGTCTGGGCGCGGACCTTGGCCTCACAGCCGGGGACGGCCCGGCACATCGCGGGGAGCCCGTCGGCGCGCAGCCGGACGGTGTCGCCGCCCACGATGGTGATGGAGCCGGTCACGTCCAGCGAGCTGAGCACCGGGACGTTCGGCGAGATCTTGACCTGGCTGCGGCCGTCCTTCTGCCCGCCGTAGCCGATCTTGACGCCGCCGCCCGCCGCCCGGGTCAGGTCGGCGTAGTTGATCCGGGCGTTGCCGGTGGCCGAGGCGGCGCTCTCGATGGAGGTGTAGTCGCTGCTCAGCGCCACGTCGTGGAACTGCGCCGACAGCTCGTCGATGCGCAGCGCGTGCCCCTGGGCGCGGGCCTCGATGCCCCCGAGGTCGGCGTCCACCTCCTGGAGGCTGCGGCCGGCGACCTGGGTCAGGAACGGGAAGCCCTTGATCGAGACCACCGGGGCCTTGTCGAGCCCCTGGCTGCTGCGGATCTTGTCCGCGGCCATGTCCTCGGCCAGATTCACCGCCACCCGGTCGGCGGCGACGAACAGCCCGCCGAATATGACGACGAGAATCACCAGCACACGAAGTGCGCGCATCGAACCACTTCCCCCACACCTGGGCCGGATCCCGGCCGCGTCCGAGCAGGCCCCCTGCCTGCGTTCCGGGGGAGCCTAGACGACGTGCTCGCGGAAGCGGGAGCGGCGGCCGCCGGAACGCGCCAGAGGCGCTTCCGGCGCCCCCCGCCCGGTGTCGCTCGCGGCTTCGCGCGGGGCTAGCCCAGCGTCCGGCCCAGGACGTAGACCGCGGGGGCGGCCAGGGCCAGCGGCAGGGCCACGCCCGCCGTCATGTGGACGAAGCGGGACGGGTAGTCGTAGCTGGCCACCCGCAGGCCGATCAGGGCGCAGCCGCCGGCGGCCAGGCCCAGCAGCGCGCCGGACGCGCCGAGGCCGGTCAGCTGCCCGGCCGCGATACCGGCGCCCGCCGCGGCCACCAGACAGACACCGATCGAGGCGGCCGGCGGCAGCGGCAGCGCGCGGGCGAGGGTGGCCACCGCGACCGCACAGGCGCCGACCACCACCGCGTGCGGGCTCGCCGCGAGGTGGCCGGCCGCGAGCACCGCGAGCGCGGACGAGGTCAGCCCCGCGGTCAGCGCGTACATCCGCTCGTCGGCGCTGCTGCGGTTGCGCAGCTGGAGGACGAGGACGAGCAGGCACCACACCCCGAGCGTGCCGATGCCGACCAGCGGCGCGCTCTCGCGGTCCGTTGCCAGCAGCGCGACATCGGTGGTCAGGCCGCCCAGGAAGGCGAGCGCGATGCCCTGGCGGGCCGGCCACATGCCGTTGAGCCGGAACCAGCCGGCGGCGGTGACGGCCTGCAGCAGCGCCACCGGCACGGCCAGCACCGGGCGGCCCAGCGGCGCGGTCAGCGCCAGCAGCAGGGCGAGCCCGGCGGTCAGCGCGGCCGGCTGGATGCCGGGCGGGATGATCGGCGAGCGGCCCTCGGCACGGGCCCGCTGGTTGGGCGCGAGCGGCGCGGAGGAGACCGACGCGGCGGAGACGGCTCCGGCGGAGGCCGGCGCGGCGGGACCCGGCCCGGTCTGCTGCGGGTGCCGGCGGGCGTACGGCTCGTCGGCCGCGCGGGCGGTCTGGTGCTGGACGGGCAGCGGCGCGGTGTCCGCGGGGTGCGGGGCGCCGTGGGCGTCCTGGCCGTGGGCCGGGCGCGGCTGCTGCTGGGGCGGCGGCTGCCGGTGCGGCTGCTGCCCGTAGGTCTCGTAGCCGTACGGGCCGCGCCCGTAGGGGTCCCGCCCGTACGGGTCGGGCCCCGGCCGGCCGGGGCCGTGCTGGCCGTGCTGGCCGGGTTGTCCGGCCTGGCCGTGCTGCCGGCCGTACCCGTACGGCTCGGCTCCCGGCTGCTGCGCGGCGGCGGAGTCGTGGGCCTGCTGCCCGTAGGACGGCTGCTGACCGTACGCCTGCTGCGGCCCCTGGGCGGGCTGCTGACCGTACGGCTGCTGCTGCCCGTAGGGCGCCCGGTGCTCGTACGGTGCCTGCTGCCCGTACGGCGGCTGCGGGGCCTGCCGGGCCGGCCGGCCGTACGGCGGCTGCTGTGCGTAGGGGTCGTGCGGCTCGTACGGATTGCGGTGCTGCGGCTGGTTGTCGCTCATGCTCGTGTGTTCACCCTCCCGCGAACGGCGGCAGGACCTCGACGGTGCCGCCCTCGGCCAGCGGCACCGCCCCGTGGTCGCGGGTGCCGACCGGATCGCCGTCCACCAGGAACGAGCAGCGCAGCAGGACGCGCGCGAACTCGGGGTTCGCGGCATGTGCCGTCCGCGCCGCGTCGAGCGCCTCGGCGAGCGTCGCCGCCGCGTAGGGCTCCTCTGCCGTGCCGGCGGCGGCCTTGGCCGCGGCCCAGTAGCGCACGGTGCCAGTTGTTGTCACGGCGGCCTCTTCGTCGTGTCGGTCGGGGGGACGCCCCGTGGGAGCGGGCCCCGTCGTTGCCGCCTCCATGATGGCCTACGCGGCGGGCGGGCCGGCTCCGGGCGCATTGCGGGAAAGGCTCCCGGCCGTACGGGGCGGACACCGGAAAATCGATTGCCGAGGGCAAGTGTTCGCCTAGGCTCAATGCGTGTTGGTCCGACTCGCGCGGGCGCATTTGCGGCCCCACAGGCGCTCGATATCCGTGATCGTGCTGCTCCAGCTGATCCAGACCCTGGCAACCCTCTACCTGCCCACCCTCAACGCCGACGTCATCGACAACGGTGTCGTGAAGGGGGACACGGGCTACATCCTCGGCGTCGGCGGATTCATGGCCGCCGTCACCCTCCTGCAGGTCGTCTGCGCGATCGGCGCCGTCTACTTCGGTGCCCGTACGGCCATGGCGCTGGGCCGGGACGTCCGGGCCGCGGTGTTCGACCGGGTGCAGTCCTTCTCCGCCCGCGAGGTGGGCGCGTTCGGCGCGCCGTCGCTGATCACCCGCACCACCAACGACGTCCAGCAGGTCCAGATGCTGGTCCTGATGACGTTCACGATGATGGTCTCGGCGCCGATCATGTGCGTCGGCGGCGTCGTCATGGCGCTCAACCAGGACGTGCCGCTGTCCGGCCTCCTCCTGGTCATCGTCCCGGTCCTCGGGATCCTCGTCTCACTGGTCGTGCGCCGGATGCGTCCGCTGTTCCGCGGGATGCAGGAGCGCATCGACACCGTCAACCGCGTGCTGCGCGAGCAGATCACCGGCATCCGCGTCATCCGCGCCTTCGTCCGCGACCGGCACGAGCGCGAGCGGTTCGCCGGGGCCAACACCGACCTCTACGAGATCTCGCTGCGCGCCGGCCGGCTGATGTCGATGATGTTCCCGCTGGTCATGCTGATCGTGAACCTCTCCAGCGTGGCCGTCGTCTGGTTCGGCGGGCTGCGCATCGACAGCGGGTCGATGCAGATCGGCGCGCTCACGGCGTTCCTCAGCTACCTCATGTACATCCTGATGTCGATCATGATGGCGACCTTCATGGTGATGATGCTGCCGCGCGCCGAGGTCTGCGCCGAACGCATCCAGGAGGTGCTGGCGACCGACTCCAGCGTCATCCCGCCGAAGGACCCCGTCACCGAACTCCGCCGCCACGGCGAACTGGAGCTGCGCGGCGTCGAGTTCCGCTTCCCCGGCGCCGAGCAGCCGGTCCTCAAGGACATCTCGCTCACCGCCCGCCCCGGCGAGACCACTGCCGTCATCGGCTCGACCGGCAGCGGCAAGTCCACCCTCCTCGGGCTCGTCCCCCGCCTCTTCGACGCGACCGGCGGCGCGGTCCTGGTCGACGGCGAGGACGTCCGCACCCTCGACCAGGAGACCCTGGCCAAAGCCATCGGCCTGGTCCCGCAGAAGCCGTACCTCTTCTCCGGCACCGTCGCCACCAACCTGCGCTACGGCAACCCCGACGCCACCGACGACGAGCTGTGGCACGCCCTGGAGACCGCCCAGGCACGCGACTTCGTCGAGCGGATGGAAGGCGGCCTCGACGCGCCCATCGCCCAGGGCGGCGGCAACGTCTCCGGCGGTCAGCGCCAGCGGCTGGCCATCGCCCGCGCCCTGGTGCGGCGCCCCGAGATCTACCTCTTCGACGACTCCTTCTCCGCCCTGGACTACGCGACGGACGCGGCACTGCGCGCCGCGCTGGCCCGCGAGACCGACCGCGCGACGGTGGTGATCGTCGCCCAGCGGGTCGCCACGATCCGCGGCGCCGACCGGATCGTGGTCCTCGACGAGGGCCGGGTCGTCGGCACCGGCACCCATGCCGAGCTGATGGCCGGCAACGAGACCTACCGGGAGATCGTGCTCTCCCAGCTCACCGAGCAGGAGGCGGCGTGACCACCGCGGACAAGAGCGGCGCGGCCCCCGCGACCGCCGGGGGAACACCCCGCCCGGCCCCGCCCCGAGGGCCCGCCCCCGCGGCCGGGCCCGGCCGGTTCATGGGCGGCCAGCCCACCGAGAAGTCCATGGACTTCAAGGGCTCCGGCACCCGGCTCCTGGCCCGGATGCGGCCCGAGCGCGGCGTCATGCTCGTCGCGCTGGCGCTGGGCGCGCTCAGCGTGACGCTCACGGTCGTCGGCCCCAAGGTCCTCGGCCACGCCACCGACCTGATCGTCTCCGGCGTCATCGGCCGCCGGCTGCCCGCCGGCGTCACCAAGGAGCAGGCCGCGGCCCAGCTGCGCGCGCACGGCGAGGGCGGGCTCGCCGACATGATCAACGCGATGCCGGTCACCCCCGGCCACGGCATCGACTTCGGTGCCGTCGGCCAGGTCCTGCTCTGGGTCGCCCTGATCTACGCGGGCGCCTCCCTGTTCGGCTTCGTCCAGGCCAGGATCGCCACCCGCGTCGTCCAGCGCACGGTCTTCCGCCTGCGCGAACAGGTCGAGGAGAAGCTCGCCCGGCTCCCGCTGAGCTACTTCGACAAGCAGCAGCGCGGCGAGGTCCTCTCCCGCGCCACCAACGACATCGACAACATCCAGCAGACGCTGCAGCAGACCCTCAGCCAGATCGTGGCCTCGCTGCTGACCATCGTCGGGGTGCTCGTCGTGATGTTCTGGATCTCGTGGCTGCTGGCGCTGGTCGCCCTGGTCACGGTCCCGGTCTCGGTCGTCGTCGCCACCAAGGTCGGCAAGCGCGCCCAGCCCCAGTTCGTCCAGCAGTGGAAGACCACCGGCAAGCTCAACGCACACATCGAGGAGATGTACACCGGCCACAGCCTGGTGAAGGTCTTCGGCCGCCGGCGGGAGTCCGCCGAGCTGTTCCGCGAACAGAACGAGGCCCTCTACGCCGCCGGGTTCAAGGCCCAGTTCATCTCCGGGATCATCCAGCCCGCGATGATGTTCATCGGCAACCTCAACTACGTCCTCGTGGCCGTCGTCGGCGGCCTCCGCGTCGCCTCCGGCGCCCTGTCCATCGGCGACGTCCAGGCCTTCGTCCAGTACTCCCGGCAGTTCAGCCAGCCGCTCACCCAGGTCGCCTCGATGGCCAACCTCGTCCAGTCCGGAGTCGCCTCCGCCGAGCGGGTCTTCGAACTCCTCGACGCCGAGGAGCAGGCCCCCGACGCCGAACACCCCGCCCGGCCCGACCGCGTCGAGGGCCGGGTCGCCTTCGAGGACGTCTCCTTCCGCTACGCCGCCGACAAGCCGCTCATCGAGAACCTGTCCCTGGCCGTCCACCCCGGCCAGACCGTGGCCATCGTCGGCCCGACCGGCGCCGGCAAGACCACCCTCGTCAACCTCCTGATGCGCTTCTACGAGGTGCGCGGCGGCCGCATCACCCTCGACGGCACCGACATCGCGGCGATGTCGCGCGAGGAACTGCGCTCCCACATCGGCATGGTTCTCCAGGACACCTGGCTCTTCGGCGGCACCATCGCCGAGAACATCGCCTACGGAGCCCCCGCGGGCACCCCCATGGACAAGATCGTGGCGGCCGCCCGCGCCACCCACGTCGACCGCTTCGTCCGCACCCTGCCGGACGGCTACGACACGGTTCTCGACGACGAGGGCGGCAATGTCTCCGTCGGCGAGAAGCAGCTGATCACCATCGCCCGCGCCTTCCTCGCCGAACCCGCGATCCTCGTCCTCGACGAGGCCACCAGCTCGGTCGACACCCGCACCGAGGTCCTCATCCAGCACGCCATGGCCCAACTCCGCACCGGCCGCACCAGCTTCGTCATCGCCCACCGCCTCTCCACGATCCGCGACGCGGACGTCATCCTGGTGATGGAAAACGGCGCCATCGTCGAACAGGGCGCCCATGGGGCGCTGTTGGCGTCCGGCGGGGCGTATGCGCGGCTCTATGCCGCGCAATTCTCCGCTGCGATCACCGACTGATCCGGCGTTTTCGGCTGTCCCGCCGTGGGGGTTTCTCTTGGTTCGCCTGCGGCGGGCGGGGTCCGCTGCGCGGGGCTGTGGGTGCGGTGACGGGCCGGAGGGGCAGGGGTGTGGGACTGCTTCGCTTTACGTCCCACACCCCTGCCCCTCCGGCCCGTCCCCTCCCGTGAGTGAGTGAAGTGATCGTGAGTGGGTGCGGGCGTCGATCACAGCCGATTCCCTGCGCCGCAGCCATTTCCCGATGTCCACGGCCGCTTTTCCACGTCCACAACGCGCACCGGACCGCCCAGATCCACCCCCACCGGCCTTCTTTCCCTCCCCTCAACGGGAGGGGACGGGCCGGAGCGGGTGGGGTGCCGGACGTAAAGCGAAGCAGTCCGGCACCCCACCCGCGGAGGCCCGGCACCGGCACCCGAAACGCCCCGCGCAGCGGCACCGCCCGCCGCAGGCGCCACGGAGGGCGCACCCGCGCAGCGGGGCGAAACACGGCGAGCAACCACCACGGCGGGAAAGCCGAAAACGTGGGAAGCCAGTCCACATCGTGGAACACCCCAAGAAGTTTTGCGCGGACGCCCGCCACGCCCGCGAGGCCCTTGGCGAGGCCCGTCGCAGAACCACCGGCCGACCGGCCGGATCCCCTTCGGACGGGGGATCGGGGGGCCCGAGCCGCGCCCGGGTCGGGGGCATCGTCGGGGCTCGGCCCATGGCCGGATTCGCCACCCGACGTGATCGACAGAACACAAGAAGCCGCGAACCGACCTCCGGTCGAGCCGCCGCGTGAGCTATCCTGCTGGGCAAGAAGGATCCGGGCAGCGTAGCCCCCGGGTCCTTTTGTGCTTTCAGCCGCACCCGTCGCGCGGCTGAGGGAACCGTACGAAGCAGTGCCGCAGACTCCCCCGGCCGTGGCCGGGAGCCCCGTCGCAGGGACCGAGGAGGAACCAGACGTCATGGGCGAGCGAAGCAGGCAGGACCGGACGCAGCAGCGGAGGATGGAACACCCCGGGAAGCGGGTAGGTGGTCGCAAGTGAGTTCACTCCTGTTGCTGACCAACGCACTCCAGCCGTCGACGGAGGTGCTCCCCGCGCTCGGCCTGCTGCTGCACAGCGTGCGGGTGGCTCCGGCCGAGGGACCGGCTCTCATCGACACTCCAGGCGCCGACGTCATACTGATCGACGGCCGCCGCGACCTTCCGCACGTCCGCTCGCTGTGCCAGCTGCTGCGGTCCACGGGGCCCGGCTGTCCGCTGGTGCTGGTGGTGACCGAGGGCGGACTCGCCGCCGTCACCGCGGACTGGGGCGTCGACGACGTCCTGCTGGACACCGCGGGGCCCGCCGAGGTGGAGGCGCGGCTGCGGCTGGCGATGGGCCGCCAGCAGATCTCGACCGACGACAGCCCGATGGAGATCCGCAACGGTGATCTCTCGGTGGACGAGGCGACGTACAGCGCGAAGCTGAAGGGTCGGGTCCTGGACCTGACCTTCAAGGAGTTCGAGCTGCTGAAGTACCTGGCGCAGCACCCGGGCCGGGTCTTCACCCGTGCCCAGCTCCTGCAGGAGGTGTGGGGCTACGACTACTTCGGCGGTACGCGGACGGTCGATGTGCACGTCCGGCGGCTGCGGGCGAAGCTCGGGCCCGAGCACGAGTCGCTGATCGGCACGGTCCGCAACGTCGGCTACCGCTTCGTGACGCCGGAGAAGGTGGAGCGCGCGGCGGAGGCCAAGGCCAAGGAGGACGCGGCGAAGGCGGCGAAGGCGGCGAAGCCCGCCGCGGGCGCGGAGCCGGCCGAGGGGCGCGGGGCCGGGAGCGGTGACGGCCCGGGGAAGGCGGTCGCCGCGGGGGCGGACGCCCCGGGTGTGCGGGCCGGACGCCGGTAGGGACGCGAGGTGCGGCAGGCCGTGAACCCGCGGTGAACTGCCGCACACGCTCTTGCACCACCCGCGTAGACTGCCGCGCGTGGCCAAGGTGACGCGGGATGATGTGGCAAGACTGGCGGGTACGTCCACCGCCGTTGTCAGTTACGTCATCAACAACGGACCACGGCCGGTCGCCCCGGCCACGCGCGAGCGGGTACTCGCCGCGATCAAGGAGCTGGGCTACCGCCCGGACCGGGTCGCGCAGGCGATGGCGTCGCGCCGTACCGACCTCATAGGTCTGATCGTGCCGGACACCCGGCAGCCGTTCTTCGCGGAGATGGCGCACGCCGTCGAACAGGCCGCCGCCGAGCGCGGGAAGATGGTCCTGGTCGGCAACGCGAACTATCTGGACGAGCGTGAGGTGCACTACCTGCGCGCGTTCCTCGGGATGCGGGTGTCCGGGCTGATCCTGATCAGCCAGGGGCCCAGCGAGCACGCCGCCGCCGAGATCGACGCCTGGGACGCCCGGGTGGTGCTGCTGCACCGGCGGCCGGACGCCATCGACGACGTCGCGGTGATGACGGACGACATCTGGGGCGCGCAGCTGGCGACCCGGCACCTGCTGGAGCACGGCCATCCGTACGTCGCGTTCCTGGGCGGTACGGAGGAGACCCCGAAGTCCGGCGACCCGGTCACCGACCACGTCGAGGGCTGGCGGCGGGCCATGCTGGAGTCCGGGAAGACGACGGACGGGCGCTACTTCCAGGCGCCGTACAACCGCTACGACGCCTACCAGGTCGCGTTGAAGCTGCTGGCGGGCCCGGACCGGCCGCCGGCCCTGATGTGCGCGACCGACGACCAGGCGATCGGGGTGCTGCGGGCGGCCCGTGAGCTGCGGATCGACGTGCCGGGCGAGCTGGCGGTCGCGGGCTTCGACGACGTGAAGGAAGCCGGGCTGACCGATCCGCCGCTGACGACGGTCGCCTCGGACCGTCAGGCGATGGCGCGGGCCGCGGTGGACCTGGTGCTGGACGACGGGCTGCGGGTGGTCGGCTCCCGGCGGGAGCGGCTGCGGCAGTTCCCGTCGCGGCTGGTGGTGCGGCGGTCCTGCGGCTGCGGCGGCTGACGGAGGCGTTCCCCCGTCCGCCGGCCGGGCCGTCTTTATACCGGGCATATACGGTTCTGTCGGGTCTCTCAGGGCGTTCTCACGCTGCTCTCATGGACCGGCGGAAGAGTTGTTCCCATGACCGAGAGCTACCGCCGCAGCGGCGATGAGATGCCCCAGGACGGGCCGTTCGGGTACGGCGACCACTACGGCCGGCAGCACGGCCATACAGCGGGCCCCGGCGCCCCCGGCGCGGGGGAGCAGGCTTTCCCCCCGCCGCCCGGGTACGCACCCGGGTCACGGCGCCGGGCCCGCCGGCCGGTCGCACTGATCGCGGCCGTGGCACTCGCCTCGGGTCTCATCGGCGGGGGCAGCGCGGCGCTGATCGCCGACGCCACCTCCCAGTCGGCGTCGAGCGGCCCCTCCACTCCGCTGGTCAACGCGGGCAAGAGCAGCGGCAGCGGTGTCTCGGGGGTGGCCAAGGCGGTCAGCCCGGCGATCGTGGAGATCAAGGCGCGCACCGGCGGCGGGGAGTCCACCGGCTCGGGTGTGGTGGTCACCAGCAGCGGCGAGATCGTCACCAACAACCACGTGGTGTCCGGGGCGCGCACGGTCACCGTCACCTTCAGCGACGGCAGCCGGAAGACGGCCGAGGTCACCGGCACCGACCCCGGCAAGGACCTGGCGCTGGTCAAGGTGCGCGGCGCCAAGGGCCTGACCGCGGCCTCGCTCGGCGACTCCGACAAGATCGCGGTCGGCGACCAGGTGGTGGCGATCGGCTCGCCCGAGGGGCTCACCGGGTCCGTGACCAGCGGTATCGTCTCCGCCCTCAACCGGGACGTCACCGTCCCCAAGGAGGACGGGCGGGGGCAGGACCAGGGCCAGGGCGGTCCGGGCGACGGCGGGGGCTGGCCGTTCGAGTTCGGCGGGAACCAGTACAACGGGGACACCGGCTCGTCGAAGACCTCGTACAAGGCCATCCAGACCGACGCCTCGCTCAACCCGGGCAACTCCGGTGGCGCCCTGATCAATATGCAGGGGCAGATCGTCGGCATCAACTCCGCGATGTACTCGCCGAGTTCGGCGTCGAGCAGCTCGGCGGGCAGCGTCGGCCTCGGCTTCGCCATCCCGATCAACACCGTCAAGGCCGACCTCGACACGCTGCGCGACGGCGGGAGCGACGGCAGCAACAGCGGCGTCTGACCGGACGCCCGGCCGGCCCGGGAGTGCGATCCTCCGCGTCACCCCGTCCCGCCGCCCGCCGCCGTGCAAGGCTGGGCACCGGCCGTTCCGTATCCCACCCGAGGTAGTCGCGCATGAGCCCCGCCGAGCACGATGACCATCCCGCCCGCATCCTGATCGTCGACGACGAGCCCGCGGTCCGGGAGGCCCTGCAGCGTTCGCTGGTCTTCGAGGGGTACGTCACCGAGCAGGCGGTGGACGGGCTGGACGCGGTCGAGAAGGTCGCCGCCTACGACCCGGAGCTGATCGTCCTGGACGTGCTGATGCCCCGGATGGACGGGCTGACCGCCGCCCGCAGGCTGCGGGCGAGCGGGGTGCGGGTGCCGATCCTGATGCTGACCGCCCGTGACACGGTCGGGGACCGGGTCACGGGCCTGGACGCCGGCGCCGACGACTACCTCGTCAAGCCCTTCGAGCTGGACGAGCTGCTCGCCCGGATCCGTGCCCTGCTGCGCCGCAGCTCCTACGCGGCGGCGGCCGGCGCCCCGCCCGAGGAGGGCGAGACGCTGAGCTTCGCCGACCTGCGGATGGACCTGGCGACCCGCGAGGTGATCCGGGGCGGCCGCCATGTCGAGCTGACCCGTACCGAGTTCACCCTGCTGGAGATGTTCCTCGCGCATCCGCGGCAGGTCCTCACCCGGGAGCAGATCCTGAAGGCCGTATGGGGCTTCGACTTCGAACCCACCTCCAACTCCCTCGATGTGTACGTGATGTATCTGCGCCGCAAGACGGAAGCGGGCGGCGAGCCGCGGCTGGTGCACACCGTGCGGGGGGTCGGCTACGTCCTGCGCACGGACGGCGGTGCCGAATGACCGACCCGACCCACGCGCGGCCGACGGGCGGCACGGGCCCCGCGCAGAGCCGGCTCGGCGCCCGGATCGCGCGGCTGCCGCTGCGCTCGCGGCTGACCCTGCTCACCGCGGTGGCGGTGGCGGTGGCGGTGGCGGTCTCCGCGCTGGCCTGCTGGCTGCTGACCCGGGCCCAGCTGCGCGACGAGGTGGACAGCTCGCTGAACAACGTCAGCGTCCTGCCGCAGTATCTGCAGGCGACGTACGCCAGCTGCCGGCCCACCGACCCCGCCGAGAGCAAGAACGCCCCGCCGTCGTACTACAACGTCCAGATCGTCCAGGTCGACGGCTCGCGCTGCATCGGGCCCAACTCCCAGCCGGTGCAGGTGCAGCGCGCGGACGTCGCGGTGGCGCAGGGCGTGCAGCGCGACACCCTGCACGACGCCGTCACCACCGAGGGCACGGACGTGCGGGTGCTGACCAAGCACATCGGGGTCGAGGGCGTGCAGTTCGCGGTGTCGATCTCGCGGCCGCTGACCGAGATCGACAGCGCGCTGAACCGGCTCGCGCTGCTGCTGGCGGCGGTGGCCGGGCTGGGCGTCGTGGGCGCCGGCACGGCGGGGCTGGTCATCGCGCGCTCCGGCCTCAAGCCGGTGGACCGGCTGACCGACGCCGTCGAGCACGTCGCCCGCACCGAGGACCTGGCCATCCGCATCCCGGCCGACGGCGACGACGAGATCGCCCGGCTCTCCCGCTCCTTCAACTCCATGACCGCCGCGCTGGCCGCGTCCCGCGACCTCCAGCAGCAGCTGATCGCGGACGCGGGCCATGAGCTGCGCACGCCGCTGACGTCGCTGCGCACCAACATCGATCTGCTGGTGCGCAGCGAGCGGTCCGGCCGGCCGATCCCGCCCGCCGACAAGGAGGCGCTGCTGGCCTCGGTGAAGGCACAGATGGGGGAGCTGGCGGCGTTGATCGGCGACTTGCAGGAGCTGTCGCGGCCGCCGGCGCCGGGGCACAGCGTCGTCGAGGTCGTGGCGCTGCACGAGATCGTCGGCTCGGCGCTGGAGCGGGCCCGGCTGCGCGGCCCGTCGCTGAGAGTCGAGGCGGACCTCGCCCCCTGGTACGTCCGGGCCGAGCCCGCCGCGCTGGAGCGGGCGGTGGTGAACCTGCTGGACAACGCGGTGAAGTTCAGCCCGCCCGGCGGCACCGTCGAGGTCCGCCTGGCGCACGGCGAGCTGACCGTGCGCGATCACGGCCCCGGTATCCCGCAGGACGAACTGCCGCACGTCTTCGAACGGTTCTGGCGCTCGCCGTCCGCGCGGAGCCTGCCGGGCAGCGGCCTGGGGCTGTCGATCGTGGCGCGTACGGCACAGGCGGCGGGCGGCGCGGTGCGGCTGCGGTCCGCCGACGTCGGCGGCACGGAGGCGGTGCTGACGCTGCCGGGCGCCGCGACGCCGCCCCCGGGGATGCCGCAGCCGCCGCCGAGGCCGCCGGGCCCGCCCGGGGGACCGTAGACGCAGCCCCGCGGGACCGGAGACGCAGCAGGGGCGGCGTCCCCCAAGACGCCGCCCCTTGCGGTGCGCTCCGCCGGTGTGCCCCGGCGGGCCCGCTACTTCTCCTTCTGCTTCTTCGCCGCGTCCCCGAACGGCAGGTTCTTCCCCGAGAGTTCGGCGCGGATGCCGTCCCGCTCGACGGAGATGTGCCGCAGCCGGACGTCCCCGGGCGTCTTGGGGAGCTGGAAGGACAGCGACAGCTGGTCGGCGAGCTGCGGCTTGGTGAGGCCGGTGAGCGTGCCGAGGATCTTCGGGTCGATGCCGACCTTCTGCAGCAGCCACGGGTGGTCCGCGACCACGTCGACGAGATTGACCTTCATCAGCTTCTGGATGAAGCGCGGCGAGCCGGTCAGCTCGTGGAGCTTCTCCTCGCTGCTCAGCGCCTCCTGGATGTAGGGCTTGGGGATGCCGATGCGGTCGACGATCGCCGGGATGCTGAGCATCGCCTTGACCTTCTCGGCCTGCCGGCTCAGCTCGGCGGCGGTCTTGCGGGTCAGCCGCAGGCCCTCCTCCTTGCCGGTGCCGGGGCGGTAGACGGCGATGTCGCCGATGTCCAGGCGCATCCGGCTGATGTTGGTGGAGATACCGCGGTCACCGGCCCGCTGGATGCGCGCCTCGGCCCGTACGCGCAGGTCGTGGCCGGCGATCGGCAACTGGCCGACCGCGCGCACCGCGTTGGACCCCATCTCGCTGAACTTCACCTGCGAGGCGCCCAGTTCGCGGTTCATGTCGTCGAAGGCGAGCAGCACGCTGCCGTCCATACGGCCGATCGTGGCGCCCTTGATGGAGCTGGGCAGGTCGCCGTCGATGCGCACGTCGTGCGCGGTGGCCTCGAACTTCGCCAGCGAGACCCGGTCGGCGGCGACGTCGGGGATCGTGACCTTCACCTGGTCGACGCGCTTGCCCAGGACCTGGGTGAGGAACGGGAACCCCTCGATGTCGACCTCGGGAGTGGCGTTCAGATGCAGCGCGTCCTTCACCTTCTCCGCGGTCTTGTTCTGCGCGTACAGCACCGCGAACCGGTCGAAGAGGGTCAGGAACGAGACGCCGACCAGGACGGTGACCAGCAGCTTCAGAGCGAGCGGGATGGCGGCGAACCGGCCCAGGCCGCGCTTCTTGCGGCGGTGGTTCGGCGGCTTCCAGGCTTCGCCGTCGGCCTCGTCGTCCGAGCGCAGGCCGAGGCCCAGCGGGTCGTCGCTGTCGTCGCGCTCGTTGAGGTAGGTGCGCCGGAAGGGCGTGCCCGCGGCGTCGAACGCGTCGGTCTCCGGCTCCGGTTCGGGGTCGGCGAGCGCCGCCAGGTCCGCATACGGGTTGACCGTGCCGAGTGTTCTGGTGTCCCCGGTGGAGTCGTCCGGGTCGCCCGTCGCGTCGGCGGCGTGGTGCCGGCCGGTCGGCGAGGGCGGGGACGCAGGTATGCGTGTGGGGGTTCGCATCCGTCCATCCCACCACGGGCGGGACCCTCGAACGCAAGTTGCACCGGCAGTAAGTCGGATACGCGAAGGTTGTCGCGTCGGTCTTGATAAAAAATTGCCCTGCTTGTGGGCCGACCTGAACTACCGTCACACCTCTTGGTGACCTGGGCGACAGTGCACACCATGTCAGGGCCCGTCGATCTCCGTCCGCCCTGTCCCCCTTGCCCGACCTCCCCGCCCGGCACACCTGCCCGCGCTCCTCACTTCCAGAATTCCTCCGACCGGCAAACGGAAGACGGTGGTCATCCCATGACATCGCCACAAGACCGCCCCCTGATCGTGGTGTCCGGGGCAACAGGCAACATCGGCCGCAGCCTTGTCGGCCGGCTCCTCGCCGACGGCGCCGCGGTGCGCGCGCTGACCCGCGACCCGGCGCGCGCCGGGCTGCCGGCCGCGGCCGAGACGGTCCGCGCCGACCTCACCGGCACCGGCGACCTCGCCCCGCTGCTGGCCGGAGCCGACGCCCTGTTCCTCAATCTCGCGGCCGGCGGCGACGCCGCCGCGGTCGCGGTGCTCGACGCCGCCGTCCGGGCCGGGGTCCGCCGGGTGGTGCTCAACTCCTCGATGGCGGTGACCGGTACCCCGGCCGACGACACCCACTTCATCGCCCGGCTGCACGCCGGACTGGAGCGCGCGGTGCGCGACTCCGGCCTGGAGTGGACCGTCGTCCGCGGCGGCAACTACGCCACCAACGCCCTGGCCTGGGCCCCCTCCATCCGCGCGGCCGGTGTGGTGCGCGAGGCGCACCCGGGCGCCCAGAGCGTCCCCGTCCACGAGGCCGACCTCGCCGACGTCGCGGCCGTCGCCCTCCTGGACCGCACCGGCACGCACCTCGGCAGGGCGTACGTCGTCACCGGCCCCGAGCGGATGACCCTCGCCCAGCAGGTCGCCGCGATCGGACGCGCGACCGGCCGGGAGATCAGGGTCGAGCAGATCTCCGAGGAGGAGGCGGCCGAGGCGATGGTGGGGCGGTACCTGACCAAGGAGGCCGCACGGGAACTGGTCCGGATGTTCGGCGCCACCGTCGACGCCCCGCCCTTCCCCGTCTCGGACGCCGTCGAACAGGTCACCGGCCGCCCGGCCCGCACCTTCGCCCGGTGGGCCGAGGACCACGCCGCCGACTTCACCTGACCGGCCCGGCCGCCGGTGCCCCCGGCGGCCCGCCGGCCCGGGCAGGCCGCAGAGGCGGGCCCGGCGAGGTTCCACGGGGCCCGAACTCCGGCCGCAAGACGCCGCGATGACGCGCGGTCCCGCCGGAAAACCCTTTGCCGCCTGGCCTTTCCCCGTCCTACCGTCCGCGCATGCTGCCTCGTGTGGACACGGACGACGAGTGGGACGCGATCGTCCCCGACGAAGCGGTGATGCGGCCGGGCGCCGCCGCGCTCTGCGACCGGCTCGGTCTGCGCGCGGGCCCCCTGATCCGCTTTCCCGCCGGCTCCCAGCCCGTCTACGCCGTCGGGGACCGCTACGTCCTCAAGCTCTTCCCGGCCTCCGCCGCGACCGACGGCCTGGTTGAGGCCCGGGTGCTCGCCCATCTGCAGGGCCAACTCCCCGTCCCCACCCCGTACCTCCACGACGCCGGTGCCTGCGAGAACGGCTGGCGCTACGTCCTGATGTCCCGGCTGCGCGGCACCGATCTCGCCGTCGCCTGGCCGCGGATACCCCCGGCCGAGCGGGACCGGATCGCCACCGAGGCGGGGGAGACCCTGGCCGCCCTGCACGCCCGGGACACCGCACCGCTCGCCGACGTGCTCGGCCCCGGCGACTGGGACGCCTTCACCGGCCGGCAGCGCGGCACGGCGGTCGCCCGGCAGCGCGCCCACGGCCTGCCCGAACCCTGGCTGGAGCAGATCCCCGGCTTCCTCGACGCCGCGCCCCCGGCCGCCCCCGGGCCCGCCGTCCTCCTCCACACCGAGTTCATGCGCCAGCATCTGACCGTCGACGAGCACGACGACTGGCGGCTCACCGGCCTCCTCGACTTCGAACCCGCCATGATCGGCTCCCGCGCCTACGACTTCGTCGCCGTCGGCCTCTTCGTCTCCCGCGGCGACCCCCGCCTCCTCACCCGCGTCCTCCGCGCCTACGGTGAGACCTTCGCCCCCGCCACCCTCCTCGCCCACACCCTGCTGCACCGCTACAGCAACCTGCCCTGGTACCTCCGCGAACTGCCCGCCCCGCCCCGACCGACCCTGGACTCCCTCGCGGAGACGTGGTTCGGGACGGGGTGAGGACGGGGCGGGGCAAGAAGAAGGGCGGCCGGTGGTTTCACCGGCCGCCCCCTGTGCTGCCGCGTGTTACTTCACGACCGTGATCCGGTCCGCCTTGGGCGGGGTGAGGGGGTTGGTCGCCGAGGAGTGGGCGGTGAGGTAGGCGGTGAAGGCGTCGAGGTCGGAGGGGCCGACGTACTTGTCGGTGCCGTTCTTGAAGGCGGCGAAGCCGTCGCCGCCGCCGGCCAGGAACTCGTTCATCGCGACGCGGTAGGTCTTGGCCGGGTCGAGGGCCGTGCCGTTGAGCTTCACGGAGTCCTTGACGACGCGGTCGGCGCCCTTCTTGGTCATGTCGAGGGTGTAGGTGAGGCCCTTCGAGACCTGGAGGATCTTGGGGGATGCCTCGTTGGGGCCGCTGACCTGCTGCTGGAGTGCGGTGAGCAGCTGGGCACCGGTGAGGTCGACGACGTTCATCATGTTGGTGAAGGGCTGGACGGTGAACGCCTCCCCGTAGGTGACGACCCCGTCGCCCTCCGAGCCGGACGCCGTGAAGGCGAGGTCGGAGCGCACCCCGCCGGGGTTCATCAGGGCGAGCTGGGCGCCGCCCTTGCCGTCGGCCGCGGTGGCCTCCAGCTGGGCGTCGGAGATGACGTCGCCGAGCGGTGACTCGGGGGTGGTGGCGCCGCGGCCCGCGATGTCGGCGGAGATGTGGCCGACGGGGCGGCCGGCGACCGGCGCGGCCAGCTTGTTCCAGCGGGTGATCAGCGACGTCATGTCCGCGGCCTTGGGCTGGGCGCGGTCGACGACGTGGTTGGCCGCGCCGGGGGCCTTGACGCTGGTCCGCACGATGTCACGGGTGCGGCGGTCGTAGGTCAGCGTGGTGTCGGTGTAGAGCTTGCCGTAGGACGCGGCGGAGGTGACGGTGCGCGGCCGGCCGGAGGGGTCCGGGATGGTGCAGGCGTACGCCTGGTGGGTATGGCCGGTGACCAGCGCGTCGACCTTGGAGGTGACGTGCTTGGCGATGTCGGTGATCGGGCCGGAGATGCCGTCGCCGGGGCCGGGGCTGTCGCAGTGGTAGTTGTACGAGGTGGAGGCGGGCATGCCGCCCTCGTGGATGAGCGCGACGATCGACTTCACGCCCTGCTTGTTCAGCACCTTGGCGTACTTGTTGATCGTGGCGACCTCGTCGTGGAACTTCAGGCCCTTGATGCCGTCGGCGTTGACGATGTCCGGGGTGCCCTCCAGGGTCACCCCGATGAAGCCGATCTTGACGCCCTTGTGCCGCCAGACGGTGTACGGCTTGAGCAGCGGCTTGCCGGTCTTCTCGTCCGTGACGTTGGCGGTGAGGTAGGGGAAGTCCGCGCCCCGGAACTTCCTGCCCTTCTCGTAGCAGCCGTCCTTCGGGTGGCAGCCGCCCTTCTGCAGGCGGGTCAACTCGGTGCGGCCCTCGTCGAATTCGTGGTTGCCGACCGAGGTGACGTCCAGACCCAGCTTGTTCATGGCCTCGACGGTCGGCTCGTCGTGGAACAGCCCGGACAGCAGCGGGCTGGCGCCGACCAGGTCGCCGGCCGCGGCGGTGACCGAGTAGGGGTGACCCTTGCGGGCCGTGCGCAGGGACTGCGCGAGGTACTCCACGCCGCCCGCGGGGACGGTCTTCTTCGTGCCGTCCGGCTGGGCCTCCTCGACCGTGCCGGAGGAGCCCTGCGGCGGTTCGAGATTGCCGTGGAAGTCGTTGAAGGAGAGCAGCTGCACATCGACGGTGCGGCCGGTCCGGGCGGCGTGGCCGGTGTCGGCGCCGGCCGGCACAGCGGCGGCGGTGAGCCCGGCGGCGGCCAGTACGGCGGCGCCGATCGTCAAACGTCTTGCGGTGCGGCCCCGTTGCGGTGTCGCTGGCATGTGGTCCCCTCCTGGATGGTCCTGAGCGGACGGCAGCTTATTGTCGACGCGCGTAGTGCAACAGGGGTCTCCTGGTGACGAGCGGGTTGCCGACAGGGGCGGGGAGCGCGGGTGGTGCCCCGCCGGGAGCCCGGCGGGGTCGTACGCTGCACACATGACTGACGCTGCACAGGAGATGGGCCGGGCCGGCCGCAGGATCCAGGTGGTCGACGAGCTCGCGCCGGAGGAGGCGGCGGCCGTCGCCGGGCTGATCGAGCGGGCCGCCCGTACGGACGGGCAGCCCGCCGTGTCCGAGCAGGGGCGGCTGCAGCTGCGCGGGGGCGTGCGCCCGGGCGTGCGCCATGTGCTGCTGTACTCGCGCGGCGACGAGGCCGAGGAGCTGGTCGCGTACGGGCAGCTGGAGGACACCGACCCGGTGGAGGCGCCGGCCGCCGAGCTGGTGGTGCACCCGGGCCACCGCGGCCGCGGGCACGGCCGGGCGCTGGGCGGCGAGCTGCTGGAGCAGTCCGGGCGCCGGCTGCGGGTCTGGGCCCACGGCGGGCATCCGGCCGCGCGGCACCTCGCCCAGACCCTCGGGCTGACGATGTTCCGGGAGCTGCGCCAGATGCGGCGCTCGCTGACGGACCTGGAGCTGCCGGAGCCGGTGCTCCCCGAGGGGGTGTCCGTGCGCACCTTCCAGCCGGGCACCGACGACGCGGCCTGGCTGGAGGTGAACGCGGCGGCCTTCGCCCACCACCCGGAGCAGGGGTCGCTGATCCAGCGCGATCTGGACGACCGCAAGGGCGAGGCGTGGTTCGACCCGAAGGGTTTCTTCCTGGCGGAGAAGGACGGCCGGCTGGTCGGCTTCCACTGGACCAAGGTGCACGCCGACGACGGCCTCGGTGAGGTCTATGTGCTCGGGGTGCGGCCGGGCGCCCAGGGCGGCGGCCTGGGCAAGGCGCTGACGACGGTCGGGCTGCGGCACCTCGCGGGCCAGGGACTGCCGACGGCGATGCTCTACGTCGACGCGGACAACGCGGCGGCGGTGAGCGTGTACGAGCGCATGGGGTTCGCCACGCACGAGACGGATCTGATGTACCGCTCGGAGACGTGAGACCGGGCGCCGGACGAGCGTGCCGCGGGGCGGGCCCACCAGGGTCCGCCCCGTTTTTTCACCGCTGCCGGGCGCGCTCGTCCTGCCGCGCCCGCCATTCGCGCGCCAGCATCGCGTAGACGACCTCGTCGCTCCACTCCCCGTCGAGGAACTCGTTCTCCCGCAGGTGGCCCTCCCGGCGCATCCCCAGGCGTTCGAGCAGCCGGGCCGAGGCGGTGTTGCGGCCGTCCAACTCGGCCTGGACGCGGTGCAGGTGCAGCTCCTCGAAGCCCAGTTTCAGCAGCGCCCGGCTCGCCTCGGTGGCGTAGCCGTGGCCGGCGTGGTCGGGGTGGAAGACGTAGCCGATGCCGCCCTGGCGGTGCTCGCTGCTGCGCCAGACGAAGGTGACGTCGCCGACCAGGGTGCCGCTCTCGCGGACGACGACGGCGAGCTGGAGGAGGTCGCCGGGCTCGCGCAGCGTGGTGCGGGCGGCCTTGGCGGCGACCGAGGCCCGGGAGCCGGCTTCGTCGAGGGGGCCCCAGTAGAGGTAGCGGCAGACCTCGGGGCGGCGCTGGTAGGCGTGGATCGCGGGGAGGTCGTCGGGGGTGACGGGGCGCAGATCCAGGCGTTCGGTGCGTATCGGGTAGCGGGGGGTGTACGGCAGCGGCGGCGTCACGGGTGCGGAGGGGGTGGGCACCCGGTCAGCGTAGGCAGCGGAGGTTGACAGGCGCAGCCCATTTCCCCCACCCTTTCACTACTTAATTAGTGGAATGACTCGGGGGGACGGGTGAGCGGCCGATGGCTACGGACCAGGTGACCGGCCGCGCCTCGGGGCGCACCGCCGTCGAGGCGATCGGCCTCGGCAGGCGCCACCGCCTGCGCTGGGCCCTGCGCGACTGCACCTTCCGGCTGCCGGCCGGCCGCATCTGCGCACTGGTCGGCCCCGGCGGCGCCGGAAAGAGCACCCTGCTCTCGCTCGTCTCCGGCCTGACCCGCCCCAGCGAGGGGACCGTACGGGTCGGCGGCGCGGCCCCGGCCACCGCCGCGAACCGCGCCCGCACCGCCCACCTCACCCAGGGCACGCCCCTCTACCCCCGGCTGACGGTCGCCGAGACGCTGCGGCTGGGCCGCGCGCTCAACCCCGGCCGCTGGAACGCGCGGTGCGCCGAGCGGATCGTCCGGGAGGGCCGGGTGCCCCTCGGCGTCCGGGCCGGCGCCCTCTCCGGCGGACAGCGCACCCTCCTCGGTCTCGCCCTCGCCTTCGCCACGAGCCCCGAACTCCTGCTGCTCGACGAGCCGCTGGCCGGTCTCGACCCGATCGCCCGGCACCGCACGACCGCGCTGCTGCTGGCCCAGGCCGCAGAGCTGGGCACGACCGTCGTGCTGTCCTCGGACCTGCTCGCCGAGCTGGACGGGGTCTGCGACTACCTGCTGGTGCTGGGCGGCGGCCGGATCCGGCTCGCGGGCGAGGTCGACGACCTCATCGGCGCGCACGCCCTGGTGATGGGGGAGCACCGGGGCGCGGCGCTGCCGGGCGCGATCGCGGCCCACACGGTCATCGACACCCAGACGTCGGGGCGCCGCTTCACCACGGTCGTACGGCGCCTGGGCACGGTCGCCGCCGGGCCCTGGGAGACGGCCGAACCGTCCCTGGAGGAACTTCTGCTCGCCTATCTGCGCGCGCCCGACGCGCCCGCACTGATAGCGCCGAGCGCGGAGCCGGTCCCGGCGCGGTGGCACCGCCGGCCCGGCAACAAGCCGGGCATCCCCGGCATGCCGCGCAACGGACCGCCCGGCCCGGGGAGCCGTCCGGGCGGCCGGGACGGCCCGCCGGGCGGCGCGGCGGGCACAGCGCACGACCACCACAGCGGCAAGGGAGCGGCGGCATGACCACCACGGCACACCCCGGTACGAACGGGCGCGGCACGACGGGCGACCCGGGCGGAACCCGGGAGAGGGACGGCCGCGCGCCGCTGGGCGGGCTCCTCTGGCTGGTGTGGCGCCAGCACCGCCTGGTCCTCGGCGTGCTGCTGGCCGCGGCGGCCGCCGGCGCGGTCTGGTGCGCGGTGCTGCGCGGCCAGACGGCCGCCTTCATCGACGCCCACCACATCGCCGGCTGCTCGCAGATCTCCCTCGATCCGTGCTGCGACGGCACCCAGAAGGCGGTCACCGCCTTCCGCGACACCTTCGGCCCGTCCCTGCGGCTGGCCGAAACGGGCCTGGTGCTGCTGCCCGCGCTCATCGGGCTGTTCCTCGGCGCCCCGCTGATCGCCCGCGAGCTGGAGGCCGGCACCCACAAGCTGGTCCTGACCCAGTCGGTGGGCCCGCTGCGCTGGCTGGCCGCGAAGACCGGGCTGCCCGCGCTGGCCGTGGCCGGCGCCGCCACGGCGCTCTCGCTGGTCTACACCTGGCTCTGGCAGGTCGCCGGCGACGAGGTCTCCGGCTTCTACTGGTACTCCACCCTCGGCTTCCACGCCCTCGGCCCCGTCCCGGTCGCCTACGCCCTGCTGGCCCTGGCGGTCGGCGTACTGGCCGGTCTGCTGCTGCGCCGTACGGTGCTGTCGATGGGCGTGACCCTCGGCGTCGTGGTGGCGGTGCAGGTCGTGCTGGCCCAGCTCAGGCCGTACCTGCTGCCGGCCGTGACCACCGAGTTCCCCAAGGACCGGCCGGCCCAGGTGCCGGACGACTCGTGGCTGGTGGGGCAGGGGCACTACACCCGCTCCGGCGCCCGGCTGTCCGACTCCCCGTGCGACGCCGCCGCCGGCTACGAGGACTGTCTGCGGCAGCACGGTGTCGTCGGCCAGTACATGGACCACCACCCGGCCTCGCACCACTGGCCGCTGGCGTGGATCGAGGCGGGGATCGTGCTGGCGCTCACGGCGGCGCTGACCGTGATCGCCTTCCGGGTGATGCGGCGCCGGCACGGCTGAGACGGACGGACCGGGGTGCGGGCCGCGGCGGCCCGCACCCCGGACAAACGCGGCCGCGCACCCCGGAGAACACCGGGTGTGTGACGGCGGCGGCCCCGGGGGAGGCACAGGGGGACGGGCCCCGGCGGCGGCCCCGGGTACCGGGCCCTGGACCCGGGGCGCCCCAGGAGCGGCCGGGCCGCGTCCCCGGCCACCGGCCCCTCGCCAACAGCCCCCGGCGGGACCGGAAATCGCCTGGGAGTAGCACCCCGCTTGCCTGGCCGCCATATCCGCGTTACCAGTGATTCAACGTCGCTTGCGAGCATCGGTGAATGCAGCCCGCTGTGCCGAACGCCCCCCACCCGAGGCTCCATCTCGCGCCGCCGCCACTTCCTGACGCGCCTGGAACCCCCCGGACGCGGAAGAATAGGTCCATGAACCAGCAGCCCAGCGCTCAGGCACAGGCTCAGCCCGAGACGCCGACCCCGCAGCCCCCGCGGGCCGCGGCGCCGTCGGCCCAGCCGTCCGTGGGTTCGATCGCCGCGCACCGCCCGCAGGCGGTCCGGGGCACGGTGCCCGGCCTGGAGCCCGACCTGGACGCCGACCCCGACGCGTACGAGGACGAGGGCGTGGTGGGCGCGGACGGCGAGGAGCTGCCCGGCGACCGGTTCCTGGACCGTGAGCGCAGCTGGCTGGCCTTCAACGAGCGGGTGCTGGAACTGGCCGAGGACCCGGCCACCCCCCTCCTCGAACGGGCGAACTTCCTGGCGATTTTCGCCAGCAACCTCGACGAGTTCTTCATGGTCCGGGTGGCCGGACTCAAGCGACGGATAGCCACCGGCGTCGCCACCCGCTCCGCGTCCGGACTCCAGCCCCGCGAGGTGCTGGACCTGATCTGGACCCGCTCGCGCGAACTCATGGCCCGGCACGCCGCCTGCTTCCAGCAGGACGTCGCCCCCGAGCTGGCCGACCAGGGCATTCACCTGATCCGCTGGCCCGAGCTGACCGAGAAGGAGCAGGCCCGCCTGTTCACCCTCTTCCGGCAGCAGATCTTCCCGGTGCTCACGCCCCTGGCCGTGGACCCGGCGCACCCCTTCCCGTACATCTCCGGCCTCTCGCTGAACCTCGCCGTCGTCGTGCGCAACCCGGTCAGCGGCCACGACCACTTCGCGCGGGTCAAGGTGCCGCCGCTGCTCTCCCGCTTCCTGGAGGCCTCCCCGCAGCGCTACGTCCCCATCGAGGACGTCATCGCCGCCCACCTGGAGGAGCTGTTCCCCGGCATGGAGGTGCGCGCGCACCACATGTTCCGGGTCACCCGCAACGAGGACCTGGAGGTGGAGGAGGACGACGCGGAGAACCTCCTGCAGGCCCTGGAGAAGGAGCTGATGCGGCGGCGCTTCGGGCCGCCGGTGCGCCTGGAGGTCGAGGAGTCCATCGACCCCGCGGTGCTCGACCTGCTCGTCCAGGAGCTGAAGATCTCCGACGCCGAGGTCTACCCGCTGCCCGGCCCGCTGGACCTGACCGGCCTCTTCGGGATCGGCGCGCTGGACCGGCCCGAGCTGAAGTACCCCAAGTTCGTCGCCGGCACCCACCGCGACCTCGCCGAGGTGGAGTCGGCGTCCGCCCCGGACATCTTCGCCGCCCTGCGCGCCCGCGACGTCCTCCTCCACCACCCCTACGACTCCTTCTCCACCTCCGTGCAGGCGTTCCTGGAGCAGGCCGCCGCCGACCCGGACGTGCTCGCGATCAAGCAGACGCTCTACCGCACCTCCGGCGACTCGCCCATCGTGGACGCCCTGATCGACGCCGCGGAGTCCGGCAAGCAGGTCCTCGTCCTCGTCGAGATCAAGGCCCGCTTCGACGAGCAGGCCAACATCAAGTGGGCGCGCAAGCTGGAGGAGTCCGGCTGCCACGTGGTCTACGGCCTGGTCGGCCTGAAGACCCACTCCAAGCTCTCGCTCGTGGTCCGCCAGGAAGGCGAGATGCTGCGCCGCTACTCCCATGTCGGCACCGGCAACTACCACCCCAAGACGGCCCGGCTCTACGAGGACCTCGGCCTGCTGACCGCCGACCCGCAGGTCGGCGCCGACCTCTCGGACCTCTTCAACCGGCTCTCCGGCTACTCCCGCCGCGAGACCTACCGCCGTCTCCTGGTCGCCCCCAAGTCCCTGCGGGACGGCCTGATACAGCGCATCAACAAGGAGATCGCCAGCCAGCGCGCGGGCGGGCCCGCCTACGTCCGCATCAAGGTCAACTCGATGGTCGACGAGGCCGTCATCGACGCGCTCTACCGCGCCTCCCAGGCCGGAGTGCCGGTCGACGTCTGGGTGCGCGGCATCTGCGCGCTGCGCCCGGGAGTACCCGGCCTGAGCGAGAACGTCCGCGTCCGCAGCATCCTCGGCCGCTTCCTGGAGCACTCCCGGGTCTTCGTCTTCGGCAACGGCGGCGAGCCCGAAGTGTGGCTGGGCAGCGCCGACATGATGCACCGCAACCTCGACCGCCGGATCGAGGCGCTGGTGCGGGTCACCGACCCGGCGCACCGCGCCTCCCTCAACCGGATGCTGGAGACGGGGATGGCGGACACCACGTCCTCCTGGCACCTGGGCCCGGAGGGCGACTGGACCCGGCACGCGGTGGACGCGGACGGCGCCCCGCTGCGCAACATTCAGGAAATGCTCATCGACGCCCGGAGGCGCCGGCGTGGCCCAGCGACATGACCAGCCGACCGGAGGGGCCGCGGGCCTCCTCGGAACCGGATACGAGCCCGGCCCGGCACGCGGAGCCCGGTCCGCGGTGGTGGACGGCCCGTACGGCGCGGACGACGGCACACCGGGACCGGACGACGCCGCGTACCGGCCGATGACGCCCCACGGTCCGGGTGACGAAGGTGCCGGCCCCGAGACCGGCGCCGTCCTCGCCGGCCGCACGGCCGAGGAGGTGCTCGCCGGCTATCTGCACCAGCAGTCCGCGGACTTCCTGCGCAGCCTGCGGCTGCACCGGGAGAGCGGCTCGGACGCGGAGGGCGCCGGTGAGGCCGCCCGGCAGCTGCGGCGGGCCGCCCGCCGCATCAGCGCCACCCTGCACACCTTCCGGCCGCTGACCGACGAGGTCTGGGCCGACCAGCTCCGCTCCGAACTCGGCTGGCTCTCCGGCTCCCTGGCCCGCGAACAGGCCTGCGCCTCCCGCCGCGAGCGGCTGATGACGGCGCTGCAACGCCTGACCGGCCGCGGGGAGCGGCCCGAGCGCCCCGACCGCCAGGGCCGCGCGGAACGGGGCAAACGCGGGGACCGTACGGCCACCGGGCCCGGCGCCGCGTCCGCCGCCCCGTCCTCCTCCGCTGCCGCCGGCGACCCCGATCCCGACGGCGCGCTGTCGGCCGGTGCCGCACGCGCCGGGGCCCTGCTCGACCGCCAGCTCACCCTCGCCCGCACCCGCGCCCACTCCGCCGCGCTGCAGGCCCTCGGCTCGTCGCGCTTCCACGCCGTCGCCGACTCGGTGGCGGTGCTCGCCTCCGAGGCTCCGCTGGCCGGTACGGCGGGCGAGCTGCCGGCCGCCGAGGCCCTGCCCCCGCTCGCCGAGCAGGCGCACCGACAGCTCACCGAGGCGGTCGCCGCACTGCCGCTCTCCCGCGCCGGCTACCCGTACAACGCCGCCGCGCTCGCCGCCGACCAGCGCCAGGACACCCCCTGGCACCAGGTGCGGCTGCTGGTGCGGCTGAGCCGCTACGCCCGCGAGGTCATCGCGCCGGAGTGCGCCGACTTCCGGCTGGCGGAGGCCGGCCGGGCGCTGGCCTGGCACCGGGACGCCGCGGAGGCCGCCGCCGCTGCCGCCGCCGCGGCCCGCACTCCCCGGATCGCCCCGGCCACGGCGTACGCCCTCGGGGTGCTGCACGCCGACCAGCGGCACGAGGTCGAGGCGGCCCGCTTCGCCTTCGGCCGGGTCTGGCTGCCGCGGACCCCGGAGCGCCGGGGCTGAGGACCGAGGGGACACAGGGCGGACGGCAGAGGACGGAGGACGGCGGGACACGAGAAGGGCGGCAGGACGCGACGCGCGGAGAGCGGACGGAGAGGAGCGATGATGTGACAGTGCCTCAGAAGACTGTGCGTGCGGCGGGCTGCGTCCTGTGGCGCCGCGCGGCGTCCGAGGACGGGCTGGAGATCGCGCTCGTCCACCGGCCCAAGTACGACGACTGGTCCCACCCCAAGGGCAAGCTGAAGCGCGGCGAGGACGCGCTGGCCGGCGCGGTCCGCGAGGTGGCCGAGGAGACCGGCATGGACTGCCGTCCGGGCGCGCCGCTGCCCACCTCCTGCTACCTCGTCGACGGCCGCCCCAAGCAGGTCCGTTACTGGGCGGCCGAGGCGGTAGCCGGCGCCTTCACCCCCAACCGCGAGGTCGACCGCCTGCTCTGGCTCCCGCCCGCCGACGCCCGCCACCTCCTCACCCAGGAACGCGACCGCCCCCTCGTGGACGCCCTGCTCGCGGCGCTGCATCTGGCGTGAGGCGGCGCTCGGCCTGAGACCCGACTTGGCCCCCTGGACCCTGTCATCGGCCGGGGGATTCCGGGGCTCCGCGGCGGTCTTCGGGCGGCTTACGGGCGGCTTCCGCCCCCGGTTGTGGAAAGCCGGGGCATTACCGGCAGCCAGTTCGTCGCACCAGGGGGCCGCGGAAAGAGCCGGCTGCTCAATTTCAGGGGTTTAGACTGCCTGCATGGCACAGAAGGTAATCACCATCTACACGGACGACCTCACGGGCGAAGAGTCCACCGAGGCCGCCACCCACACGCTTTCTCTTGACGGTGTGACTTACGAGATCGATTTGAGTCCGGACAGCTACGACCAGCTGCTGGAAGCCGTCGGCCCGTTCTTGAAGGCCGGGCGCAAGACCGGCAAGGGCCGTAAGCCGCGCAAGGCCGCCGCGGCCGCCAGTGAGGACACCGCCGCGATCCGGGCCTGGGCGAAGTCGAGCGGCTACAACGTCAGCGACCGCGGGCGCGTGCCCGCCGAGATTCGTGAGGCGTATCAAAAGGCCAAGTGAATTTTTTGGATAAACCGGAAGCCCCTCGCCACGGGTGAGGGGCTTCTTTGTGTCCGGTTCCGGTTTGTGCCCGGTTCGGGCGGCGTCGTCGGCGGGGCCGTCGGCGGCGGTCCGGCGTTCCTGGAATGCATAAGGAACAATCCGAAGCGATTCTTTTCCCGGACAATCCGCACGCCGGGCCCCCGCCGGAGACGCCCCGGTCAGCGCCGGCGCAAGGACGCGTCCGCGAGGGCCGGTGCCTGGTAGTAGCTGTCGGCGGGGTTGAGGTCGGTGCCGGGCGGCACGATGGCGTCGATCCGGTCCAGCACGTCCGCGTCGAGCGTCACGTCGGCGCCGTCCAGCAGGCTGTCGAGCTGGTCGAGGGTGCGCGGCCCGATGATCACCGACGTCACCGCCGGATGGGCCCGCACGAAGGCGGTCGCCAGATGCGGCAGCGTCAGGCCCGCCTGCGCCGCGACCTCCGACAGCGCGCCGACGGCCTCCGCCTTGCGGGCGTTCTCCGGGACCGAGAGATCGAACTTCTGGGACTCCAGCCCGGCGCGCGAACTGGCCGAGAGGGCGCGGCCGGAGAGCCAGCCCGCGCTGAGCGGACCCCAGGTCAGCACCCCCATGCCGTAGCGCTGCGCGGTCGGCAGCACCGCGCTCTCCACACCGCGCGCCAGCATCGAGTACGGCGGCTGCTCGGTGCGGAAGCGGAGGTGGCCGCGGCGCTCGGCCGTCCAGTGCGCCTCGACGAGGTGCTCGGCGGGGAAGGTCGAGGTGCCGATCGCCCGTACCTTGCCGGACCGTACGAGGTCCGAGAGCGCGGAGAGCGTCTCGTCGATGTCCGTGGCGGGGTCGGGGCGGTGCACCTGGTAGAGGTCGAGGTAGTCGGTGTTCAGCCGGCGCAGGCTGTCCTCCACCGCGCGCATGATCCAACGCCGGGAGTTGCCGCCGTGGTTGGCGTCCGGCCCCATCGGGTTGAAGAACTTCGTGGCCAGGACGACGTCGTCGCGGCGCCCCTTGAGCGCCTTGCCGACGATCTCCTCGGACTCGCCCGCCGCGTACACGTCCGCGGTGTCCACGACGTTGATACCGGCGTCCAGCGCGCGGTGCACGATCCGTACGCAGTCGTCGTGACCGGTGTTGCCCCAGGCGCCGAGCATCATCGCGCCGAGCGCGTACTCGCTGACCGAGATGCCGGTGCCACCGAGGATCCTGCGCCGCATGAGCTGCTCCTTGTACGAGGTGTGCGAGGTGTGCGGGGCGTACGGGGGGCGAGAGGCGGATGCTCTCAGGGTGCGTCCGGGGGTGCTCAGGGGCGTGCCGGAGCGGTCCCCGGGGCGCCCCCCGCGGTGCCCGTGCACCACCCTGCTGCCCCTACGGGGAGCGGACCAGGCCCGTCACAGCCTGGGTCCGGCGGAACCACCCAACCGGCCGTGCGCCGCATACTGGAGCGATGCTGCACGCGGAAATCGAGATCGGCTCGTTCCTCAAGGCGCGCCGCGGGGCGCTCGACCCGGCGGCGCTCGGCCTGCCCGGCGGGATCAGCCGCCGCCGGGTGCGGGGGCTGCGGCGCGAGGAGGTCGCCCAGCTCGCCGGCATCAGCGTCGACTACTACACCCGCATCGAACAGGGCCGGGCGCCCGCGATCTCCGACTCCGTCCTGGACGCGATCGCCGGGGCGCTGCGGCTGTCCGGCGGTGAGGTGACCTACCTGCGCAACATCGCCGCACCCCGGCGCCGCCCGGCGGACGGCGGCGCGGCGACGGGCCCGGACGGTGACCCGTGCGCCGGCCCCCGGCAGACCGTGCGCCCCGAGATCCAGCGGCTCCTGGACGCGATGGAGACCACCGTCCCGGCCATGGTCCTCGGCCGCGGCCTGGACATCCTGGCCTGGAACGCGCTCGGCGGCCGGATCGCCTTCGACCTCCCGGCACTCGCCCCGGACCGGCGCAACACCGCGCTGCTGGTCTTCCTCGACCCGGCCGCGCGCACCCTGCACCCGGACTGGGAGGCCAAGGCCGTGGAGGTGGTCGGCAACCTGCGCGCCGAGAGCGGGCGGCACCCCGAGGACCCGCGGATCTGCGAGGTGGTCAACGAACTCCTCGCGCACAGCCGGGACTTCCGGCGGATCTGGGAGACGCAGTCGGTGCACGAGTGCCTGTGCGGCACCAAGTCCCTCCAGCATCCGCACGTCGGCGAGCTGGTGCTCACCTTCGAGAGCTTCCGGCTGACCACCGACGCCGACCAGGCGCTCGTGACGTACACGGCCGAGCGCGGGTCACCGACGGAGCGACGGCTGCGGGAACTGGGCGCCCTGGGCCGGCCGGTCCTGACGGCGTAGCGACCCGACGACGTACGGCGACACCCGGCAACACCCGGCAACACCCCACGAAGCACGGCGACGCACCGCGACGGCCCGGCCGCCGGGTGCAGTCCCGCGCGGCGCCTTACGGGGCAGAGGCAGGGGCCGGGACCGAGGCGGAGGCAGTGACAGAGGCTTGGGCCTGCCGCCACAGGGCCCAACCGCCCACCGCCCCGCCCCTGGGCGCCAGCGCCTCCCACCGCACCGTGACCTCCCCCTGCCGCCGGCGCCGCGGGTCGCCGGTCAGCGGCCAGTCCGCCGCCAGGGCCTGTACGGCGGCGCGCCACCGCTGGCGGGCCCCGAGGGCGCCGAGCGGGGCGGCGCTGGCCCAGGCGCGGTCGAAGTCCCGGAGGAAGGCGTGCACGCCCTCGCCCGGCACATTGCGGTGGATCAGCGCCTTGGGGAGGCGTTCGGCCAGGTCGGAGGGGGTGTGGAGGGAGCCGAGGCGGGTGGCGAAGGTGACCGTGCGCGGACCCTCGGGGCCCAGCGCCACCCACACGTGCCGCCGCCCTATCTCGTCGCAGGTGCCCTCGACCAGCAGCCCGCCGGGCGCCAGCCGTGCGCACAGCCGCTGCCACACGGCGGCCACCTCGTCCTCGTCGTACTGCCGCAGCACGTTCGCGGCCCGGATGAGGACCGGCGCCCGCCGCCGCTGCCCCGGCAGCGGCACCTCGAAGCCGCCGTGGAGGAAGTCCAGCCCCGGCCGCTCGTACGGCCGGGCCGCCTCGACCCGCGCCGGATCTATCTCTATGCCGACGACCCGGGCGTCCGGGCGCACCGTACGCAGCCGGCCCAGCAGCTCCACCGCGGTCCAGGGCGCGGCACCGTAGCCGAGGTCGACCGCCACGGGGTCGGCGGCGCGGCGCAGCGCGGCGCCGTGCTCGGCCGCTATCCAGCGGTCCATACGGCGCAGGCGGTTGGGGTTGGTGGTCCCGCGGGTGGCGTTTCCCAGGGGCCGGGACTGCGCGGGTATCAGGGCGGCGCCGGAGACGGCGGGGCGGCGGACCATGACATCGAGGGTATGGGGTGGCCGGGGGAGCGCCGTCCGCCGCGGTCGGGTGAGCCGTCCGCCGAGGCCCGGTGCCTTCCGCCTGCCCAGGCCCCTCGATCCCGCCCCTTGGCCACATCCCTTGGTCACGCTTTGGCAAAGTACGGCCGGAGCCCGCCGGACGGAAATGGATGGCCGGGGTCTGTTGTTGGAGGGGTGCGGAGGCGCGCCGCCCGCCCCGTGCCAAGGAGGTAGCTCGACGTGAGCCCATACGCATCCCGGCTCCGCAGTCGGCCCCACGGCCAGTTCCCGGGCCCGTCCCGGCTGCGCCTGCCCGGCAGCCTGCGCCGTCCGCGCCGGGTGGCGATGCTCAGCGTCCACACCTCCCCGCTGCACCAGCCCGGCACCGGCGACGCCGGGGGCATGAACGTCTACATCGTCGAGCTGGCCAAGAAGCTCGCCTCGATCAACATCGAGGTGGAGATCTTCACCCGTGCCACCACCGGCACCCTCCCGCCGACCGTCGAGCTCGCCCCCGGCGTCCTCGTACGGCATGTGGACGCCGGCCCCTACGAGGGCCTGGCCAAGGAGGAGCTGCCCGCCCAGCTGTGCGCCTTCACCCATGGCGTGATGCAGGCCTGGGCCGGCCACCGCCCCGGCCACTACGACCTGGTGCACTCCCACTACTGGCTCTCCGGCCATGTCGGCTGGCTGGCCGCCGAGCGCTGGGGCGTCCCGCTGGTGCACGCCATGCACACCATGGCCAAGGTCAAGAACGCCGCGCTGGCCGCCGGCGACACCCCCGAGCCGGCCGCCCGGGTCATCGGCGAGACGCAGATCGTCCGGGCCGCCGACCGCCTGATAGCCAACACCGCCGGCGAGGCGGACGAACTCGCCCGGCATTACGAGGCCGAGCGCGGCAAGGTCGCCGTGGTGCACCCCGGCGTCAACCTCGACCGCTTCCGGCCCGCCGGCGGCGACGTCGCCGAGAGCCGGGCCGCCGCCCGCGCCCGCCTGGGCCTGCCGCAGGACGCGGTCATCCCGCTGTTCGCCGGCCGCATACAGCCGCTGAAGGCCCCCGACATCCTGCTGCGCGCGGCCGCCGCCCTGCTGGACGAGGACCCCTCGCTGCGCTCCCGGATGGTGGTGCCCGTGGTCGGCGGGCCCAGCGGCAGCGGCCTGGCCAAGCCCGAGGGGCTGCAGAAGCTGGCCGCCCGCCTCGGCATCGCCGACCTGGTGCAGTTCCGCCCGCCGGTCGGCCAGGAGCAGCTCGCCGACTGGTACCGCGCCGCCTCCGTGCTGGTCATGCCCTCGTACAGCGAGTCCTTCGGCCTGGTCGCCATCGAGGCCCAGGCGTGCGGCACCCCGGTCGTCGCGGCCGCGGTCGGCGGTCTGCCGGTGGCCGTGCGCGACGGCGTCAGCGGCTTCCTCGTCGACGGCCACGACCCGGCCGACTACGCCCGCGCGCTCGCCCGCTTCGTCGCGGACCCGGCCCTGCCCGCCCGGATGGGCACCGAAGCCGCCCGGCACGCCCAGTCCTTCGGCTGGGACACCGCCGCCGCGGCCACGGGCGATGTCTACACCGACGCCATGCAGGAACACCGCCGTCACCTACGATCCCTCCATGGGTGACGAGCGAGAGAAGAACGACGCGGCGGGCGGCACCACGGCCGAGGCGGTGGTGCGGGCCAAGGCCGTGATCGAGCGGACCCTGACCGACGCCGAACTCGAATGGGAGTCACCCGCCGACGGCACCTACGTCGTCAAGCTCCCCGGCACCCGCAAGCTCTCCACGACCTGTTCGCTCATCGTCGGCAGGCACTCCCTCTCCCTCAACGCCTTCGTCGTCCGCCACCCCGACGAGAACCACGAGGCCGTCCACCGCTGGCTCCTCGAACGCAACACCCGCCTCTACGGCGTGAGTTACGCGATCGACAAGCTCGGCGACGTCTACCTCGTCGGCAAGTTCCCGCTGTCCGCCGTCACCCCCGACGAACTCGACCGCCTCCTCGGCACGGTCCTGGAGAACGCCGATGGCAGCTTCAACACCCTCCTGGAGATGGGCTTCGCCAGCGCCATCCGCAAGGAGTACGCCTGGCGCGTCTCCCGCGGCGAGTCCACCCGCAACCTGGACGCCTTCGCCCACCTGACCCGCGAGCGCTCCGCGTAGCCCTGCCCGCCCGCGACGACGCGGACGGCCGCCGCGGACGGCCGCGGACGGGACCGTGCGCGTGTCCGGCGGTGGGTCCTACGCCCCGGGGCAGCGCCGCTCAGGGGGCCGAGTGCGGCACCGGCTGCGGCACCTCCTGCTGCACGGGCGAGCGCGCCGTCTCCACCGTGATCCCGGCGTCCTGCCCGGCCGTGGCGTGGGAACCCCGCTCTGCCCCGGCGTCCGAGGACGCCGCCGCCACCGCCACTCATTTGGCGAGAACCGTCGAACGACGCCGAGAAGCCCAGGTCCCGGACCCGGAGAGGGCGCCACGCCGACTTGGATTACGCTCGACGCCATGGCCGACGCACCGTACAAGCTGATCCTCCTCCGCCACGGCGAGAGCGAGTGGAACGCGAAGAACCTGTTCACCGGCTGGGTGGACGTCAACCTCAACGAGAAGGGCGAGAAGGAGGCAGTCCGCGGCGGAGAGCTGCTCAAGGACGCCGGCCTGCTCCCCGACGTAGTGCACACCTCCCTCCAGAAGCGCGCCATCCGCACCGCGCAGCTCGCCCTGGAGTCCGCCGACCGGCACTGGATCCCGGTCCACCGCAGCTGGCGGCTGAACGAGCGCCACTACGGCGCGCTGCAGGGCAAGGACAAGGCACAGACGCTGGCCGAGTTCGGCGAGGAGCAGTTCATGCTCTGGCGCCGCTCGTACGACACCCCGCCCCCCGCCCTCGACCGCGACGCCGAGTACTCCCAGTTCTCCGACCCGCGCTACGCCGGCCTCCCCCCGGAGCTGCGCCCGCAGACGGAGTGCCTCAAGGACGTCGTCGTCCGCATGCTCCCGTACTGGTTCGACGGCATCGTCCCCGACCTCCGCGCCGGCAAGACGGTCCTCGTCGCCGCCCACGGCAACTCCCTGCGCGCCCTGGTCAAGCACCTCGACGGCATCTCCGACGAGGACATCGCGGGCCTGAACATCCCCACCGGCATCCCGCTCGCCTACGACCTCGACGCCGACTTCCGCCCCCTCACCCCCGGCGGCACCTACCTCGACCCGGAAGCCGCCAAGGCCGCCATCGAGGCCGTGAAGAACCAGGGCAAGAAGAAGTAACCCGCGTGATCACGCCCCCGACCTGTGCTCATCGCGTCGGCCGGGGGCGTTGTCATGGCCTGGTGTCACTGGGGGGCTCCCAGCGCACCGGATCTTGAATCATCGCGCTCTCAGCGCACTCACCAGCTCGCCATCCCCCCCGCATGTCCCGCCCCCCTCACACCGGCAATTCCCGGTCCCCCCGCCACACCACGTACGTCATCGCGGCGAGGCCGCCGTTCGCCAGGCCCTTGTAGGTCACGGTGCGGGCGGGGCCGAGTTCGTGGGCGAGTTGTCTGGCGAGGTCTCCGCCCTCGTGGAACAGGCGCTGCCAGGTGTCGTCGTACTTGCCCTCCACCCGGTCGCGGAGGTCGAGGTTCAGGGTGGTGTCGATCTCGTTCGCCCAGCCGTTGAGGGCGGTGACGAGGTCGTCGGACACGTGCAGGGCGGCGGCCGGGTCGTCGGGGAAGAAGTCGCCGAAGCCGTCGGAGCGCAGCGGACCGTAGTGGAACTCGCCCTCGACGGTGAGGTCCACCGGGTGGGGAGGCGTGCCGTGGCTGTCGCGTTCCCAGTGCAGGCGCTCGCAGCCCCAGCACACCCACTTCGACGTCCGGTGCCGCTCGTCCCAACAGCGCACCGCCCACGACGGCCCGAGGTGCCGGGCCAGCCGCCGGGCCGCCGCCCGGCCCTGCGCGACGTGCTTCCGCAGGGCCGGGCGGGAGGGGAAACCGCCGGCCGGACGGGACCGGGACCACGAGTGCAGCGCGCGGGCCAGGTCTTCCGGCAGGTCCAGGGCGGGGTCGTCCAGGGGCACGTTGCCGGTGAAGGTCTCGATGTCCTCGTGCGTCCCGTGCCCGTACGGCTCGTACAGGGGCGAGGGTTCGGATCGGGCCTGCACGAGCAGGTGGCGCGGTCCTTCGAGGGGCATGGGGATCTCCGCGATCGTGCCGGAAGGCGGGCCGGGGACGGCTGTGGGGGCAAGGGGGACGGAACCAGGGCGGAAGCTTACGGGCCCGCCGCGCCGCGGGCGATGGCCTTTGGGGCGAGGACCGTGGTGTTCGGAGGCAGCATGGAAGGGGAGACGTATCCGTCTGCGACCGGAAGGATGAGTTCGATGCCCAAGTTCATGGACATCCATCACGGTATGAAGGGCGTGACGCCCGACGAGCTGAGTGCGGCGCACCAGGCCGATCTCGCCATTCAGAGCGAGGAGGGCGTGACGTTCGAGCACGCGTGGGCCGACACCGACTCCGGGGATGTCTTCTGCCTGTCGGACGCGCCGTCGGCGGGGGCCGTGCAACGCATCCACGAGCGGGCCGGCCACAAGGCCGACGAGATCCATCCGCTGTCGATCTCTCTCTGAGCGCCAAGGACCCGAGGAAGGGCCGACCGACCGGCCCGGCCCCGCCGTACGGCAACGCCCCGGGACAGACCCGCCGTACGGCAACGCCCCCGGCTCCAGCTGAACGCCCCGCCGAACAGCAACAGCCCCGGCCGGAGAAACCCAGCCGGGGCCGCAAAGGCGCTGCGCCTAGTGCCGTGGTGGCGACCGCCGTGCGCCGCCGTGCGTGACGGTTGCTAGCAGCCGCCGCCGCACTGGCACGGTCCGCCCGACTGGCAGCCGCAGCTGCAGCCGGAGCCGCAGCCGCAGGCGCCGAGCAGGGGGAGCCGTGGACGCTCGACGGCCGTCGGGGCGTCGGGCGCGGGGTTGGGGGAGTCCGCCATGGGTGCCATGCATTGCCTCCTACGGGTCACCTGGTGCCCATTGCAAGCCCGGGTGCCGAGGCGCGTCAACGGCGCGTGGAGGCACACGTCAACGGCGCACGGCGGCTCCGGAGGCGGACTCGCGCCTTCCGCCCGCCGCCGCGGGCCACGCCCCCGCCGCAACGACTACGCGCCCTCCACCGCCGTCGGCGGGGCGATCTCGTCGGCGTGCTCGCCGGTGACGAGGTAGACGACCCGCTTGGCGACGGACACCGCGTGGTCGGCGAAACGCTCGTAGTAGCGGCCCAGCAGGGTCACGTCCACGGCGGTCTCGATGCCGTGCTTCCAGCGGTCGTCCATCAGGTGCTGGAAGAGGGTGCGGTGCAGCATGTCCATGGCGTCGTCGTCCTGCTCCAGCTGCAGGGCGAGGTCGACGTCCTTGGTGATGATGACCTCGGCGGCCTTGGCCATCAGGCGCTGCGCCAGCTGCCCCATCTCCAGGATGGTGGCGTGCAGATCCTGCGGAACGGCCGTCTGCGGGAAGCGCAGCCGGGCCAGCTTGGCCACGTGCTGGGCCAGGTCGCCGGAGCGCTCCAGGTCGGCGCTCATCCGCAGCGAGGTGACGACGATCCGCAGGTCGGTGGCGACCGGCTGCTGCCGCGCCAGCAGGGCGATCGCGCGCGCCTCCAGGTCGCGCTGGAGGTCGTCGACCTTCTCGTCGGCGGCGATGACGTTCTCGGCCAGCTTGAGGTCCGCGTCGAGTATCGCCGTGGTGGCGCGCCCGATCGCGGAGCCGACGAGCCGGGCCATCTCGACCAGGCCCTCGCCGATCGAATCCAGCTCCTCGTGGTACGCGTCCCGCATCTGTGACCTTCTCTCGCATCGATGTGGTGGTGTGGCGTGGGTGGGAGGTGGAACGGGGTGCAGGGTGACCTGTGCCCACGCTCTCACGGTCGGTGCCCGCGCGGCCCGTGCCCGGGAAGGGCCGGTTCCACGGGGCCGGCCGCCGCGGTGCCGGTGCCCCGGAGGGCCGTGGCCCGCGCGGTCGCTCTGGGTGTCCGGCCGCGCGCCGGTGCACACCGCGTGGCACCCGCACCGTCACCCTGCGGGCACCGCGCGACGTGCGGTGCCACCGGGGGTGAACCGGCACCGACGTGAAGGTGAACTCTGGGCGACTCATCCACGGCCCCGGGGGCCGCGACCCCGTTCACCTGGCCGGGCACCCCGGTGGGAGGGTGCTCGCGCCGGTGCCCCCTGGGGTGTCCGGCCGGCGGCCGACCGTTCCGCCCCGGCCTCCGGAGTGAACCGGCGGGGACTTGACGGTGAACTCTGGGCGACGGCTGTTCGAGCAGGGCCCCGCAAGGCTGGGGAAGTGTCCGAGCAGGCGCATAACCTGGAGTCATGAACGTGGACGCGGCCGTCGCCGCAGTGGCTGCGATCGCCGGGCTCTGTACCGGTGTCTTCGCCATGCTGGCGTTCCGCTGGAGCGAACGCGACCAGGCCAAACCCACCCGTACCTCCCTGCACACCGAAGCCGTGCTGCCGCCCGGGGTCGACACCGTCCTGTCGGTGCTCCGCTCCTCGGCCGTGGTCCTCGACGAGGCCGACGCCGTCGTCAAGGCCAGCTCCGCCGCCTACGCCCTCGGCCTCGTCCGTGGCGGCAAGCTCGCCGTCGAGCCGATGATGCAGATGGCCCGCGACACCCGCAGGGACGGCGAGATACGCCAGGTCGAGCTGGATCTGCCGCGCCGCGGCACCGGCCGCGGCGAGGCCCTGGCGGTCTCCGCCAGAGTCGCCCCGCTCGGCTCCCGGCTCGTCCTGCTGCTGGTCGAGGACCTCACGGAGGCCCGCCGGATAGAAGCGGTCCGCCGGGACTTCGTCGCCAACGTCAGCCATGAGCTCAAGACCCCCGTCGGCGCCCTGTCGCTGCTCTCCGAGGCCGTGATGGACGCCAGCGACGACCCCGAGGCCGTCGAGCGCTTCGCCGGCCGGATGCAGAACGAGGCCACCCGCCTGACCAACCTCGTCCAGGAGCTCATCGACCTCTCCCGGGTGCAGAACGACAACCCGCTGGAGGACGCCGAGCCGGTCCGGGTCGACGAGCTGGTCGCCGAGGCGATGGACCGCTGCCGCCAGCAGGCCGGTACGAAGCAGATCACGATGGCCGTCGGCGGCGCCGCCGACCTGCACGTCTGGGGAAACCGCGGCCAGCTCGCCGCGGCCCTGGGCAACCTCGTCGAGAACGCCGTCAACTACTCCCCGGCACGCACCCGCGTCGGGATCGCCGGACGCCGCGTCGCCGCGCCCGGCGGCGACCTGATCGAGATCGCGGTGACCGACCAGGGCATCGGGATATCCGAAAAGGACCGGGACCGCGTCTTCGAGCGGTTCTACCGTGTGGACCCGGCGCGCTCGCGCGCCACCGGCGGGACCGGCCTCGGCCTCGCCATCGTCAAGCATGTGGCCGCCTCGCACGGCGGGGAGGTCACGGTGTGGAGCGCTGAGGGACAGGGCTCCACCTTCACCCTGCGTCTCCCGGAAGCCGGAGCCGTACGCGACCGCGAACGGCCCGCCGACCCCTCCGCGGAGGGCCTCGACGACGAGGACCGCCCGTACGAGACCTTCAACGATCCGCTCCCTGCTCACCCAGCCCCGGAGGTCCTTCCGTGACCCGAGTGCTTGTCGTCGAGGACGAGGAATCGTTCAGCGACGCACTGTCGTACATGCTCCGCAAGGAGGGTTTCGAGGTCGCCATCGCGGCTACGGGCCCCGACGGACTCGACGAGTTCGAGCGCAACGGCGCCGACCTCGTCCTCCTCGACCTGATGCTGCCGGGCCTGCCCGGCACCGAGGTCTGCCGCCAGCTGCGTGGCCGGTCCAACGTCCCGGTCATCATGGTGACCGCCAAGGACAGCGAGATCGACAAGGTCGTCGGCCTGGAGATAGGCGCGGACGACTACGTCACCAAGCCCTTCTCCTCCCGCGAACTGGTCGCCCGCATCCGCGCGGTGATGCGCCGCCGCGGGGAGCCGGAGGAGGTCACTCCGCAGGCCCTGGAGGCCGGCCCGGTCCGGATGGACGTGGACCGCCATGTCGTCACGGTCTCCGGCGGCAAGGTCGACCTGCCCCTGAAGGAGTTCGACCTCCTGGAGATGCTGCTGCGCAACGCCGGGCGCGTGCTGACCCGGATGCAGCTCATCGACCGGGTCTGGGGCGCCGACTACGTGGGCGACACCAAGACCCTGGACGTGCACGTCAAGCGGCTGCGCGCCAAGATCGAGCCCGACCCGGGCGCGCCGCGCTACCTCGTCACGGTCCGCGGCCTGGGCTACAAGTTCGAGCCGTAAGCTCCGGGCCGTACGGGGCACGGGCCGGGCGCGCGGGGGGTGCTCGCCGGCCCGTCCGCCCACCCTCCCGCCGCGCGCCGGCCACGTACGCCTCAGGGGCGCCCCTCCGATCCGGAGGGGCGCCCCTGAGGCGTTGCGTCACACGTCGCGCGGGCGGTCTCAGTGGCCGCTGTGCGCCGACGACGAGGGGGAGCCGGACGGGGAGGCCGAACCGGACGGCTTGCCCGACTGCGACGGCTTGGCGGAGCCCGACGACGAGGGGGAGCCGGACGGCTGCGGGAGCTGCGACGGGCCGTAGCCCTCGAAGAAGTTCTTCGCGGGGACGACGTAGGCGTTGGTCTTCACCTTGCCGAGCGAGCTGAAGGTGAAGGTCAGCGGCTGCACGTTCCCGTCCTTGACGGCCTCGCGGCCGCTGCTGAGGACGGCGGAGGCGTTGTCCTTGCCGCCGAGCACCACGGAGCCGCCGGCCGGCACGGTGATCGCGCCCGAGCCGCCGCCCGCGGGCGTGAGCTTGGCCGACTGGCCGGCGCCGTCGACGGAGATCGCGGTCAGCTTCTGGTCCTTGGCGCCGTTGTTGAACACCGTCGCGGACACCACTGCCGGGCCCTTGGCGTTCACATCGGGCTGGGTGATCACGTTGATGTTCTGGATCTTGATGCCGTCGACGGTGGTCGCGGCGTTGTCCGGCTTGACCTGCAGCGTCTGGGCGTCGTTCCCGGCTCCGCACGCGGACAGCGTGGCGATCGAGAGCGAAAGGACGGTGGCGGCGAGGACGCCGCGTCGAAGGCTGCGGCTCACGGCGGCGGCATCTCCTTGACGAGCTACGGCGGCCGAACGTTCGTGCCCGGTCGCGGATGGACGGCTGGGGCGGCAACGTACGCGTCATGACGACGGGTGCGTAAAGCCGCCCTAAGGGTGTGTCAGCGCCGCTAGGTTACCGAGCCGTCCTCGCGCCGCCGCACCCGACCCGCCCCCAGCGCGCTCGGCGGCCCGCCACGCCCGCCCCTGCCCCGTCACCCGGCCCCGGCAGCGGGACCACCCGGCGGCAGCTGACCCCGTTTCATGACCCGCCGGAGCGCGGCCGCAAGGACCCGCCGCCGCGCTCCGGGAGGACCCGCCGCGGCGCCCCGGCCCCGACACGCCGCCGTGACCTGCCGCGCGACACGGGTACGGCGGCCGGGCCCGTGGAGATCACCCGTCGAGATCATCCACGGAGAACGTTCCCGGGGAAGAGGGAAGGGATTTTCGGCAAGCGGCCGTTCGGGTGGCGACTCATGGGTTTCTCCCTGCGGAAAAGCAGTATTCGCAGGGAATGTGAAGGGCTCGCGGAATTGATCACACTCTTCGGGGGCGGCCGATCGTGATCAATTCCGGAATCGGCCCCGAGGGGCCCGTGAGCAGCCGAACGGAGTACCGGAACTCGCTCATCTGGATCCGAACAAAACGTGACATTCAACCCGTCGATCATTGTCTCCCCGGTATGTGGCGGGCGGGTTTCCTCTCACCCGTGCAGCCCCTCCGACCTGCGAATACCCGCCTCCCGAGGCCCTTCGCAGCACGTTCCGGTCGCTGTTGTCAAGCCCCGAGATATGCCCTGACCTGCGAAAACGCCATTCAGAACGGTCCGTTCCCGTGTTAGCATGGATAGCCACGGAAGGGGTACCTGTCACATGACGTTCAAGGTTGGCGACACCGTGGTCTATCCCCATCACGGGGCCGCGCTGATCGAGGCCATCGAAACTCGCCAGATCAAAGGCGTGGACAAGACCTACTTGGTGCTGAAGGTCGCCCAGGGCGACTTGACTGTTCGTGTGCCAGCGGACAATGCGGAGTTCGTCGGCGTACGCGACGTGGTTGGTCAGGACGGGCTGGACCGGGTCTTCGAGGTGCTGCGCGCACCGTATGCCGAGGAGCCGACGAACTGGTCCCGTCGCTACAAGGCAAATCTCGAGAAGCTCGCTTCCGGTGACGTGATCAAGGTCGCCGAGGTCGTACGCGACCTGTGGCGGCGCGAGCGGGAGCGCGGACTGTCCGCCGGTGAGAAGCGGATGCTCGCGAAGGCGCGCCAGATCCTGGTGAGCGAACTCGCCCTCGCGGAGAACACCAACGAGGACAAGGCCGAGGCCCTGCTCGACGAGGTACTCGCGTCCTGACGACGTGTGCGCCGGTGAGAGCCAGCGCAGCGACGACGTAGCAATGCCGCGGTGCCCGAGTGACGACCGTTTCCCTGTGAGACGGTCTGTTGCCGGGCGCTGCGGCATATCTGCTGCGGTGTCACGAGCCTCACGAGCCGCGTCATGAGCGGTGCGACCTTGGCTTATGGGGCTTTATGGGGTTGATGACCTGCCGGGACCGGCAGGCGCCGGCCCCTGTGGCGTGCCGGGCCCGGGCTGCTGCCTCGACCGCTGTCACGGAAGGGTCCGGTCAAGGCGTCGCGCCCGGCACTTCCCCAGCCTCCGGCCGGGGCTACCTCCAGGGCCATACCCACCTCGCCCGAGGAAACAAACCTGTCTGCGTCAATTCCGGGCTCGCCCCGGACTCCGGAGTCATCGATGCCAGATCCCTCCCGCCCGGCCCGCACGGCCGCGGTGATCCCCGCCGCCGGCCGCGGTGTCCGGCTCGGTCCCGGCACCCCCAAGGCGCTGCGCGCACTGGGCGGTACCCCCATGCTGGTGCACGCCGTCCGCGCGATGGCCGCCTCCCGAGCCGTCTCGCTGATCGTCGTGGTCGCCCCGCCCGACGGCGCCGCCGAGGTCTCCCGCCTCCTCCACGAGCACCCGCTCCCCGAGCGCACCGACCTGGAGGTGGTCCCCGGCGGGCAGACCCGCCAGGAGTCCGTACGGCTCGGCCTGGCCGCGCTCCCGGACACCATCGACGTCGTGCTGGTGCACGACGCCGCGCGCCCGCTGGTGCCCGTCGAGACGGTCGACGCGGTGGTCGCCGCGGTGCGCGGCGGTGCGCCCGCCGTCGTCCCCGCGCTGCCGCTCGCCGACACCGTCAAGCAGGTCGACCCGCAGCCGCAGGGCTCCCCGGAGCCGGTGGTCGGCACCCCGGAGCGGGCCCTGCTGCGCGCCGTGCAGACCCCGCAGGGCTTCGACCTGGCGACCCTGCGCAAGGCGCACGACACCGTCGTCGAGGGCGAGGGCGCCACCGACGACGCCGGGCTGGTCGAACGGCTCGGATCGCCGGTCGTGGTCGTCCCGGGCCACGAGGAAGCGTTCAAGGTGACCCGGCCGCTGGACCTGGTCCTGGCCGAGGCCGTACTCGCCCGCAGGAGGGCCACCGATGGCTATGTCTGAGCAGGACCCGACCCGGCCCGCCGCGGCCGTGCCCGCCGTCGTCCCCCTCGTCGGGATCGGCACCGATGTGCACGCCTTCGAGCCGGGCCGCGAGCTGTGGTGCGCCGGGCTGCTCTGGGACGCCGCGGAGAGCGACGGCTACGGCCTGGCCGGGCACAGCGACGGCGACGTGGCAGCCCACGCGGCCTGCGACGCGCTGTTCTCGGCGGCCGGCGTCGGCGACCTGGGGGCGCACTTCGGCACCAGCCGTCCCGAGTGGTCCGGCGCCTCCGGCGTGACGCTGCTCGCCGAGGCCGCCCGGATCGTCCGGGCCGAGGGCTTCACCATCGGCAACGTCGCGGTGCAGGTCATCGGGGTCCGCCCGAAGGTCGGCAAGCGGCGGGACGAGGCCCAGAAGGCGCTGTCGGCGGCGGCCGGCGCGCCGGTCTCGGTCTCCGGCACGACCTCGGACGGGCTGGGGCTGACCGGCCGCGCCGAGGGCCTGGCCGCGGTCGCCACGGCGATCGTCTTCCGTACGGCCTGACCGGCGGCCACGGCGTCCGGCACGGCCGGTGCGGCGCCCGGCGTTCCCCCGCTCGCGCGGAATGCCGGGCGCCGCACGGGTGTTGGGGGGAGGATCGGAGTACCCGTGTCCCCGGAAGGCCCGCAGGAAGGACCCCTCGTGACCGCCACCCTGTCCGACGACCTCAAGCAGCTCCTCGACAGCCCGGTCTTCGTGACCGTGGCGACCGTCCAGCCCGACGGCAGCCCGCAGGTCTCCCCGGTCTGGGTGAAGCGGGACGGCGACGACCTGCTGTTCTCGACGACCGTCGGCCGGCGCAAGGAGGCCAACCTCCGGCGCGACCCGCGGGTCTCGGTCGTCGTCCAGCCCTTCGACGCCCCGTACACCTACGCCGAGGTCCGGGGTTCGGCCGTCCTCACCACAGAGGGCGGGCCGGAGCTGATCGACGAGCTGTCGCGGAAGTACACCGGCAAGCCGTACGCGGAGTTCAATCCGGCGTCGGCCGACGACGCCGCGCGGGTCGTGGTCCGGGTCACCCCGCGCAAGGTGGTCGGCAGCATCTGACGGGCCCGCGGCCCGCGCCGGCGCCGCGCCGCCGGCGAAATCGGCCGCGTGTGAGGCTTCTGTCACCCCGTGGCCGAATGGGTCGCGGGGCACTGCCTCGTTCCGACTACCCTGGTTCCGTGACGATTCGCCTGTACGACACCAGCGCCCGGCAGATTCGCGACTTCACCCCGCTCGTGCCGGGCTGTGTCTCGATCTACCTGTGTGGTGCGACCGTGCAGGCCGCCCCGCACATCGGGCACATCAGGTCGGGACTGAACTTCGACATCATGCGGCGCTGGTTCGCCCACCGCGGCTACGACGTGACGTTCGTCCGCAACGTCACCGACATCGACGACAAGATCATCAAGAAGGCGGACGAGCAGGGCCGCCCGTGGTGGTCGATCGGTTACGAGAACGAGGTCGCCTTCAACGCGGCCTACGACGCGCTGGGCTGCCTGCGGCCCACCTACGAGCCGCGTGCCACGGGCCACATCCCCGAGATGATCGAGATGATGCGCGGCCTGATCGAGCGCGGTCACGCCTACGCCGCCGACGGCAACGTCTACTTCGACGTGCAGTCCTTCCCGGAGTATCTCCAGCTGTCCAACCAGGAGTTGGACAACCTCCGCCAGCCGTCCGGCGAGGGCGAGACCGGCAAGCGCGACCCGCGGGACTTCGCGATGTGGAAGGCGGCCAGGGAGGGCGAGCCCAGCTGGGAGACGCCCTGGGGCCGCGGCCGCCCCGGCTGGCACCTGGAGTGCTCGGCGATGGCCCACAAGTACCTGGGCACCGCCTTCGACATCCACGGCGGCGGCGTCGACCTGGTCTTCCCGCACCACGAGAACGAGATCGCGCAGGCCAAGGCGTACGGCGACGACTTCGCCCGCTACTGGTCGCACAACGCCTGGGTGACCATGAGCGGCGAGAAGATGTCCAAGTCGCTGGGCAACTCCGTGCTGGTTTCGGAGATGGTCAAGCGCTGGCGCCCGATCGTGCTCCGCTACTACCTGGGCACCCCGCACTACCGCTCCATGATCGAGTACAGCGAGGAGGCGCTGCGCGAGGCCGAGTCCGCGTTCGCGCGGATCGAGGGCTTCGTCCAGCGCGTCGTGGAGAAGGCCGGGGCCGTCGAGCCGGCGGACGAGGTGCCGCTGGCCTTCGCCGAGGCGATGGACGACGACCTGGGCGTCCCGCAGGCGCTGGCGATCGTGCACACCACCGTCCGCCAGGGCAACTCCGCGCTGACCGCCGACGACAAGGAGGCGGCGGTGGCCCGGCTGGCGGAGGTGCGGGCGATGCTCGGCGTGCTCGGCCTGGACCCGCTCGACGAGCGCTGGTCCGGCGGCGGCACGGACCGCGGCGAGGACCTCCACGGCGTCGTCGACTCCCTGGTCCGCCTCGTCCTCGAACAGCGCCAGGCCGCCCGCACCCGCAAGGACTACGCCACCGCCGACGCCATCCGCGACCAGCTCCAGCAGTCCGGCCTCGCCATCGAGGACACCCCGTCGGGCCCGCGCTGGTCGCTGTCCTGACCTGGGCCGCACGCCTCGTCGGCCACCCGGATTCGCCCCGCGCGGTGGCCGCGGGCGACACTCATTCCATACGTACGTACCCACTCCACGTCGCGAGACGTCGAGAGCAGTGAAGAAACAGGTGACCCATGGCCGGCAACAGCCAGCGCAGGAACCGCCGCACGTCCAACAAGAAGGGCGCGCAGGTCGGCAGCGGCGGTAAGCGGCGCCGGGGCCTGGAGGGCAAGGGCCCGACCCCGCCCGCCTCCGAGCGAAAGGGACACGTCAAGAACCGCGTCGCCAACGCCAAGGCGAAGCAGGCCGCGTCGCGCCGCCCGGCCCCGCGCCGCGGCGGCGCCAAGGGCACCGCCGAGCTGGTCGTCGGCCGCAACCCGGTCTTCGAGGCGCTGCGCGACGGCGTGCCCGCGACCACCCTCTACGTCCAGCAGTTCATCGACACCGACGAGCGGGTGCGCGCCGCACTCCAGCTCGCCTCGGAGCGCGGCGACATCAACCTGATGGAGGCGCCGCGCCCCGAGCTGGACCGGATGACCAACGGCCTCAACCACCAGGGCCTGGTCCTGCAGGTCCCGCCGTACGACTACGCGCACCCCGAGGACCTGGCCGCGGCCGCCTTCGACGACGGTGACGACCCGCTGATCGTCGCGCTCGACGGCGTCACCGACCCGCGCAACCTCGGTGCCGTGGTCCGCTCCGTGAGCGCCTTCGGCGGCCACGGCGTGGTCGTGCCGGAGCGCCGGGCGGCCGGGATGACGGCCGGTGCCTGGAAGACCTCGGCGGGCACCGCGGCCCGTACGCCGGTCGCGCGCGCCACCAACCTGACCCGGACCCTGGAGTCCTACCAGAAGGCCGGTCTGACCGTCGTCGGTCTGGCCGCGGACGGCGAGCTGGAGCTGCAGGACGTCGAGGCGCTGGACGGCCCGGTCGTCATCGTCGTCGGCAGCGAGGGCAAGGGCCTGTCGCGGCTGGTCGGCGAGACCTGCGACGTGCGGGTGCGGATCCCGATGCCGGGCGGCGCGGAGTCGCTGAACGCCGGTGTCGCGGCCGGTGTCGTCCTGTGGGAGGCGGCGCGCCGCCGCAGCTGAGCCGGGGTGCCCCGGGGCGGCCGGCCCACGCCCGCGCCACACCCCGGGGCAGAACCTGACCCTCTGTACGCCTTTCCGGTGTCCCGTGATCTTTTGACGGGTCTCGGACAGATCGCCCCGGTCAAGGCAGTGTCTTAAACGCGGGTCACTCGGTTAGATGAGCGTGGACACCAGAACACCCCGCACGCCTACGGGGGGACGCTCGCCGGGCTTCGATGACGAGCCGGGCCTGAGCTCGGTCAAGGTGCCGTGCGATCCCGCGCAGGTCATCGTCAACCACGCCAGTTTCCGCGTACAGCTCGCCGCGCCCGCGCCGCGCGGCGCCTGGTCCGACACCGCGCGCATCCCCGCCATCCGGGGCTCGGCGGACGGTGCCAGACGCCGGGCGCCCGTGGTGTGGAGCGGCCGCACCGCACCGGGCGGCACGGCCGGCGCCACCACCCAGCTCCTGCACGCGGTGCGCGACGCGGGCGTCGGCCTCGACGGCGCGCCGACCGACGACGTCGGCACGACCCAGGTGCTGCCCCGGGTCCGCCTCGGCGACGGCGCCCCCGCCCAGACCGTGATCGGCCAGCGCGGCCCCGCCGACTCCGACCGCACCCCCCTGCTGCGCGGCGTACGCCCCGTGGGCAGCGCGTACGGCGACACCGACCGCGAACCCTCCTACCGCGGCCCCTACGGCAACCGCGGCCACGACGACCACTACGGCGACGACCGGTTCGACGCGCCGGACGGCTACGACCCCGGCAAGCGCCGCGGCACCGACAGCGTGCGGCACGCGTACTACCCGGGCCGCCGGATGAACCTCGGCGTCGTCCTGCTCCCGCTGCGCATCTTCCTCGGACTGATCTCCGTCTACGCCGGCATGGGCAAGCTCTGCGACCCCGTCTACTTCGAGGGCGGCGAGCGGGGCTCGATGGTCAAGTGGCTGCTGGCGCTCGACCCCTGGGCGCTGGCCGTGCCGCTGCGGGACTTCGCCGTCTCGCACCCCGTCGGCGCCGGTCTGACCGTCGCCTTCCTCCAGGTCGTCGTCGGCGTCCTGACCATCTGCGGACTGTGGCAGCGCGTCGCCGCGTCCTTCGGCGCGCTGCTCTCGGCGGCGCTGCTGATGACCGTCAGCTGGCGCACCGTCCCCGCCTACGACGCCCCGCACATCATCTACCTCGCCGCCTGGAGCCCGCTGATCATCGCGGGCGCGCCCGTCTACTCCATGGACGGACGGCTGGCCGGCGAGGCCTGGCGGCGCCTCGGCCCCCGCGTCGAGGTCGCCGACCTGCGGCGCCGGGTGCTGCGCCGCGGCGCCGTGATGACCACGGTGGTGGCCGGACTGACCCTGCTCGTCGGCTCGCTGCTCGGCGGCGCCGTGCGCTCCGCGACCGTCGCGACCGTCCCCCGCCCCGGCGAGCCCGCGATCAACAACCTCCCCGGCTCCCCGCTGCCCCGCCCCGGCAAGCACACCCCCCGCCCCGGCAAGCACCACAGGGGCAGCGCCGCACCGCGTCCGGGAACGCCCTCCGCCAACGCCTCGCACAAGGCCCGCAAGCCCGGCACGCCGTCCGCCTCGACCTCCGGCACGGGACGGTCGACGAGCAGCGGCAGCGGCCTCTCGCAGCAGCCGGGAGCGACCACCAGCGCCCCCCAGCAGACCGTCCCGACCCGCGCCCCGGTACCGACCCACGTACCGAGCTCGACGGGCGGCACCGGCGGCGGCACCACCGGCACGAGCAGCACCGGCTCCGGTGGCTCCGGAGGCGACTCCGGGGGTGGGAGCCTGGGCGGGCTCCTGGGCTGAGGGGTCTTCCAGGCCGGCGGATGCCTGCCGTTCCTGGCTGCTGCTGACTGTCCCCTTCCCTGTCCCTTCCTGTCCCCGATTGCTCTGTTCCTTGTGTGGCTGGGTGTGCCGGCCGTGTGGGGGTGGGGTGGTCGGGGACAGGTCTGTGTGCGGGGGGGGGAGGGGAGGCGCCGGAGCCGGCCCGGGGCCTGGGCCGGAGGCGGGGCCCGGGCCGGGGTCCCTCAACCCCCGTGGGCGGTCAGTTCCTCGGCCGCCTCGGTGAGGTCCTTGGCGGTGTCGATGGCGCGCCAGTAGGCGCCCTGGGGCAGCGGGAAGCCGGCCAGGCGGCGTTCGCGGGCGAGGCGCGGGAAGGTGGTGCGCTCGTGGTCGCCGCGGTCGGGGAGCAGCTCGGTGAAGGCCGCGGAGAAGACGTAGACGCCGGCGTTGATGAGATACGGCGAGGGCGGCGACTCGATGAAGTCCAGGACGTGCCCGAACGCGTCGGTCTCCACGGCGCCCCAGGGGATGCGGGGGCGGGCCAGCGCGAGGGTGGCCTCGGCGTCGCGCTCGTGGTGGAAGGCGGCCATCTCGCGGAGCGGGAAGCGGGTCCAGATGTCGCCGTTGGTGGCGTACCAGGGCTCGTCCGGGCGGGGGAGGGAGCCGGCCGCGTACTTGAGGCCGCCGCCGCGGCCCAGCGGCACGGTCTCGACAACGGTCGTGACGCGCAACGGCAGTTGGGCGCCGTCCAGCCATTCCTGGAGCACCCCGGCGAGATGCCCGCAGGAGACGACGACGTCGGTGACGCCCTCCGAGGCCAGCCAGCTCAGCTGGTGGCCGATGATCGGGGTCCCGGTGCCGGGAATCTCGACCATCGGCTTGGGGCGGTCGTCGGTGTACGGGCGGAGACGCGAGCCCTGGCCACCGGCCAGGACCACGGCCTGCGTGGGGTGAGGATGCTGGGCACCTGTCATGGGCCGCACCTTATGCGGTGCGGGCGGGGGTCACTGGGCGGCGGCGACGCCGGTGGCGAAGGAGGTGTCGCAGACCGGGCGGGAGAACGCCTGGGCACGGTGTGCGGCGCCGTACTTGGCGACCGCGGCACGGCCGAGGTCACGGGCGATGGAGACGCAGTGCTTGGCCAGTGAGGGCCGCTTGGTGGTGGCCTCCTGGAGGTGGGTCAGGGCGACGCCCGGGTCCTTCTCCTGGAGTTCGACGAGGAGGCGCTTGCGCAGAGCGTCCTCGGGGGCGCTGGGACCGGCCTTGGTGGAGGCCTTCCCGGCCGACGCGGTCAGCACCTGGGAGTCGGTGGCCGTCGATGCCCACGGGACGCGGGTGACCGCGAGGGTCCCGGACAGCACGAGGACGACGGGAAGGACGAGGGCGAGAGTTCTGCCGATGCGGCGGGCTGCGGAGTTCACGGTCGAGATGGTAGCGAGGAGTGATGATTTGGCGACATTTGGTCACCATATCGAGGGACAGACGGGCTCATTGGTGCGGTTGCGATGTTGACGCACTGATGCGAAAAGCGCGGTTATGTCCCGATGGTGCGTCTTGGTGGAGCCTCCTGGGGGGCGCCCTGGCGGCGCCTCCTCCGGCCCGCCCCGTTGGCGTGTTCCGACGAGGAGGCGGTTCGGGTGCGGCGGGCAGCGCGACGGCGGCGGCACCAGGTTCTCCCCGGCGCCGCCGCCGTTCACACACGCCTGTCGGCCCGAGTTCGCCGCCCAGGGAGGGTCCCCTCCCGTGTGCGCGTGGTCCGGGGCCGTCAGTCGCTGAGGCGCTCCCCGGACGACGTCGAGAAGACGTGCGTCTCCCCCGGTCGCGGCACGACGTGCAGCTGGGTGCCCTTGTCCGGGACCTGGCGGCCGTTGACCCGTACGACGAGGTCCTTGACCTCTCCGCCGACCTCCGCGGTGCCGTACACATAGCCGTCGGCGCCGAGTTCCTCGACGACATTGACCGTGACGGCCAGACCGGCCGGGGCGTCGGCGGTCTCCTTGGACAGCGACTTCGCGGCGGCACCGTTCTGCTCGACGATCTCGAAGTGCTCGGGGCGCACGCCCACGGTCACCGTCGTGTCGCCCTTGTCGGCCGCCGCGGTCAGCGCCTCACGGCTGACGGGGACGACGCTGTTGCCGAACTTCACACCGCCGTCCGTGATCGGCACCTCGACCAGGTTCATGGCCGGCGACCCGATGAACCCCGCGACGAAGAGGTTCGCCGGCCGGTCGTACATGTTCCGCGGCGAATCGATCTGCTGGAGCAGGCCGTCCTTGAGCACGGCCACCCGGTCGCCCATGGTCATGGCCTCGACCTGGTCGTGGGTGACGTACACCGTCGTGATCCCGAGCCGGCGCTGCAGGCCCGCGATCTGCGTACGGGTCTGGACGCGGAGCTTGGCGTCCAGGTTGGACAGCGGCTCGTCCATCAGGAACACCTGCGGCTCCCGGACGATCGCCCGCCCCATCGCGACCCGCTGCCGCTGACCGCCGGACAGCGCCTTGGGCTTGCGCCCCAGGTACTCGGTCAGGTCCAGGATCTTGGCCGCGTCCTCGACCTTCTGCCGGATCTCGGCCTTCGGCACGCCGGCGATCTTGAGCGCGAAGCCCATGTTGTCGGCGACCGTCATGTGGGGGTAGAGCGCGTAGTTCTGGAACACCATGGCGATGTCCCGGTCCTTGGGCGGAAGGTGGGTGACATCGCGGTCCCCGATGCGGATGGCGCCTCCGTCGACGTCCTCCAGCCCCGCGAGCATCCGCAGCGAGGTGGACTTGCCGCATCCTGAGGGGCCGACCAGGACCAGGAATTCGCCGTCTTCGATGGCGATGTCCAGTTTGTCGACGGCGGGCTTGTCGGAACCCGGGTAGATACGGGTTGCCTGGTCATACGTGACCGTAGCCATGGTGAGAGTCCCTTCACCGGCAGGAACGTGCCGGACGATCCGAGTAAAAGGAGTGGTGTAGTCCACTGATATGGACTCTCCGTGACGCTACCCGCGCCGACCCCCGGTGTCAGTAGCCCTGCACTCACCAATTTGGGAACCCGCACCCGGCCCACCTGGGTACACTGCATCACGCACGCCTCCTTAGCTCAGCTGGCCAGAGCACCGCTCTTGTAAAGCGAAGGTCGTCGGTTCGAATCCGACAGGGGGCTCTGAGCTTGAACAGGGGAGAAGCCCCGGGCCGGTGGATGGCCTGGGGCTTCTGACGTCTACGGACGACAACATCACGAGGCATCGCGGCCTGGTCTGCCGCTGTAAGTCGGTCGGCGACGAGGGGCGAACCTGTAGCGAGCCGACGGCGGTCACCGGACTCACGACCGAGGCGGCTCCGGTGTCATGCCCGAGGTCTCTGCGGCCGGCTCCTGGATACCTTGCACGGGGCAGGCCTCACGTGTGAAGCCATGGCGGCAAGCGGCTGGCCCCGGCGCGATAGAACTTTCCCTACTTCATCAAGGCTCGCTCCGCTCGCTACCCGGCCCCGCGGTAGGGGAAGTTCAGGAGCACACCACACGTTGGCGCAGGAGCGCTGACGTTCCCGGCCTCCTGGAACTGCAAGCAGTCGGATCACAGATCAGAGGTGCCGCGCACAGCGCGGCGGCGCCGGCCGTCGCCGGCGCACGGCTCCCTCCTCGTCTTCGCCGCCGGGGCCGCGCGGCGTCGACGCCCGCGCCCACAAGGGGTGAAAGACCAGGCCGGGGGTGGGGCGGTCGGCTCCACGGCTTTACCTGCCTCCCCGGTTCGGGTCCCGCGTCGAGCAAGACCAGGGGGCCACTCGTTCAAATTCCGGGCAGCTCACAAGCCTGCCCGAGTTGCCGGCCAGCGTACGGCCCCCTGCTCATGCTCGACCCAAACCGGGCAGGCCACCGGCCAAAGCCGCAGAGCCGACCTCACGCACTTGGCGCTCACCGAGGGCGGGACGCGCATCCGTCATCCATGCAACGTGACTGAGCGGTTACAGACTGTTCTCGCGTGACGGGTACATCTTGAAGCTGCCGAAGAACAAGTTGAGCGTCTAGCTCGGGAAAGTGACCCCGTTGGGGCGGTGAAAGTGGAGCAGCCGGAGCCGTGGCAAGCGAACGCCGAGGAGGCATCGCTCCTCGGGGTCCAGAAGGGTGGCGGACGTACTACAGCGACGAGGGGCGGCTCGTGGAGACGGCGGACATCGTCGTACCCGCCGCTCTGCGTGAGAATGTTTACGAGGTCCCCGTAAGCCGACAGGGGGCATTCGATGCCCGATGCCCGATGCCCGATGCCCGATGCCCGATGGCCGCACGGCAAGCGCACCAGGTGCGGCGGAGAACCCCGGTCAAGCAGCGGCTCAGTCCAAAAGTTCGCAGTGCGCCCCCGGCGATCCGTTCCACCTGGTCAGCGCCTATCAGCGAGGCAGGCCATCGGTGATTCCGAAGCTCATATCGTTGCCTCCTGGACTCAAGGTGGGTTGCGCGTCACGTTCGACGATCCGCCTGTCTCCCCAAATTGGGTATCAAGAGAGTTCTAGGAGCGTGCAGTTGGCTGCCTGTAGGTGGCGGACCCAGATGACGGCGGATCCGCTCAGCGCCCCGCCCGGCCTGCAGCCCTGTCTGGGGAGGACGGCTGCTTCCTGACCTCGCGCCGCCCATAGAGCGCCGCCACTGAAATGGAGGCGCGCCTGCGCGCTTAATCGCACCCGCGAGCGGTGAAACCGTATACGCATACTGTGACTGTGCGTCTCACGATGCAGGAATTCCCGCATTTACATGGTACGTATCCGCAAAAAATCCCTGAGGAGTCCGGGCGTGTTGCGATATCCCCACGAGGCGCTAAAGCGGTTTGCTAATCCGCATGATGGCACGTAGGTTCGTTTAGGCCGCTGACCACGGCATCATTCGAACCAGGGGGAGTAGTGTCAAAATTTCATCGAGCAGGATCCGGCGTAATCGCTGTTGCCATGCTTGCTGGCGGACTCACGATGGGTGCAGCGTCTTCCGCGTCCGCCGAGTCTCCTATCGAGGCAGCTAAATACGCCTGCATGCAGGGCAATGAGAACATGTGTAAGGCTGTCTACGAGCAGAAGCCGATTTCCAAGAACGTCAAAAATTGCCTCATAAAGGGCGCCGTCGCGGGGGCAGGGGCTATTGTTATCGGCCGAATCAATAAGACGGCTGCCGAGAAGCTGGCAAAAGAAACCGTCGCCGCTGGCGCAACCGCGTGCGTCGCCGCTATCGTTTAAAAGGCATCGAGGTTCTCATGAAAGTGCTGCTCTATGCCCTTTGGGCTGTAGCTCTCATCCTGGTCAACAAGTACCTTATTGACCCTCTGTGGGGGCAGCTGCTCTTCACCTTTGTGACAGGCGGCGCGGTAACTGCAGTCGCAACAAAGATGGGTAACAGCAAGTAAGGCTTCCGGATCCATCTCGGGGAAGGGCAGGTGCCAGTGCGCCTGCCCTTCCCGCTTGCAGCAGCGAGCCGCCCCCAGCCACGTACCGCGGCGTCGCGACAAACGCGCTGTCCGCTACGAAGCAACTGCCGTACTCGCTCGGATACGGCAGGCCCTGCGACCACACCCCAAACCCAGCCTTAAGCGCGATCAGCCCTTGAAAGCCGGAGGCTTCGTCCTCTCCGGTCGGGAAGACGGTTGGCACGTGGGCCTGCCGCATGCTGTGGCGGTGCTCCGGTCGGCACATTTTGTGGAGATGGGCGCACCGCCCGGACGACCCTCTGGAGCCTTGTCCCCATCTGCAACTGATTCAGTCCTGACATCCAAGGAAGACATCAACGACTGCGCACATGCGCATCCCTGGGTGGCCCAGCACGGCAGTCGCAGACCCGGGTGCATGGTGAGGCAGGCGGCCAGCCGCCGAAGTTGTAAAGCGAAGGTCGTCGGTTCGAATCCGACAGGGGGCTCTGTCGAGGCCCAGGTCAGATAGGTTCTGGCGTGGGACTGCCCCGCTCATCGCGCTCACCCAGATCCGCTGCCGAAGCGGGGCTCACGGCTTGTCGACTGCTTCGAGGCGCTCGGTGGGGCCGGCGAAGGCCAGGAACAAGGAACGGGAACTGAGCAGCCACCGGCCGTCGACCTTGAGGAAGGTGTCCTCGTAGTGGCCCACCTGGGTAGGGGCCCGTGGGGGCATGAAGCCGCCGGTATGTCCATCGACGCGGTATGTCGTGAAGTAGGTCGTCGCTGTTGCTGTTGCCGCGGAGGTGAGGGTCACCAGGACGTTCGTGCATATCCGGCGCGAGAGCCGGTCCGCGGGCCGACTACCGAAGTAGGACCGGAGGGCGTCACGGCCCTGGATCCGGCGGTCGCCTTCGGCCCACTCCCAGACCCCGTCTTCCGTGAACAGCTCGGCCACCTCCCCCGGTTCGCCGAGGTCGAGCTTGTGAACGAACTCGGTGATCAGGCGCTCACAAGCTCGCTCGGCGATCAGACGGTCCGTGGGACCGAGCGCTTCAGTAACCATCTCCCTGTCGTATCAGAGCGACGAAGGCGCCCGTCGGCCCTCGGCTCGTTTTTCCCGGACGCCCCACGTGCTTACTCCCTTCTCCTGAGGCCCCCGACTCCACTGCGGCACCCCGTGCCTGCCGGGGGAGTGGGAGTTCTCCCCCGGGGCACCCGGCGTGGGGCGGCGGGTTTTGGGGCGTCGTGGTGTTGTCCGGGGTTGCGCAGGGCGTCCCGGCTGGGACGGAGTGGGGGCTGGGATGGGGCGGGACGGGCAGGACGGCGAGACTCGGAAGACGGTGTGGGTGGCGCTGGGGGCCAATGTGGGGATTGCGGTGGCCAAGGGGGTTGGTGGGGGGATTGCCGGGTCGCCTGCGTTGTTGTCCGAGGCGGCGCATTCGGTGGCGGACAGTCTCAATGAGGTTTTTCTGCTGGCCTCGCTCCGGCGGAGTGAGCGGCCGGCGGATCCGCTCCATCCGTTCGGTTATGGCAAGGAGCGGTTTTTCTGGTCGTTGCTGGCGGCCGTGGGCATTTTCGTGACGGGTGGCTGTTTCTCGTTCGTGCAGGGGATCGAGGCGTTCCGGTCGGAGGAGCCGGAGTCGGCGGGTGGGTATGCCGTCGGGCTGGCTGTGCTCGTCGTCGCGTTGCTGGCGGAGGGCGCGTCGTTGGTGCGGGCGCTGTCGCAGGTGCGTGGGCAGGCGAAGGAGCGGGGGCGCAGCACGTTCGGCGAGATCAGGCGGAATGACGATCCGGCGCTGCGCACGGTGCTGGCCGAGGACAGTACGGCCTGTGTGGGGGTGCTTCTCGCGATCCTCGGGATGGCGCTGCACATGGCCACGGGGAACGGTGTGTACGAGGCGTGGGCCTCGCTGCTGATCGGGGCCCTCCTGGTCTATGTGGCGTACGTCCTCGGCAGGAGCGCTCGGGCGCAGTTGATCGGGGAGGCCGTGGCGCCGGAGATGCAGCAGCGGATCCGTGACTTCCTGGACGACCGGCCGGAGATCGATGCCGTCACGGCGGCGCTGACGATGCGGCTGGGGCCGGACTCCGTGATGCTGGCGGCGCGCGTCGACCTGGTGGCCGGTCTCGACAGCGAGGAGGTCGAGGAGGCGTTGGTGCGCACGAAGCGGGAACTGCGGGAGCGGTGGCCGGAGGTGGGGCAGCTGTTCCTCGACGTCACGGATGCCTCGGTCGCGGACCGGGTGCGGGCCCGTCGTGCCCGGGAGGAGCTGGACGGCGTGGTCGAGGAGCGTCGCCAGGAGGGCGCCGTGTAGCGGGGGGGTACCGGGGGCGATGAGTCGGCAAGTTGTGGGCACACGGATCAAATGATCTTCGTCTACCTCTGGAGAGTCGGCAGCCCATGGTGACCCCCATACGCCCCTCGGATGCTCCGGTCCGCCGGCGGCAGGTTTTCAGTCTGCGGCAGTTGACGTTCTCGTTCGGCATGGTCGTCATCGGTGTCGTCGGAGTGGGCCTGACGCTGAAGAAGGCCGTGGAGGGGGCGAGCGCCCATCCGGGCTCCGCTCTCATCGTGGGCGTCGTGGTGCTGTCGGCGACGATGGCGTTCGTGCGCTGGGGCCGGCGCCGGCGCGTCGGCCGCGGGGCGGTGGGCGGTGCGGTGCCCGTGGACTCCGGCGCCGGTGCCGAGGTGTGCCCGCCCGGACCGGCCCTGGGGCCCGGGGACTTCGCGCGGATGGACGCCGACGCCTTCGAGGTGGCGGTGGCCGGGCTGTGCGAGCGCGACGGCTGCGGTGACGTCCAGGTGGTCGGCGGGGCGAACGACCTCGGCGCGGATGTGGTGGCGGTGGCCCCCGACGGCCGCAAGGTCGTGCTGCAGTGCAAGCGCTACGGGCCGGCCAACAAGGTCGGGTCGCAGGATCTGCAGCGCTTCGGCGGCACCTGTTTCGCCGTGCACGGGGCGGAGGTCGCGGCCGTCGTCACCACCGGTGAGTTCACCGATCCGGCGGTGGAGTACGCCGCGGCGTGCGGCATCCTCTGCTTCGACCAGCGGGACCTCGACGACTGGGCGGCCGGTACCGGTCCTGCGCCCTGGGAGTAGCCGGGCGCGCGGCCGGCCGGCGAGGACGGGGCCGGCCGCCGTTACCCGGCGCCGCTTCCTGGCGCCGGGCCGTACGGCACGGGTGTCACAGGAAGCGCCGGATCGGCAGCACGGCCGCTTCGCGGATCCGCTGCACCACCGCGCGTCTCTTCCAGCGGTCCGCCTCGATCTGTTCGCTGACCTTCAGGTCCTCCTCGAAGTGACGGTCGAGGGTGGCGGTGAAGCCCTCGTCCAGGACGGCGAGCATGACCTCTTCGTCGTGGTCGAGGGAGCGCCGGTTGAGGTTGGTGGAGCCGATCAGGGAGGCGACCCCGTCGGCGGTGATGACCTTGGCGTGCATCATCGTCGGCTGGTACTCGAAGACCCGGACGCCGCAGGCCGTCAGCGCCTCGTAGTGCTGCTGGCCGGCGAGCTGGCAGACGCGCTTGTCGGTGTGCGGCCCCGGCAGCAGGATCTCGACCCGCACCCCGCGCCGGGCGGCCGCGCACAGCAGCTCGACGAAGTAGGCGTCGGGTGCGAAGTAGGCGGTGGCGAGGCGGACCCGCTCCTCGGCGGACTCCAGCACGACCCGGATCAGGGTCTGCATGTCCTGCCACCCGAAGCTGGCCGACCCGCGGACCACCTGCACGATCGCGTCGCCGTGCGGGCGGTGCGCCACGAACCGGTCCCGGGCGTCGAAGAGTTCTTCATGGCACTCCGCCCAGTTCTGGGCGAACGCCGCGGCGATGCCGTCCACCGCGGGGCCGCGGACCTGGACGTGGGTGTCGCGCCATTCGTTCGCGTCGCGGGCGTCGCCGCACCATTCCTCGGCTATGCCCACGCCGCCGGTGAACGCCGTCTGCTCGTCGACGACGAGCACCTTGCGGTGGCAGCGGTGATTCTGCTTGAACGGGGAGAGGGCGAGCGGTCTGCGGAACCAGGTCACCTGGACACCGGACCGCTCCATCGTCTCCAGCTGGTCCTTCTCGATCAGCCGGCTGCCGAAGCCGTCCAGGAGGAGGCGCACCCGTACCCCCGCGCGGGCCCGCTCGGACAGGGCCTCGGCGAACTGCCGGGCTATGTCACCGCGCCAGTACACGAAGGTCATCAGGTCCACGGTGTGCCGGGCACTGCCGATGGCCTCCAGCATCGCCGGGAAGATCTCGTCACCGTTCCGCAGCGGCACCAGGGCGTTGCCCTCGGTCGCGGCGATGCCGATCAGCCGTTCCAGACGGCGGCGCAGGCGCTGGATACGGGCGTCCGCGGAGGGGGCGGCCGCCCCGGCTCCGGCGGCGTGTGGCGTCTGGTCCTGGGTGCTGGTCATGGGCGGTCACCGTTTCGCGCGAGGGTGAGAAATGCCGCGAAACCGGCAGGCCGGGCGGCGTGGCGTGCCGACTGTACAGGGCGGCCACGCGCCGGAAGGAGGGCGCTCGTCCGCTTCCTCGCCCCGGAGACGGCGCGGTCGCTCCGGTCCCCGGCCCGGCCGGACGGTGCCGACGGGCGGGTTCAGCACGCGCGCCCGGCCCGTTCCGGCGGCCGCGCGCCGTGTCAGCCGGAACACACCGGGGCCGTGGCGCGGATGCCCGGGGAAACGGCGGGTACCGGGCCTGGACGGCCCGACGGCCCCGGCCGAGGGGACGCCGTGGCCGGGACGAAGGGAGCAGGTGGATGGCCGAGGATGACGGGCGGCGGGAGCGGCCCGCGGATCAGGGGCGGCTCGCGCGGGTGCGCCAGTGGTGGCAGCGGGCGTGGGGGACGCCGGGCCATGAGCGCGACACCCTGCTCCTGATCGGCAAGAGCACCCTGGCCGCGACGGTGGCCTGGGTGATCTCGTACGACCTGCTGCAGGCCCAGTCGCCGGCGTTCGCACCGTTCTCCGCCGTACTGATCATGCAGGTGACCGTCTACCAGTCGCTGCTGCAGTCGCTGCGTTATGTGGGCGCCGTGGTGTCGGGTGTGGCGGTGCAGGCCGCACTGGGGTTCCTGGTCGGCCCCGATCTGCTGACGTTCGTGCTGGTGGCGCTGGTCGCGCTGGTCATCGGGCGGTGGCCGGCGCTCGGGTCGCAGGGGTCCCAGGTCGTCACGGCGGCGTTCTTCGCCTTCTCGACGTACATCTCGGCCGCCTCGGGCCTCGACAAGGTCACCCAGCTCGGGCAGATCATTCTGCTGGTGCTGATCGGCTGCGGGGTGGGCGTCATCGTGAATGTGGCGGTGGTGCCGCCGATGCGCTACCGCAGCGCCGAGCACGGCATCCGCACGCTCGCCCACGAACTGTGCGACCTGGTCGGCGACATGCATCCGGCGCTGCGGGAGGGCGGGTTCGACGAGGGGCGCAGCAAGCACTGGCGGTCGCGGGCCGCACAGACCGAGAAGCTGATCTCGCAGGCCAGGTCGGGGCTGCGGACCGCCGAGGAGAGCCTCTACTACAACCCGCGCCGGCTCCTGCGCCGGTACCAGGAGCGGCACACCTCCTTCGAGGGGTACGGCGCGGTGCTGGAGGCGCTGGAGCGGGCGTCGTACCAGGTGGCGTCGCTCACCCGGAGCCTGGACAAGTGGCGGGAGGGGGACGAGAGCTCCGCCCGCCGGGACTTCATCGGGCGCTACGCCGACTTCCTGGCGGCCGTCGGCGACATCACACAGGTCCTCGGCACGCTCGACGAGGACCGCCTGCACGACCAGGCGCGGGAGTTGTGCGGGCTGGCCGACACGGCCCAGGAACGGTGCCGCCAGGTGACCGGGGAGGCCGAGCGCGCCGAACTGCCGCTCGCCGACCCGGCGCTCCCGTACGGGGTGCTGGTCGTCGAGTCCACCCGGCTGATGGAGGAGTTCCAGCACACGTGCGATGTGCTTCAGCGGTACGTCGACCGGGGCGAGGGCGAGGGCGAGGGCTAGAGCTCTTGGGCGGGGGCACGGCTGACGCGGCGAGGGACGCGGCCGACGCAGAGCAAGTCGCGCCACGCCCGTTCAACGCGCCGCAGGCAGCCGGACCGTGAACGTGCTGCCCTCGCCCGGTGCGGTGCGGACGGTGACCGTGCCGCCGTGGGCCTCGGTGATCGACTTGACGATGCTCAGGCCGAGGCCCGTGCCGCCGGCGGCCGGGGCGCGGGCCTCCTCGCCGCGGTAGAAGCGTTCGAAGACGCGGGCCGCGGTCCGGGGGGACATGCCGGGGCCCTCGTCGGAGACCGTGAGTTCCGCGGTGCCGTCCGGGAGGGCGCGTGCCGTGACGGCTATCGGGGTGCCCGGCGGGGTGTGGCGCAGGGCGTTGCCCAGGAGGTTCTGCAGGACCTGCCGGAGCCGGTCCTCGTCGCCGGCGGCGAAGACCTCGCCCCGCACCTCGACGGTGACCGGCGCGCCGGGGTCGCGGACCCGGGCATCGGCGGCGGCGTCGTCGGCCAGCGCGCCGAGGTTCACCGGGGCGTCGTCGAGCGGGCGGCCCTGGTCGAGCCGGGCGAGCAGCAGCAACTCCTCGACCGTGGCGTGCATCCGGGCCGCCTCGCCCTCGATGCGTTCCATCGCCCGTTCGACGAGTGCGGGGTCCTGGGCCAGGCCGTGCAGATGGAGCTGGGCCCAGCCGCGGATCGTGGTCAGCGGGGTGCGCAGCTCGTGCGAGGCGTTGGCCACGAACTGCCGTAGCTGTTCCTCGGACCGCTGCCGTTCGTCGAACGCGCGGTTGAGGGCGGTGGCGACCTCGCCCACTTCGGAGTGGTGGCCGGCGACCTCGATGCGCTGGTCGATGGCGCCGTCGGCGACGGCCGTGGCGGTGGCGGCCATCTCGCGCAACGGCCGCAGGCCCACGCGCAGGACGCCGCGGCTGAGCAGCACGATGCCGCCGAGGGCGGCCAGGGTGGCGGCGGTGTCCGCGCCGATCAGCCAGTACACGACGTCGTCCGCCGGCTGCAGGCTCTTGGCGACCACGACCCGCTCGAAGCGCCGGGGCGGTGCGCCGCGGGCCGGGCGGATCGTGGCGGGCCGGTTGAGGCGGAAGGTCCTGGTGCGGTAGCGCGGGACGGGCGCGCCCCGCGCCGGCAGGGTGCGGGGCCGGTCGGCGAACCCGTCGGGGACCGGTGCCGGCAGGTCGGGGCGGGCGCGGCGCCGGCCGCTGAGGTCCCGTGCCGATGTCTGGGCGACCACCCGGCCGCGGTCGTCGACCAGCGCGACGTAGAAGCCGTCGGGAACCAGGGAGTCGAGGCCGGCCCCGTCGACCGGGGCGGCGCGGTCGCGCACCCGGTGCTGCACGGTGGCGCGGGCCTTGGCGAGCGTGGCGTCGGCGGCGTCGACGAGGTTGAGGCGCAGCCCGATCAGCGACACCGCGTTGACGGCCACCATGCCCCCGGCCGCGAGCAGGACGACCCCGGCCGTCAGCCGGGCCCGCAGGGAGCCGCGCCGGGTGCCGGCCATCTCAGCCGCTTCCGGGGAGCCGCAGGCTGTAGCCGAAACCGCGCATCGTGTGGATCAGGGCGGGGGAGTGGGCGTCCACCTTGGCCCGCAGCCGGGACACCAGCTTCTCGACGACGCCCGCGCCGAAGCGGTGCTGCCACACGTGGTCCATGATCTGTTCCTTCGACATCACCTGGTCGGCGTTGATCAGCAGGTAGCGCAGGAGCGCGTACTCGGTCGGCGACAGCGCGATCAGCCGGTCCCCGCGCCGCACCCGCCTGCTGCCCTCGTCGACGGTCAGGTCGGCGAAGCGCAGCACCGGGCTCTCCTCGGCGGACCGGCCCGCCCGCCGCAGCAAGGCGTGCACCCTGGCGAGGAGTTCGGGGAGGCTGAACGGCTTGGTGAGGTAGTCGTCCGCGCCCATGGCGAAGCCCGTCACCCGGTCCTCGACGGAGTCCCGCGCGGTCAGGAACAGCACCGGCAGCCGCGCCCCCTGGCCGATCAGCCGGCGGCAGACCGTGAAGCCGTCGGTGTCGGGCAGCATGACGTCCAGCACCAGCAGGTCCGGGGGCCGCGTCTCGTACGCGCGCAGGGCCTCGGCGCCGCCGCCCGCCGTCGTCACGGCGTAGCCCGCGAGGCTCAGGGTGGTCTCCAGCAGTTCCGCGGTCCGCGGGTCGTCGTCCACGACGAGCAGCCGTTGCCCGGTCCCCCGGGGCAACGGTGCGCCGCTCGTCGGCGAGGCGGAGGGCATGGCAGGCACCAATCGGGTCATGGAGTCTGCGACCACAACGAGCCGCCCCGGCCGCCGGTTCCCCGGGGCGGCCCACGGTCCCCGGGGCCGCGGCGGCCGTCAGGCAACGGTCAGGTTCCCGACCGGGACGGGTCAGGGAGGCCGGTTTCTCTTGAGCCACGAGACCGGGAAGAGCACCGACCGCCGAGAAGAAGCCTGGAGAGCCCGTGGACCGTGCCGCAGTTCACGAAGACGACGCGGATCGTGTCCCGGCCGCCGTGCGCAGCCGGCTGCGCGGCACCGTGACCGACCTCGTGCCCGTCTTCGGGTTCACCCTGACCTTCGCCGTCACGCACCGGCTCGCCGTCGCGCTGGCGCTCGCCCTCACCGCCGGGGCCGGGGTCTTCGTCCACCGGGTGGTGCGCGGGGAATCGGTACGGCGCGCGCTGGGAGTCCTCGGCTTCGTCTGCGTCCAGGGCGCGCTGGCCGCCCGCACCGGAGACGCGACCACCTTCTTCCTCCCGCACCTGCTGCTGCACTGCGCGACGGCCGTGGCGGCGCCCGTGCTGATCCTCCTCGGGTGGCCGCCGCTGGGCGTGATGGCGGGGCTGTTCACGGGCGAGGGGACCGCATGGCGCCGCTGCGCGGTGCGCCGACGGGCCTTCGCCAGGGGCAGCCTGGTGCTCTTCACGGGAAACGCCCTGATGCTGTCCGTCCAGATCCCGCTGTACCTGTCCGGCCAGGCCGTCGCCCTCGGCTCGGTCGATGTCTTCGGGCCGCTCGTCTTCGGGCTCGGCGCACTCCTGGGCTGGCGCGTCCACCGGCGCGCCCTCGGTACGCACCGCTGCCCCGCCGCCCGCCCCGCGCGGGCCGGGACGAGCGCCGATCCGTCCCCCCGCCCCATGGAAGCGACCGCCGCGGAGACGACCGCCGCGGAGACGACCGTCACGGAAGCGACCGTCGCCGAATGCACCGTCATGGAAAGGACCGTTCGATGAACGACACCCCGCCCGGCGCCGACACCCGGCCCGGCACCGACCTCCGCCCCACCACGGGTGCCTGCCCCGCCACCGGAGCCCGGCCCGCCACCGACGCCCCCCGTCCCGCGCCCAGGCCCCAGCCCACCGTCCGGACCTGCCCCTTCGACCCGCCGGAGGAGTACCGGACGCTGCGTGAACAGGACCCGATCGCCCCGGTGACCTTCCCGGACGGCGCGACCGGCTGGCTGGTCACCAGGCACGAGGACGTACGGGCCGTACTGGCCGACCCGCGGTTCGGCGCGAACCGCCGCCCGGCGCGGCTCGGTTCGCCCGCGCCCGCCGACACGCCGCTGCCGCCGCCTCCGCCGGGGATGTTCCTCATGATGGACCCGCCGGAGCACACCCGGATCCGCCGGCTGCTCACCGGCCAGTTCACGGTGCGCCGGATGCGGCAGCTGACCCCGGCCGTGGAGCGGATCGTCGCCGAGCAGCTGGACGCGATGGCGTCCGCCGGCGGGCCGGCCGACCTCGTCCGGGACTTCGCCCTGCCCGTCCCCTCGCTGGTGATCTGCGAGCTGCTCGGGGTGCCGTACGCCGACCGTGCGGACTTCCAGCGGGACTCCAGCGCCATGCTCCGGCTCGACGCGACCCAGGAGGAGGCGCGGCAGGCCCACCTGGCGATGCACCGGTACATCCACGAACTGGCCCTCGCCAAGCGCGTCGCCCCCACCGACGACATCCTCAGCGGTCTGATGCAGGACGGCCGGCTCACCGACGAGGAAGTGGCCGGAGTCGGGGCGCTGTTGCTGCTCGCGGGGCACGAGACGACGGCGAACATGATCGCGTTGGGCACCATGTGCCTGCTGGGCAACCCCGGCCAGTTGGCGGCGCTGCGCGCGGACCCCTCGCTGATGGACAACGCCGTCGAGGAGCTGCTCCGCTACTTGACGATCATTCAGTTCGGTTTGCGGCGGGTGGCGCTGGAGGACGTGGAGCTGGGCGGCCACCTGATCGAGGCCGGCAGCACGGTGCTCGCCTCGGTGACCTCGGGGAACCGTGACGCCGAGCGGTTCTCCGGCGACCCCGACCGGCTGGACGTGCGGCGGCCGTACAGCCCGCACCTGGCCTTCGGGCACGGCATCCACCAGTGCATCGGCCAGCAACTGGCCCGGGTGGAGATGAAGGCCGCGCTCTCCGCCCTCCTCGACCGGTTCCCCGGCCTGCGCCTGGCCGTACCGGCGGAGAAGGTGCCGATGCGCGACGACATGCTCATCTACGGCGTCCACGAACTGCCCGTGACCTGGTAGGCGGCGGGCCCGGCCGGCGTCGGCCCGCCGGCCCGGGCCGCCGCCTCGCCCCCGAACCCGCGCGCGAGCGTCCACGGAAGAACACCCGCACGAGAGAGGAACCCCATGAAGGTCATCGTCGACGAGGAGAGGTGTGTCGGTGCCGGTCAGTGTGTGCTGGCCGCCGCGGAGGTCTTCGACCAGCGGGAGGCCGACGGCATCGTCGTGCTCCTCGACGCCGGCCCGCCGGACGCGCTGCACGCCTCGGTGGAGGACGCCGCGGCGCGCTGCCCGGCGCTGGCCATCGAGGTGCGGAGGGGCGGGGCCTGAAGGACCGGGCGAGGACCCCGGGGGCGAGGCCGCCGCAAAGGTGAACGGGGGCGCGGTGCACTGGTGGGGTGAAGAGGCCCTCGGGAGAGGATTTTTGACGGGACGGGAGGGGAGCGCGGGCGTAAGTTCACCGGCATGGTGACTTCGATGACGCATGAGGACTACGAGCGCCGGATGGAGCGGGCGGGCCGGGCCGCCGCCGATGCCGGGCTGGCCGGGCTGATCGTGACGCCGGGGCCGGATCTGGTGTGGCTGTGCGGCTACCGGCCGCCCGCGGACACCGAGCGGCTGACCGCCCTGGTGATCGAGCCGGGGCGGCGCTCGCGGCTGCTGGTGCCCGTATTGGAGTACCCGGACGCGGAGTGCTCGCCCGGGGCCCCGGTGATGGAGGTGGCGGGCTGGACCGACGGCTCGGAGCCGTACGCGGAGGTCGCCAAGTGGGTGGACCCGCAGGGGCGTTACGGGGTGTCCGACGCGACCTGGGCGCTGCACCTGCTGGGGCTGCAGCGGTCGCTCCCGGGGACCGCCTACACCGCGCTGTCGGAGTCGCTGCCGATGCTGCGCGCCGTCAAGGACGCCCATGAGGTGGCGCGGCTGGCCGCGGCCGGCGCCGCGGCGGACGCCACGTACGAGGAGATCCTGCGGGTGCGCTTCGCCGGCCGGCGGGAGTCCGACGTGGCGGCGGACCTGGCGCGGCTGCTGATCGAGCACGGGCACAGCCAGGTGGACTTCACGGTCGTCGGGTCGGGCCCCAACGGCGCGAACCCGCACCACGAGGCCGGGGAGCGGGTCATCGAGGACGGCGACATGGTCGTGCTCGACTTCGGCGGCCTCAAGGACGGGTACGGGTCGGACACCTCGCGCACCGTGCACGTCGGGCGGCCGGGCGCCGAGGAGCGCAAGGTGCACGACATCGTGCGGGAGGCGCAGCAGGCGGCGTTCGAGGCGGTACGGCCCGGCGTCGCGTGCCAGGACGTCGACCGGGTGGCCAGGAAGATCATCAAGGCGGCCGGGTACGGCGAGTACTTCATCCACCGCACCGGGCACGGCATCGGGGTCACCACGCACGAACCGCCCTACCTGGTGGAGGGCGAGCATCTGCCGCTGGTACCGGGGATGTGCTTCTCGATCGAGCCGGGGATCTATCTGCCGGGGCGGTTCGGGGTCCGCATCGAGGACATCGTGACCTGCACGGAGTCGGGCGGCCGCCGGCTGAACGAGACGGCACGGGAGATGGCGGTGGTGCGGTAGCGGTAGGGGTTGGGGCTCGGCGGGCGTGTTCGGGGTCGGGGTGCGGTGTGGGCCCCGGTCGTGTTCCGGGCCCGGCCGTGCCCCGGCCCCGGCCCCGGCCGTGGCCGCCGCCGCTGCGGCCGACGAGGCCGTTGTCCCTCCCGTCCCGCCGTCCCTGCACCCGGCGTCTGCGCAGGTCAGGCCGCATTGTCAGTGGCGTGGTCCACGATGGGGTGTGCGGGCACGGACCGGCAGGGACGACCGGCACGTACGGCGCGGACAGCACGGAAGGCGGTGATCGCGTGGCGGGGCGCGGCAAGGGGACGGTGCGGGCGGTGCGGCGGCCGGAGGTGCGCCTGCCGGAGCTGGCGGCCTGGGACGGCGGCGAGCTGGAGACCGAGGGGGACTACGACGGGCTGGAGTTCGCGGACGCCGACTGGGCCGGGCAGTCGGCACGCGGCGCCCGCTTCATGGACTGCGCGGTACGGCGCTGCACGCTCGACGAGACAGTGCTCAGCCGGGCGCGGATCATCGACAGTGTGCTGAGCGCAGTGCGCGGGGTCGGCACGGACCTCTCCCAGGCGTCACTGCGCGATGTGGAGCTCTCGGACGCCCGGCTCGGCGGGACCCAGCTGCACGGTGCGGTGCTGGAGCGCGTCGTGGTGCGCGGCGGGAAGATCGACTTCCCGAACCTGCGGGAGGCCAGGCTGCGCGACGTCGCCTTCGAGGGGTGCGTGCTGGTCGAGGCGGACTTCGCGGGCGCGCAGCTGGAGCGGGTGACCTTCGACGACTGCACCCTGGCGCGGGTGGACTTCTCCGAGGCGCGGATGAAAGACGTCGACCTGCGGGGGGCGGCCGCGGTGGATGTCGCCCGGGGGATCGACCGGCTGTCGGGCGCGGTGATCAGCGCGTCCCAACTGCTCGATCTGGCCCCGGCGTTCGCGGCGCAGATAGGGGTACGGGTGGAGTGAGGCGCCGGCCCGCGGGCGCTCAGACCCGGGGGAAGCGGGCCTGGAGGTCCCAGATGGCCGGGTTGTCGCCGAGCCCGTCGTGCATGTCGGTGAGGTCGGCGATCAGGTCGTGCAGGAAGTCGCGGGCCTCGCGGCGCAGCGCGGCGTGGTTGAAGGTCAGCGGGGCCTCGTCGGCCGGCATCCAGTCGGCGTCCACGTCCACCCACCCGAAGCGGCGCTCGAAGAAGATCCGGTCCGCGGATTCGGTGAAGTCCAGCTCGGCGTGGACCGGGCGGGCGGAGCGGTTGCCGCGGGGGTCGGTGTCGAGCTGCTCGACGATGTCGCACAGCGCCCAGGCGAAGTCGAGGACCGGCACCCAGCCCCAGGCCGTGGACAGCTCGCGGTCCGTCTTCGTGTCGGCGAGGTAGACGTCGCCGCAGAAGAGGTCGTGGCGCAGCGCGCGCACGTCCGCGGTCCGGTAGTCCGTCTGCGGCGGATCCGGGAAGCGGCGGGAGAGGGAGTAGCCGAGGTCGATCACGCCCCGATGGTGTCACGCCACCCCGGCACCCCGACGCCCACCTGACGCTCACCCCCGCCGGCCGCCACGTCCGCCCACCCCTGGGCCCGTACCCGGCCACCGCCACGTCCGCCCACTCCTGGTCTCGTACCCGGCCATCGCCACACCCGCCCGCCCCGACGCCCGACACCCGCTCCCGGACGTCTGCGTTCAGCGCGGCCGCCCCGCCTCCTCCGTGGCCGCCCCTCCACCCCGCCGCCCCGTTACGTCTACGTCGTCGTCAGGACGCGCGGGCCCTCGTCGGTCACTGCCACGGTGTGTTCGAAGTGGGCGGCGCGGGAGGCGTCCGTGGTGCGCAGGGTCCAGCCGTCGCCGTCCTCGCCGTAGGCGTCGTTGCCGCCGGCCAGGAACATCGGCTCGATGGCGAGGACCAGGCCGTGGCGCAGGACGAAGCCGCGGTGGGGGCGGCCGTCGTTGGGGACCGACGGGTCCTCGTGCATCTGGCGGCCGATGCCGTGACCGCCGAAGTCGCGGGGGATGCCGTAGCCGGCCGCGCGTCCGACGCTGCCGATCGCATGGGAGATGTCGCCGATCCGGGCGCCGACCACGGCCGCCGCGATGCCCGCCTCCAGCGCCTGCCGGGTGGTGTCCATCAGCCGCTGGTCCTCGGCGCTCGCGGTGCCGACCGTGAAGCTGAGGGCGGCGTCCCCGGCCCAGCCGTCCACGAGGGCGCCGCAGTCGATGCTCACCAGGTCGCCGTCGCGCAGCCGGGAGGAGTCCGGGATGCCGTGCACGATCGCGTCGTTGACGGAGACGCAGAGGACGGCGGGGAACGGGGTGGGGGCGAAGGACGGGCGGTAGCCGAGGAACGGCGACTCCGCGCCGGCCTCGCGCAGGACCGTACGGGCGACCTCGTCCAGCTCCAGCAGCCGCACGCCCGGGGCGGCCGCCGCCCGCGCCGCCGCCAGCGCGTCGGCGACGACCCGGCCCGCCACCCGCATCGCGTCCAGTGCCGCGTCCGTCTTGAGCTCCACCATGGTCCGACCTCCCTCTCACCGTCGGCCGCACCGCGCGGCACCGCACCGCAGGGCACGGGGGCGACGGCAGCAGCAGACGGTATTTCTTTACCGGTATTTGTTTACCGGTATTAGTATCACGGGCATGGTGCGCACTCCACTGACCCCTTGGGAACGCGAACGCGGTGAGCGGCTCGGCGTGCTGCTGCGCAGGGCGCGCGGCGAGCGGAGCATGGTCGAGGTCGCCGCGGCGGCGGGACTCTCCGCCGAGACGCTGCGGAAGATCGAGACCGGCCGGGCGCCGACCCCGGCGTTCTTCACGGTCGCCGCGCTGGCCGGCGCGCTGGGCCTCTCGCTCGACGAGGTGGCGGTACACGCCACGCCCCCCGAGGCACCGGAGGACGCGGTCGCCTGAGCGGGGCCGTACGGGCCCCGCCGCGCCCCACCTCACCCGCGCCCCCGGCCCGCTTCTCCCGGCGCCCCCTCCGAACGCGCCGAGGGCCGGCCCCCCATGGGGAACCGGCCCTCGGTTGCGCCTGCCCGGTCGTGCCGGGCGGGGCGGTGTGGCTCAGACGTTGACGCCGAAGTCCTGGGCGATGCCGACGAGGCCCGACGCGTAACCCTGGCCGACCGCGCGGAACTTCCACTCCGCGCCGTTGCGGTACAGCTCGCCGAAGACCATGGCCGTCTCGGTGGCCGCGTCCTCGCTGAGGTCGTAGCGGGCGATCTCGGTGCCGCCGGCCTGGTTGACGATGCGGATGAAGGCGTTGCGCACCTGGCCGAAGTTCTGGCTGCGGTTCTCGGCGTCGTAGATCGAGACCGGGAAGACGATCTTGTCGATGTCGGCCGGCAGCGCCGCCAGGTTGACGTTGATCTGCTCGTCGTCGCCCTCGCCCTGGCCGGTGACGTTGTCACCGGTGTGCACGATCGACTGGTCCGGCGTCGCCTTGTTGTTGAAGAAGACGAAGTGCTGGTCGGAGTAGACCTTGCCGTTGCCGTTGACCGCGATGGCGCTCGCGTCGAGGTCGAAGTCCGTGCCGGTGGTGGTCCGGACGTCCCAGCCGAGGCCGACCGTGACGGCGGTCAGGCCCGGGGCCTCCTTGGTGAGGGAGACGTTGCCGCCCTTGGACAGGCTTACAGCCATGGGATGTCCCTTTCCTTGTCGACTCGTCGAAGCGTCGGGCTCCGTACTGCGGACGAAGCTACCGTCACCCTCCACAACGCCATCGGGGCATCGAGAGGTTCCAGGTCTCTTTACTTTCTTTGCCGAATCCTGATGGCGGATCTGCCGCGATGGACCAGGAAAAGCGGGTGACGGGTCCCGTGGCGCGCGAGATCATAGGACGCATGTCCGGACCCCATGTCATCCGCGGTTCGGTCGTCCTACCCGAGGCCGAGCTGGTCTGGCGTTTCTCGCGCTCCTCGGGGCCGGGCGGCCAGCACGTCAACACCAGCGACAGCCAGGTCGAGCTGCGCTTCGACCTCGCCGGGACGCAGGCGCTGCCGCCCGTGTGGAAGGAGCGCGCCCTGGAGCGGCTGGCGGGCCGGCTGGTCGACGGCGTGCTGTCCGTACGGGCCTCGGAGCACCGTTCCCAGTGGCGCAACCGCGAGACCGCCGCCGTCCGGCTGGCCTCGCTGCTCGCCGAGGCCACCGCGCCACCGCCCAAGCCGCGCCGCAAGTCGCGGATCCCACGGGGTATCAACGAACGGCGGCTGCGCGAGAAGAAGCAGCGCGGCGAGACCAAGCGCGGCCGCTCGGGCCGCGACTGGGGCTGACCCGCCCGCTCAATGCCGCCCCGCCCGGGCCCCTCAAGGGCCGCCCCGGCATCCCCGGCCACCCGCTCAAGGCCGCCCCGCTAGGCCCCCTCAGCGCCCCGGCAGCCCGGCTCGGCCCCCTTCCGGGCCCCGGTTTCCGCCCCCTCAGCCCAACTGCCGGTACTTCCCGCGGAAGTACGTCAGCGGTTCGTCGTCCTCGACGGGGACCGACGAGGTCAGGACGCGGGCGATGACGAGCGTGTGGTCGCCGGCCACCACCCGCTGCTCGGTGCGGCACTCCAGGGTCGCGAGCGCCCCGCCGATGAGCGGGGCGCCGGATGCTTCGCCCCGTACGAACGGAATGTCCGCGAAGAGAAGCCGGTCGCTGATGCGCCCCTTCATCGCGAATCGTCCGGCAATCTGCCGCTGGTGCCCCGAGAGGACCGACACGGCCCAGAGCGGCTGCAGCTCCAGCAGGTCGTCCATCCGTGAGTCGTTGCGAACGCTCACCATCACGAGCGGCGGGTCGAGGGACACCGACAGGAACGCCGTGGCGGTCATCCCGACGTCCTCGCCCTGCGGCCCGTCCTCCGGATCGTGGGCGGTGATCAGCACCACGCCGGCGGCGAGGCGGGACAGGGCGGCACGGAACTCGTCGTCACTCACCCCCACAGAATGCGGGATGGGTGTGCCGCCCGGCACGGAGGCGAGGGCGACAGTGGACGGAGCGGCGGTCCCGGGGGCAGCCGCGTCGGCAGGGCTTTTCGTGAACACGCCACAAACGCTAACTTCGTCGTCCCCCGGCCCGCATCGGGCCCGGGGACCACCTGCGTCCTAGGTCTGACGACGGAAGTCCGGAACGCTCGGAAATTTGCGTTCAGGAAGTGTAGAAAGAGTGAAGGCGCGCCCCCGTGGTTGGCTTGATGGGAGATCGCCAAACCTCTCTCGGGGTTTGTGACTTGAGTCACAGCAGGCGCTAATTGTTGACCCTGTGTACCGAGTGAACAGCTCACTGTGATTCAGTGAGCGAGGAATCGGACGACAAAGAATCGTGGAGTTTGCTGTCGAGGTCTCAGGGAGAGCGAACGATGGAGACCGAGTCGGAGCCATACGTCCGTCTTGCCACCCTGCGGCAGCTGCACCAAGTGGTCGCCGAGCTGAACACCGCGCGTAGCCTCGCGGACACCTTGCAGACGGTCGCGGACGGCGCGATCACCGGGCTCGGCTACGAGCTGGCCGCGGTCAATCTCGTCCGCCCCGACGGCGATCTCGTGGTCGCCGCGGTCGCCGGCAGCGCGGGTGCCGAGGCGCTGATGGCCGGACGGGCCGGCTCGCGCACCTCCTGGGACCGCCGGCTGGCCATGGGCGAGCGCTGGGGCGACCTGATCTTCATCCCGCACACCGAGGGCTGGGTGCTCGACGACGACGACGTGCCGCAGTGGCACACGGCCGGGCCCACGCCCCGCTTCCCCGACGAGTGGCACCCCATGGACCGCCTCTTCGCGCCCATGTACACCGCGGCCAACGGCGGCGGCGAACTCCTCGGCGTGATCTCCGTCGACCGGCCGCGCAACGGCCGGCGGCCGGGCCCCTGGGGCCAGGAGGCCCTGCAGATGTACGCCTTCCAGTCCGCCATCGCGATCAGCAACGCCCGGCTGCGGGCGAACATGCAGCGCGCGCTGGTCCGGCTGGAGCGCGAGCAGCAGGCGCTGCGGGCCAGCGAGGAGAGCTTCCGGCAGGCCTTCGAGTACGCGCCGAGCGGGATGGCCGTGGCCGAAATGGGCGGTGACCAGCACGGGCGGCTGCTACGGACCAATGACGCGCTGTGCCGGCTGCTGGGCCGCCCCGCATCCGGGATGCGCCGCTACTCCTTCTCCGACCTGGTCCACCCCGAGGACATCGGCACGCTGCTGCGCACCTCCGCCGAGGGCGGCCGCGCCGAGCTGCGGCTGGCCCGCCGGGACGGCACCTACGTGTGGGTCTCGCTGCGCAACTCCGTCGTCGCGGACACCGCCGACGGCCCCCGCTTCCTGCTCACCCACGTCGAGGACATCGAGGAGCGCAAGCGGCACGAGCTGCAGCTCGCGCACCGCGCCAGCCACGACTCGCTGACCGGGCTGCCCAACAGCGCCGAACTGCGGGCCCGGCTCGGTGCCCGGCTGTGCTCCCGCACGCCCGGCTCGATGGCGGACGCCTACGCCTCCTCGGCCGTCCTGCACACCGACCCCCACGATCCGCACGGCTTCCGGCCGGACAGCCAGGAACCGTTCGACGGGCTCGACGGCTTCGAGGGCGGGCCCCCGGCCCCGTTCGACCACCATGTCCACCTCGTCGCCCCCGCGGACGGGCCGGCCGACGACGGCTCCAAGGGGCTCGCGGTCCTCTTCTGCGACCTCGACGGCTTCAAGTCGATCAACGACCGCTTCGGGCACAACACCGGCGACGCGGTGCTGATCGAGGTCGCCCGGCGGCTGACCAGCGGCGTCCGCGACGGCGACACGGTCGCCCGGCTCGGCGGCGACGAGTTCGTGGTGCTCGCCGACGGCCTCGGCACCGCCGACGCCCAGGACCTCGCGGTCCGGCTGCGCAACGCGATCATCCCGCCGATCCGGGTGGAGGGCCGCGCGGTCCGGGTGGGCGCCAGCTTCGGCATCGGCTGGGCGAGCTGCGGGATGACGGCCGAGGAGGTGCTGGAGTCGGCCGACCAGCGGATGTACGTCGAGAAGCGCTCCCGCTCGAAGGCGGGCCGGCGGGCGGCGGGCTGAGCCGCGGGCCGGCCGGGCCCGGTGCCGCGTATCTCACACCGGGCGCGGCGCGGCCTCCACACCAGCCGTTCACCGTTCCGTAGCGATCTTGTGGCCCTCCGGGGCCGGTGTGTGGGAGCGCGGAGAGGGTAGGCTGCGCCGATGCGGCGCGGCGCCGCCGGGGGCCCGAAAGACATTCGCGCAAAGAACGACCGCGCACGCGGGAAGACGCGTACAGACGCGCACAGATCGCTTGGGAGTGACACGGAATGACGGCCGGCAACAACGGCGCGGACACGCCGGAGAACGACGACCCGTTCGGCTATCTCTACCGCTCGGAAGGCGGCGAGGGCGGCGCATCGGGCCCGTCGGGCGGCGGTCCGGCCGGGCGGCAGCCGGGTGTCCCGCGTACCTCCTACAACCAGGTGCGGGCGGTCGGCCAGCGCCAGTACGGGCAGCAGGCCCCGCAGCAGGTCACCTACGGGCAGCAGAACGCCCACTACGCCGCGCCGGAGACACTGCCCGGCGGGGACCGGGCGCGCTCCGCGGGGGGCCAGGGCAACGCCGGTCCCGAGCCGCGCCGCGGCCGCAACGGCCTGCTGATCGGCGCCGTCGCGGTGGTCGCGGTGGTGTGCATAGGCATCGGCGTCGCGATGCTCACCAACGGCAAGGACGGGCAGGACACCGCGGGCAAGCAGGGACCGGCGGCCGGTGACACGGTCAAGCCCACCGACAAGCCGGCCGGCAAGCCCAAGCCCGGCAAGCTGCCCAAGGAGGAAGCGGGCAGCCTGCGCCTCGACGGAGGGGCGACCACGGTCAAGGACGTCCCGGGCGCGCGCTCGTCCAACGGGACGTACGTGGGCGGCATGAACACCCCCGGTGCGGCGGCCACCTGGACGGTGGACGTCGACGCCCCCGGCAAGTACAAGCTCTGGGTCGGCTACGGCGTGCCCGGCAAGGACGCCAACCTCACCCTGAACGTGAACGGCACGGCGGACAGCCGGCCGATCAACATGGAGAACTTCGCGGGCGCCCCGGAAGGCGCCTGGGACAAGGGCTGGACCAAGACCTGGTCGTACGTCCAGCTCAACAAGGGCACCAACACCGTCAAGCTGTCCTGCGAGCGCGGGAACCAGTGCGACGTGAACCTCGACAAGGTGTGGCTGGCCAGGAGCTGACGCCCGGCCTCGGGCCGCGGCCCGCCCCCGCCGCTCCGGCCGTGCCGGGGCGGCGCCGCCGGAGCGGGTCCGGCTCACGCAGCCGCCGGGTGCTCCGTCACCGCCACGCCCGCCAGCAGCTCTTCGTAGGTCGCCGCGTCGAACTCGCCCGCCGCCGGGGCCCGTACGGTCGCCGCGGACAGCGCCACCGCGCGGGTCAGCCGGTCCGGCCAGGACAGCCCCTCCACCAGCCCGGACAGCAGACCGGCGACCGCGGAATCACCGGCGCCGGTCGGGTTGCCGGCGATCCGCCGCGGCGGGGCGGCCTGCCAGGCGCCGTCGGCGGTCACCGCGAGCATGCCGTCCGGGCCGAGCGAGGCGGCCACCGCGTGGGCGCCGCGGCGCCGGGCGTCGCGGGCGGCGCGCAACGGCTCGGTGCTGCCGGTGAGGGCGGCGAGTTCGTCGGCGTTGGGCTTGGCGAGGTCGGGGCGGGCGGCGAGGCCGCGGCGCAGCGGTTCGCCGCTGGTGTCCAGCAGGACCGGGACGCCGGCGCTGCGCGCGGCCCGGGTGAGCCGGGCGTAGACGTCGACCGGGACGCCCGGCGGCAGACTGCCGCACAGCGCCACCGCCCGTGCCCCGCCCAGCAGTTCGCGGTAGGTGCCGAGGAAGGTGTCCCATTCGGCGGGGGAGACGGTCGGGCCCGGCTCGTTGAGCTGGGTGGTGTCGCCGCTGCCCGCGTCCGCGACGGCGACGGTGCGGCGGGTGGCGCCGCCGACCGGCACCAGCGCGTCGGTGACCTCGGTCTCCGCGAGCAGGGCGCGCAGCGCCGCGCCGGTGCCGCCGCCCGCGAAGCCGGTGGCGACCGTGCGGTGGCCGAGGGCGGCCAGCACCCGGGCGACGTTCAGGCCCTTGCCACCGGGGCGTTCGGACACCTCGGTGACCCGGTTCGTGGCGTGGGGACGGAGCCGGGGGACGCGGTAGGTGATGTCCAGGGCGGCGTTCAGCGTGACCGTGAGGATCATGGTCGCCCCTCCGGGCAGACATGGCCGGGCGGCCGGGCGTCGGGCAACCGCGCACGGCGGTGGCATACGGACAAGTGCGCGAGCGATCATGCCATCGCCGGTGGTGATTGGCCCAGACCCGGACCCGCCACCGGACGCCCGGTGGCCGGCGCGGAGGGGGCCGCGCGGTTGCCCGCCGCCTCATGGAGCGTCAGGCGCCCGCCGGGCGCACCACCCACTCGCCCCGGCGCATGACCCCCGCCACCTCGTACGCCGCGTCCAGCACCACCAGGTCGGCGTCCTTGCCGGTCTGCAGCGAGCCGGTCCGGCCGTCGATGCCCAGGAGGCGGGCCGGGGTGGCCGAAAGCGCGTCGACGGCCTGTTCGACCGTCAGGCCGTCGACGGTGACCGCGCGCCGGAAGGCCCGGTCCAGGGTGAGGGTGGAGCCGGCGATGGAACCGGCCGTGGGGCCCTCGCTGATCCGTGCGACGCCGTCCTTGACCTCGACCCGCATCGGGCCGAGCGGGTACATCCCGTCGCTCATGCCGGCCGCGCCCATGGCGTCGGTGATGAACGCGACGCGCCCGGCGCCGGCCTCACGGAACGCCAGCTGCAGGACGGCGGGGTGCAGATGGGTGCCGTCGTTGATGAGCTCGACGGTGATCCGCTCGTCCTCCAGGAGCGCGGCGACGGGGCCGGGCGCGCGATGGCCGAGCGCGGGCATCGCGTTGAAGAGGTGGGTGGCGACGGTGGCGCCGGCGTCGATGGCCCGGCGGGTGGCGTCGTAGTCGGAGTCGGTGTGCCCGACGGCGGCGATCACTCCGGCGTCGGCGAGCAGCCGTACGGACTCCAGGCCGCCGGGCAGTTCGGGCGCGAGGGTCATCATCGAGGCGCTGCCGTGGGCGGCGCCGAGGAGCTTGCGCACGTCGGCCGGGTCCGGGTCGCGCAGCAGTTCCGGCTGGTGGGCGCCGCAGCGGTGGGCGGAGATGAACGGGCCCTCGAAGTGGATGCCGGCCAGCTCGCCCTGCTGGACCAGCTCGGCGAGCACCGCGGCCTGCCGGGCGAGGTCGGTGAGTTCGCCGGTGACGGTGGAGGCCAGCAGGGAGGTGGTGCCGTGCCTGCGGTGGGTCTCGACCGCCGTCATGCACTCCTCGGGGTCGGCGGACGAGAACGAGCCGCCGCCCCCGCCGTGCACGTGCATGTCGACGAAGCCGGGCACGACGAGGTGGCCCGTCAGGTCCACGACGCGGCCGGCCGCCGCCTCCTCCACGTCCAGGTCACGGCTGAGGACATCGCCGATCCGGCCGTCCTCGACGGTGATCCGGCCGCGCTCGACGACACCGGAGGGCCGGGCGATCCGGGCACCGGTCAGGACGGTGCGTCCGGGGGCCGGGGACCGCTGCGCGGACTGTTGCTGTGCCATCAGGCGGTTACCTCCGTGGAGAGAAGATCCCAGGCGAGCAGTCCTGCGCCCAGGCACCCGGCGGCGTCCCCCAGGGCCGCCGGAACGATCGAGGGGAGCCGCTGGAACGTAACGCGGCGGCGGACCGCTTCCCGCAGAGGTGTGAACAGCGTGTCGCCCGCCTCGGCGAGCCCGCCGCCGATGATCAGCGTCCGCGGGTCGAGCAGGGTGAGGCCGGTGACCAGGCCGTCGGCGAGGGCGTCCACGGCGTTCTGCCACACGGCGCGGGCCCGTTCGTCGCCGGACTCCACGGCCTTGGCCGCGTCCGCCGCACCGGCCCGCGGGTCCCCGCAGACCGCCGCCCAGTCCCGGCCGACCGCGGCGGCCGAGGCCACCGTCTCCAGGCAGCCGCGCCGGCCGCAGCCGCAGGCGCGCCCCCCGGGCCGTACGACGATGTGGCCGATCTCTCCCGCGCTGCCGTGCGCCCCGGCCTCGATCCGGCCGCCGATGCCGATGGCGCCCGCGATGCCCGTGCCCAGCGGCACGAACAGGAACCGGT